>JAJDVJ010000061.1 GCA_022826205.1 Silicimonas sp. | reverse complement strand
CCGACCGAACTGCAGGCGAGGGCGTTCGCGCTGCTCGGCATGGACCCGGATCGCGATGCTTACATAAGCGTGACAGCCTGAATCCGGCCGAAACCCCTGTCGCGCATGGGCGAAGCCATCTTCCGGTCAGTGAAGATCCGCCTAAACATTGGACATCTGACTCAGTTTCCTGCGATCCATTCGATCACGGGATCAATTTGGCACGGAGCGTTGAGAGTGGGCGCATGACCGACGCCCTCGAACTCCAGGACATCCGCATGAGGCAATCGCGCCACCATCCGGGACAGCAGGGCCGGGGTCAGGAAGTCGGACCGTTCCCCGCGCAGGATCAGCACCGGACACCTGATCCGGTCCCAAAAGGCCCA
The DNA here is from genome assembly GCA_022826205.1 of Silicimonas sp. Taxonomy (GTDB): domain Bacteria; phylum Pseudomonadota; class Alphaproteobacteria; order Rhodobacterales; family Rhodobacteraceae; genus JAJEFO01. The sequence continues at coordinate 17,825 of JAJDVJ010000061.1, read as the reverse complement.
AAGCCGGAACGGCATGTAGGACCAGAAGTTGCGAAAATTCTGCGCGATACGAGGGTCGTAGTGCATTGTGAGAACATCGCCTGACCTGCGACAGCTCTGCCGGGCCATCTCGGCCCAGTCCGCGTCGGTCATCGGGCCAAAGGATGCCAGGGTCTTCCGCAGATGCCCTTCCAGTTCGGCAAGAGACCCGAAAGTCGTCCTCCGACCCAGGTACATGCTCACCCGTGCCCGGGCGGCGTGCGGAATCTCGGGCGCGATGTCGTTGATAACCAGTCGTCTGATCGATGAGCTTTCGAGCCCGGCGAAGACCATTCCCATCAGGCCGCCCAGGGAGGAGCCGATCCAGGTGAATGACTCAAGGTTGAGGCGTGCCGTCAGGACCTTTGCATCAAGGTTGTACTGAAGAATGTTGTAGCCGGTGGCATTGGACAACCACCCGCTCCTGCCGCGACCCACCAGGTCCGGACAGATGACACGTGCATTTCGTGACAGGCGCCTGGCGAGAGCGTCGAAGTCCCGGCCGTTTCGGGTCAGGCCGTGAACGCACAGGAACCTTTCCTCCGCCCGCTTCTCCCCCCAGTCGCGGTATGCCATCCTGTGGAACCCGCCCGTCGACATGCATTGCACGCACCCTTCCCTGGGAAGAGCGCCATCCGACTGGTCCGGCGCGCTGCTGCCGCCTCCCTTGGTGCATCCGCATGTCATGTTCGTGACCCTGCTCTTTCGGCTGCGCCCTGCAGTAGGGCAAACGGAAATCACTTCTGGCGCTCGATCAGCCACTCGAAGAGCGTGCTACTCAGAATCCCCTGGCACTTGCGACTGACATAGACGCCGACGTGACCCCCGGGAAGCGCAAGTTCCGTATAGTCGTCCGTTCCAGCCAGTTCCTTGAGGCGGGTACTGCAGGGTGATGGAATGATATGGTCATGCTCGGCATAGACATTGAGAATCGGCATTGTCAGCGCCTCCAGGCACACCGGCTTTCCGGAAAGCTCAAACGTTCCCTTGATCAACCTGTTTTCCTTGTACAGTTCTATGAGCCATTGCAGCGCACCCGCACCAGGATGATCCGGCCTGTCCGCCAGCCACTTTTCCATTCTCAGGAAGTTCAGCAGCGATTCTTCGTTGGCGGTCACGGCCAGCAAGTCACGATTGTACTTTGTCAGCGTCTTGACCGGCGTCATCATCTGGAAAATGCTGGCGGTGATTTCACCCGAAAGGTTGCCGAAAGTGTCCACCAGCTTGCGGATGTCGCTGTCGTCCAGGCTTCGGGTCCAGACATTGAGAAAGCCGTGAGAACCGTCTGTGTCGCGCAGGTCGCCGTGAAAATCGATCGGAGTGATTGTCAGGATCAGGTTCTTGACGCGTTCACCGTTTTGCGCGGCATAGAGCGTCGAAAGGACGCCTCCTTCGCAAATCCCCAGGATCGAAATCTCCTCGCGTCCCGCGCGGTCAAGGATCTGATCGACGCAGTCGGCCAGGTACCAGTTCACGTAGTCGTCCAGGGTCAGGTTCTGGTCTGCCCGCGTCGGATGGCCCCAGTCCACGACATAAAGGTCCACGCCGCGCAACAGCAGGTTACGCACCAGCGACCGGTCTTCCTGCAGGTCAATCATCGTGTACCGCCCGATCAGGCCATATACGATCAGGACCGGACCGGTCCTGACCTCGACGCCTTCAATCGGCCTGTAGCGGTAAAGCGAAACCTTTTCCTGCCGAAAGACCAGCTCCTTGGGAGTGGTCGCGACTTCGACATCCTTGTCCGCGATGCCGGCCAGCCTGCCTGCCCCCTCCAAGAAGTCCGCGGCTGTGCCAAGATTCTCCAGAACGGAGCGGAGGTCCGGGGCTTCGTTACGTTCCATTGGCGGTGTTCACCCTTTTTCTTACCGTGCCATGCCTCTCGGCGACCTGCCGCTTCAGCGCTCGAACCTCCTTGCGCAGCCCGTAAACGATGCCGTGCAGGTCATCGATCTCGGACCTGGTCGGGATTGACCGGGTTTCGCACCAGTCCTCGATCAATTTGCGTTCCCGTTCCCGATAGTTCAGCCCGGCGCGCAACACGCGGCGCTGGGCATCCAGATACTCCTCGCTGCGCTGCATCCTGATGAGTTCGTCATTGGCAATGCGCAGCCAGGTCTCGAAGTGCTGGTACGGGCTTCCTGTCCCGCTTGCGAGATCCTCGCCAACTTCCTCCAGAAACCTGCGGTACACCCGTGCCCAGGCCATGGCTGTAACCGCGCGGTACTCCGTGCCTTCCCTTTTCAGGACGGCCCATTCCCGGGTCGCCTTCAGTCGCTGCCTTTCAAGCTCCATCAGGTCCGGTACATCGGTTCCCTCCACGAGATTCAGCAAGACCTGGTTGACCTCGTCCACGCCTGCATACGAAAACTGCATGGGGTCCAGCATGCGCCGCAGGGTCTGGCGGGCGACATTCTCCTCCGGCTCGTCCTCCAGGCCTCCAATGGCAGCCATCGCGTCGAAAAGCGACCTGCACTGCTCATTGACTCTTCGAAACAGGATCGAGAGCTGGTCCGGGTCCGAAGTGTCGGGCAAACTTCCCTGAGACAGTTCCTGCCAGAATGGCGCCTGCGCATCAAGGAACGCCTTTTGGCCTGCGAGCCAGGCATCCATAAGCGGGTTGCTTGCCGTTGGCTTGTCTGACATCGATCCGATCTTCCCGTCAATCGAGCTTGTTGCACATTGGGCGACGGAGCCCTCGGGCGTGCCGTCATCGCAGGTCAGGAGCGGACGCCGCCCCGCGCGGCGCCTGGCAATTCAGTCTTTCCTTCGGTGGAGAAATTCGCCTACGAAGCCGCGACGAAACACCATGACGCAGGCCATGAAAATCGCACCGATGATTGCCGCGATGGGCAGGCCGCTGGTCGCGAGGAAGTGTTCCAGGCTCACAAGGAACGCCGCCCCGACAATCGGTCCGAAGAACGTGCCAACCCCGCCGATCAATGTCATGAGCACGACCTCGCCCGACAAGTGCCAGGAAACATTGTTGAGCGACGCCAGCTGGAACGCGATCACCTTGAGCGACCCCGCCAGACCGGACAGTGCGGCCGAGATGACAAAGGCGATCAACTTGCATCGCTCGACATTCAGCCCGAGCGACACCGCGCGCGCTTCGTTCTCGCGGATCGCCGCCAGCACATGTCCGAATGGCGAATGCACCACGCGCCAAACGAGGATGAGAGCGGCAACGACGATCACCAGCACCACGTAGTACATCGTCGTGGTGTCCGACAGGTCGACAAGGCCAAGCAGTTTCCCGCGCGGCACGGCCTGAATCCCGTCCTCGCCTCCCGTGAAGGGCATCTGCACGGCCAGAAAGTAGATCATCTGCGCCAGCGCCAGCGTCACCATTGCAAAGTAGATGCCGTGACGCCGGATGCCCAGCGCGCCGAAGGCCAGCCCGAGAAGCGTTGCAAAGGCCACGCCCAGCAGGACTGCGAGCTCAAACGGCAGGCCCCAAGCCTTCGCGGCATGTGCCGTGACGTAGGCCGAGCCGCCGAAGAACGCGGCATGGCCAAGTGACAGCAACCCGGCATAGCCGAGAACCAGGTTCAACGCCGAGGCGAAAAGGGCAAGGCACAGAAGCTGGATCAGAAACAGCGGAAAGACAACGGCTGGCGCGGCAAGCAGGATGCCCAATCCAGCGGCAACGGCGGGAACAAGGAGCTTGTTGGTCTGCATCGATCAGGCCTCCCGTCCGAACAGTCCTGCAGGGCGCAGCATCAGCACGATCACCATCACGATGAAGATCACGATCGACGAAGCCGAAGGATAGAACGTCTTGGTCAGCCCCTCGATCACGCCGAGAGACAATCCCGTAAGGATCGCTCCACCGATCGACCCCATGCCGCCAATCACGACCACTGCGAAAACGATGATGATGAGATTTGACCCCATGCCGGGGCTGACCTGATAAATCGGCGCGGCAAGCACGCCCGCAAAACCGGCCAGTCCGACGCAGAAGCCATACGTGATGGTCAGCATCAGCGGCACGTTGATGCCGAAGGCCTGAACCAATGACGGATTCTCCGTCGCTGCCCTCAGGTAAGCGCCAAGCCGGGTCTTCTCGATCACCAGCCAGGTTGCAACGCAAACCAGAAGGGCGGCGATGATCACCCAGCCCCTGTAGACCGGGAGGAACATGAAGCCCAGTTTCAGCACGCCGGTCAGTTCCTGCGGGACCGGATAGGGCTTGCCTGCCGAGCCGAAGACATGGCGGAAGAGTCCCTCCATGACCAGGGCAAGGCCGAACGTGAACAACAGGCTGTAGAGGTGATCCACCTGATAGAGGCGCTTGAGAAACAGGCGTTCGATCGCAGCGCCAAAGGCTCCTACAACGATCGGCACGACAACCAGGGCCGGCCAGTAGGAAAGTCCAAGCCAGCTCATGACCATCCAGGTGACGAACGCTCCGAACATGTAGAACGCACCGTGGGCGAAGTTAATGACGTTGAGCATTCCAAAGATGATTGCCAGTCCGAGGCTCAGCAGCGCGTAGAACGACCCGTTGATCAGCCCCAGCAACACCTGCCCCAACAGGACGGCGACGGGCATTCCGAATATGTCTGGCATCTTCTTCTCCCTTACACGCCGAGATGGGCGTTGATCCGCGCCATGTCGGACACGAGCCGTTCGTTGGTGAACTCGTCGACGACCTGGCCTTGATCCATGACGTAGTGGCGGTCGGCGCTGGCGGTTGCGAATTTCAGGTTTTGCTCGACCAGGATGATGGTCAGCCCCAGGGCCTTGAGCTTGACCAGGGCTTTCGCGATCTCGTCCACGATTACCGGCGCCAGCCCCTCCGTCGGCTCGTCAAGGAGGATGAAGTCGGCTCCGGTGCGCAGTATGCGTGCCATGGCCAGCATCTGCTGCTCGCCGCCGGACAGACGCGTTCCGACGGTCTTGTCGCGACCCTCAAGATTGGGAAACAGTTCGTATATGTCGTCGAGACCCATTCCGCCTGACTTGACGACCGGGGGCAGCGTCAGGTTTTCCGCGACGTTGAGCGAAGAGAAAATCCCCCGTTCTTCGGGCACGTACCCCAAGCCTAGCCTAGCGACCTTGTGCGGCGGTGTCGCGATCAGGTCGTGCCCGTCCAGGCGCGCTTCGCCCTTTCTCTTGCGGACGATCCCCATTATCGTCCGCATCGTCGTGGTCTTGCCAGCTCCGTTGCGTCCCAGAATGGTGACGACTTCACCTCGGTTCACATGCAAGGTGGTTCCGTGCAGAACATGGCTCTCGCCATACCAGGAGTGCAAGCCCTTCAGTTCCAGTCGCCGCTCGCGTGAATCAGTCATGGCCCCCTCCGATGTAGGCCTTCTGAACTTCCGCATCCTTTGAGACGGTATCGTAGTCGCCTTCCGCGATCACCTTTCCGCGGCGCAGAACCGTGATCCGGTCAGAGATGTCAGCCACGACCTTCAGGTTGTGTTCAACCATTACGATCGTTCGGCTCCTGCCGACCTCCCTGATCAGTCTTGCGGTCCGCTGAATGTCCTCCTGGCCCATTCCGGCCATTGGCTCGTCCAGCAGGATCAACTCCGGGTCCATGGCAAGCGTGGTTGCCAGCTCCAATGCCCGCTTGCGCCCGTATGGCAGTTCGGCCGCCAGCGTATGGGCGTAGTCCTCGAGGCCGACATCCGTCATCAGCTCCCCGACGCGTTCATTGTACGCGTTCAGCGCCCGGTCCGAGCGCCAGAAATCAAAGGTTTCGCGGAAACGGGACTGCAGGGCGATGCGGATGTTTTCGTGCGCGCTCAGGTGAGGAAAGACTGAAGAGATTTGAAACGAGCGCACCATGCCGCGCCGGGCCAGGGTCGCCGGCCTTTCAGACGATATGTCGACGCCCTTGTAGAAGATCGTCCCGGCGCTTTGCGGCAGGAACTTGGTGAGCAGATTGAACATCGTGCTCTTTCCGGCCCCGTTGGGCCCGATCAACGCATGCAGCGAATCCTCCTGAACGGAGAAGTCCACGTTGTCCACGGCAACGAACCCCCCGAACTCCCGCGTGAGGCCGCGCGTCTCGAGAATGACATCTGAGATCAAGGCTCCCTCCCTTTGGGCTCTCCGCCTCACGGCATCCTCCATCGCCGAAAATCGGAAAGCTTGAAACGCATCTTGACGCCTATAGCATTATTAGTCTAATATTGCAAGTCAATATGGTGAAAAGTGGTACTGAAGTGACTTTGTTATAAAGCCACCTTGCTCTGACAAGTCTTGAAATATAGTCTTGTAATGCAAGTTCATTTAGAGAAAAAATGGAGGAAGCCCATGCAAACACAACGGAAATCATTGGCAAATCTGGTGAAGGCGGCGGCGCTGGTTCCGGCGCTGGCTGCGTTGCCAGCCGCGGCGGATGACGCCGTCAGGATCGGCGTGCTTACGGACATCAGCGGCCAGTTCAGCCACGAATCAGGCAAGGGTGCCGTTACCGCCGTGCAGATGGCCGTCGAGGACTTCGGAGGGGAGGTTCTTGGCCGTCCGATCGAGGTTCTGGTGGCGGATCACCAGAACAAGCCGGAAATCGCGGCTGCAACCGCCCAGGAGTGGTACGAATCCGAGGGCGTGTCGTTGATCGGCAACCTGATCAATTCAGGCATCGCCCTTTCCGTGGCACAGATCGCCGCCGAGAAGGACGGCATTGCGATTGTCACCGGTTCCGGTTCGTCGCGCCTGACCAATGCGGGCTGCACGCCAAACTCGATCCATTACGCCTATGACACCTACGCCCTGGCGAACGGCACTGCGAAGCGGCTTGTGGAAGAGGGCCTGACGGACTGGTACTTCCTGACGGCCGACTACGCCTTCGGTCACGCCCTGGAAGGCGATGCATCGGCAATCGTGGAGGCGGCCGGCGGCACTGTTCTCGGCGCGGCGCGCTACCCGATCGAGACATCCGATCATTCGGCCTTCATCCTGCAGGCCCAGGCTTCGGGTGCCAAGGTGGTCGCGGTTGCCGGATCCGGAACCACGTTCATCAACGCCGTGAAATCCGCGAACGAGTTCGGCGTGACCCAGGCAGGCCAGTCGGTTGCCGGCCTGCTTGTCTGGCTGACGGACGTAAAGGCGATGGGTCTTGAAACGGCCAAGGGGATGCTGCTGACGAACGCCTTCTATTGGGATCGCGACGAAGACACCCGCGCATTCGCCGAGCGCTTCAGGGAGCGCACGGGCCTCATGCCGCACATGGGCGACGCGGGCGACTATTCCTCGACGACGCACTACCTCAAGGCCGTCGAGGCCGCCGGCACCACCGACGCGCAGGCGGTCATGGCCAAGATGCGCGAACTGCCGGTGGACGATTTCTTTGGCCAGGGCGGCTTCATCCGCGAGGACGGCCGCATGGTGCACGACATGTACGTGTACAGGGTGAAGTCGCCTGGCGAATCCCGGCACGAATGGGATGTTTACGAAGCGGTCGCCGTCATTCCCGGCGAGGAGGCTTTCCGCCCGCTGTCCGAAAGCGAGTGCCCGCTGGTCAACAACTAGGCCGAGCCAACGCTCATCTCACGAATCGTTCTGGCCTGCATGTCAGGCCAGAACGCAAGACAAGCGAGGACAAGCACATGGAAATGAAGGAATCCGTCACGATTCCGGCCGCACGCGATACGGTTTGGCGATCACTGAACGACCCCGACGTCCTGCGACGCTGCATTCCCGGCTGCGAAGAGCTTGAGCAGGACAGCCCGACCGAGCTGGCCGCCAAGGTGACGCTCAAGGTCGGCCCGATCAAGGCAAGGTTTGCCGGCGAGGTTGCGTTGAGCGAGATCGTTCCGCCAGAGAGCTATGTCCTGTCCGGCGAAGGCAAGGGAGGCGTCGCCGGTTTCGCAAGAGGCTCGGCCAACGTTCGTCTGGAGGAGGTCTCAGAGGCCGAAACCGTTCTTCACTACGATGCAAAGGCCGATGTAGGCGGCAAGATTGCACAGCTTGGCGCCCGGATGCTCGACAAGACGGCGAGGAAACTGGCCAAGAGCTTCTTCGACGAATTTGCCGCCGTCGTCACCGAAGCGAACACCTGAAAGCCTCAGACGGGAAGCCTGGTCGTTGCCATGACTGACATTCTAGTTGCACAGGAAGACGGGGTCGCGACTGTCAAGATCAATCGCCCGGAGCAACGCAACTCCGTTACGTATGACATGTGGAACGAGTTTGCCGAAATCTTCACGTGGCTGTCGACGGACAGATCCGTGCGGTCGGCCATCCTGACCGGGACAGGGAGCGACTTTTCCGCAGGCGCCGACATAAGCGAATTCGGAAAGATCAGGGAAAATCTTGAGAAGGCCAAGGAGTACGAGGTGGCTGTCGACAGGGGATGCGCTGCGATCACGCATTGCACCAAACCGGTAATCGCGGTCAATCTGGGGTACACGCTGGGCGGCGGCGCTCATCTGGCCATGTCCGCCGATTTTCGATATGCCCATACGGAAGCCAGGTTCGGCATTCCGGCGGCGAACCTCTCCGTCGTCTATGGCGTGCAGGCCACTCGCAAGCTCCTGGCTTTGGTTGGTCTCACCGAAGCGAAGCGCATCCTGTATTCCGCGCAGCGTTTTGGTGCCGAGCATGCCAGACGGATCGGCTTTGTCGATCACGTGTCCGAGGCCCCGCTGCCGGCCGCCATGGAATTCGCCGGCGCGATGGCAGCGAAGGCGCCGCTGACGCAAGGTGGTGCGAAATACATTCTCAACAGCGTGGCCTTGCAGGAATTCGATGCCGACAGGGCGGATGGCCTGATCGACGGTGCGGCTGCCAGTCTTGACTACGCAGAAGGCCGCAACGCCTTCGCAGAAAGGCGCCCTCCGGCGTTCCGGGGGGAATGATGAAACCTGCAGCATTCGAATACGTCCGTCCCGATACGCTGGCCGAGGCCGTGACCGCGCTGGATCACGATGACGCAAGGATCATCGCAGGCGGCCAGAGCCTGCTGCCGATGATGAACTTCCGTCTAGTACAGCCCGAACGGCTCGTGGACATCAACCGGATCGCCGATCTGGAACGGATCGAGCGGACCGAAACCGGTCTTCGCATCGGTGCGCTCACCCGCCACGCCAATGCCGCGCGCGACCCGCTTCTGGCCGAACATTTCCCGATCGTTGCAGAGGCGATGGGGCACGTGGCCCATGTGGCAATCCGCAACCGGGGAACCGTCGCCGGCAGTCTGTGCCATGCCGATCCCTCGGCGGAATGGCCCCTGCTGGTGACGTTGCTTGATGGCGAGATCGAGATTCTTGGCAGCGATGGCCATCGCTCGGCGGAGCCGTCGGAATTCTTCCTGGCCCCGCTGGTCACGGACATCGAAGAGCAGGAACTGGTCACGGGGGTTCATCTTCCTCTGCCTGCAGGTCCGTCAGGCATGGCATTTGAAGAGGTCGCACAGCGCGCAGGCGACTTTGCCGTAGTGGCCGCCGGCGCCATGGTCCGCATGGAAAACGACACGTTCGCCGAGGTCCGGCTGGGGCTTGGGGGCGTGTTTGACACATCCGTCAGGGCCCGCGCCCTGGAAGGCGCGCTGACGGGCCAACGCGCCAGGGCGGAGGAGCTGGAGGCCGCGCTTCCCTTGGCCATCGAGGATCTCGAACCCAATGACGACCTGCACGCTTCGGCCGATTACCGGCTGTCGCTGGTGCCGGTCCTGGCGCGCCGCGCCCTGATCCGCGCCCTGCACAGGGCAACGCAATGACCGGCAAGGCCCGCATCACCCTGACAGTGAACGGGGAGCCGTTCGAGGCCGAAGTCGAGCCCCGGATGCTGGCGGCCGATTTCCTGCGCGACGAGCTTGGCCTGACCGGTACCCATGTTGGCTGCGAGCACGGCGTCTGCGGGACCTGCACCATAATGATGAACGGTGTCAGCGCACGGTCCTGCCTCATGCTGGCCGTTCAACTCGACGGTGCAGAAGTGCAGACCGTCGAGGGGCTCGGCACCATCAGGGACATGCACCGCATTCAGGAGGCATTTCACGAGCATCATGCCCTGCAATGCGGTTTCTGCACGCCCGGCTTCCTGATGACGGTGTGCGACATTCTGGAATCCCTTCCACTGCGCACTGATGCGGAAATCCGCGATGCGCTCAGCGGGAACATTTGCCGGTGCACCGGATACGATCACATCGTCAAGGCCGTGCGCACCCTGGTCGACGAGCGGGATGGAGCGGCATCATGAAAATGCACATTCTCGATGGCGGCCGCCTCGCCATGAAGAAGCGCATCTACGTGCCGGAGTGCTCCGACAAGGCAGAGATGATCGAACTGCCGGTCATCGCGATCCTGTTCCGCCGCCACGACGGAAACATCCTGTACGACACCGGATGCCATCCCTCCGCCGCGACTGACGCCGAGGGCCGCTGGGGCAGGTTGGCGAACGTGATGCAGCCGATTAGCGACCATTCCGGCAACGTGATCGACAGCCTCGGGGCGCTCGGCCTGGCGCCCGGTGACATCAACGTGGTGGTGAACTCGCACTTCCATCCGGACCACTGCGGCTGCAACGAGTTCTTCACCAATGCGCGCTTTGTCGTGCACGAAAGGGAGCTTGCCGCCGCCCGCGCCGAAGACGCCGCGATGCAGGGCTACATGCAAGGGGAGTGGGACCATCCCATGCCGATGGAGGGCTGCGTCGGCGGCCATGACGTGATGGGCGATGGCCTGCTGGTCACGGTCGACTTGCCGGGCCACACGCCGGGCACGATGGGCTTGAGGGCGTTCCTGGAAAACACCGGGCAGGTGCTGCTGGTCTCGGATGCCGTGTCGCTGCGCCGCAACCTGGACAGGGACGAAGTGCCAAAAAACGCCTGGGACGCCGAGGCGCTGCTGGCCTCGTACGAGGTCATCCGCAAGATCGAGGCAACAGGTGCGATGGTCGTTTGCGGGCACGACGACGAACAGTGCCGGAGCATGAAGATGGGGGACGACTGCTATGACTGACGCCACGCCCTTCACCCGCCCCAAGTATGTCGGGACGCCCGTCAGGCGGCTGGAGGACCCCCGCCTGCTGACCGGCAGGGGCCGTTATGCCGCCGACATCCAGCTGCCCCGCATGGCGCACCTCGCCATTGTCCGTTCGGACCAGGCCCATGCACGGATCATCGGCATTGACACGGACGAAGCGCGCGCCCTGCCCGGCGTCATCGGCGTCTTTTCCGCCGCCGACTTCGCGCATGTCCCGGACATCAGGGCACCGTCGCGGATGCCGAACTATCAGGCGACATCCTGCCCGGTTCTTGCACGCGACGTTGTCCGCTACGTCGGTGAACCGGTGGTCGCGATCGTCGCCGTCAGCCGGTACATCGCCGAGGACGCCGCGGCCCTGATAGACGTGGACTACGATCCCCTGGACGTTGCGGTTGCGGCGCGCGAGGCATCTGATCCTGCGGCGCCAAGGCTGCATGAAGACCTGGAGTCCAACACCGTGTTCACGCGGCGGTTCTCGGCCGGCGACTGCGCCGCCGCGATGGACGCCGCCGCCAACACCGTCTCGGGGCAATTCCGCCTTACGCGCAAGACGAGCATGTCCACGGAACCCCGCGCATATGTCGCAGAGCACGACGTCGGCAAGGATGTGCTTACGCTTTACGGCTCGACAAATGTCCCAGGCATAGTTCGGGACGCAATCGGGCGGCTGCTGGAACTCGGCGGCAACCGGTTTCACGTGGTCGCCCCCGATGTCGGCGGCAGTTTCGGCGGCAAGGGATCCCTTTATCCCGAAGAGGTCATCGTTTCCGATCTTGCAAGAAGGCTCGAAAGACCGGTAAAGTATGTCGCGGACCGGATGGAGGAACTGACTTCCGGCTCCCAGGCTTTCGGAGAAGAGGTCGAGGCAACGCTGGCCTTCGACGACGATGGCCGTTTCATTGCCCTGGACGCGGACATCCTGGGAGACGTCGGAGCCTACTCGATCTACCCATGGACCGCCGCACTGGAACCGGTTCAGGTCGCCGGCTTCATGCCGGGTCCGTATCGCATTCCGCATTTTTCCGCCACGGTCCGAGGAGTCTGCACACCCAAGCCCCCAACCGGGCCGTATCGCGGCGTCGGTCGCCCCATGGCGGTATTTGCGCTGGAGCGCCTGGTGGACAAGGCTGCATCCAGGCTGGGGATTCCGCCCGCAGAGATGCGCCGCCGCAACCTGGTAAATGCAGAAGAGTTTCCGCACCGGACAGGCTCCGGCATTGTCTGGGACCGTTCGGGATTTCAGGAATGCCTGGCAGCAGCCTGCAGCGCCGTGGACCTGACTGCGCTGCAGGCCGAAAAGGCAAGTCGCACCGACAAGTGGGTGGGCGTAGGCATTGCCTCCTACGCCGAGCTGACCGGCATCGGATCACGCATCGCCGTCGCCCCGGGAATGCCGATGAACACGGGCACGGAAACGGCGGCTGTACGCATTGATTCAACAGGAGCCGTCAGCGCCGTGTTCGCCCTTGCCTCGCATGGACAGAGCCTAGAAACGACCCTCGCCCAGATCGTGGCCGAGGAACTGGGCATCCGGCCCCGGGACGTGGCGGTCGTGCAAGGGGATACCGCCCTCGCACCGCACGGCACGGGCACCTACGCAAGCCGATCGGCGGTCATTGGCGGCGGTGCGGCGACCAACGCGGCGCGTGCGCTGGCGGTGAAGGTCAAGCGGGTTGCGGCCACCCTGTTTGGCGTCGACCCGTCTGACGTTCAGACCGGCGATGGCGACATCTTTGTTCCCGGCACCAATCACTCGATCGACTTTCCGGAGCTTGCGCGACTGGTCTATTCGGACATGTCGACATTGCCGCAGGAGGCACGGGAAACGCTCGAGGTCCAGGAAACCTACGATCCCGTCTTCGGAACGACGACGTCGTCGACCCATGTGGCGGTGGTCGAGATCGACCCTGAAACGCTGCACACCTCGCTGCGCCAGCTCGTGGTCTCGGAAGACTGCGGAAAGCTGATCAACCCCCTGGTTGTCGAAGGCCAGGTGCATGGCGGCGTGGCGCAGGGCATCGGCGTGGCGCTGCTGGAAGAGCTTAAGTTTGACGACGCCGGCCAGCCGATCACCGCGACGCTGGCGGATTACCTGGTGCCGACATCGGCTGAAGTGCCGGATATCGACGTCGTGCATGTCGAAACGGAACTTCCCGACAATCCGGGCGGCTTCCGCGGCATGGGCGAAGGCGGCACCATCGGCGCCCCTGCCGCGATCGCAAACGCGGTGGCCGATGCGGTGGCTCATCTCGGCGTCGAAGTGAATTCTCTGCCGATCACCCCCAATAAGCTGCACGCGCTGATCGCGGCGGCATCCAGGCAAGAGGGACAGGAGTAGGACATGGACTTGAATCTGAACGGCAAGGTGGCTCTGGTCACCGGTGGCGGACGCGATACCGGCGGCCGGATCGCCGGAACGCTGGCGGCCGAAGGCGCAATCCTGGCGGTGAACTACCGCAAGTCCAGGGCCGAAGCCGACGCGGTTGTCGACGCGATCGATGCCGCAGGCGGTCAGGCCAAGGCCTACCAGGCCGACATTGGCGACTACGGCCAGGTCACCGCCATGGTCGATCAGGTCGTTGCTGACTTCGGCAGCGTCGACATTCTGGTCAACAACGCGGGCTATGTCGTCTACAGGAAGTTCGTCGAGACGACGCCAGAAGAATGGCAGGCGCAGATCAACACCTGCCTTTATGGCGCGATTCACTGCTGTCACGCAGTCGCGCCACACATGATCAACCAGAATTGCGGCCGGATCATTTCGCTGGTCGGCGACAGTTCGCGCATCGGCGAAGCCAGCCTGGCGCCGGCGGCGGCCGCCCGCGGCGGCACCATCGCCCTTGGCAAGTCGCTGGCCCGCGAGCTGGGGCGCGCCAATGTCTGCGTCAACACCGTCTCGCTGGGCTTGGTCCAGACCGCACATTCGGATGCGGAATTCCTGGCCAGGCACATGGAGAGGATCGTCAAGGCATATCCGCTGCGCCGGATCGGCAATCCGGACGACGTCGCGCCGATCATCGCTTTCCTTTCATCGGATCAAGCCTCGTGGATCACCGGCCAGGTGATCTCCGTCAACGGCGGCTTTTCGATGGTGTGAAACTGGCAGCGCTACGCGCCTTGAGCGCTCGAAGAGAGGAGGGATCATGATACGCACGGACCTCATTGCACCGATATCGGAGCTTCTGCTGCGACATGCGTCCAACACGCCGGACAAGGCGGCCTTTGAAGATGCTTCGCGCGTCGCCACGTATGCACAGCTCGAACGCGAAACCCGAAACCTGGCCGCGAATTTCCGTGCCAAGGGGCTGCAGCAGGGCGAACGGGTAGGCGTCTGGCTGGAGAACTCCGTCGACTGGGTCGTCAGTGTGCTGGCCACGATCCGGGCAGGCGGTGTCGCGGTCCCGATATCGGCCGACAGCAAGCCCGGCGAGGTGGCCTATCGGCTGGAGGACGCCGGCATATCGATACTGGTCGCGGTCCCCGGCACCCTGGCAATGCTCGATGACATTCGGCGCGATCACGGTGCCGCTCCCAAGACCGTCATTTTCTCGGGCGACGCCCCGGATGGCCATTCGTCCCTTTCGGAACTGACCCGGACGGGCGGCGGCGCGCTGCCGGACGAGGACATGGATGCCGTTTCGACGATGGTTTATACGTCGGGCACGACCGGACGACCGAAAGGCGTGCAGCTCACCACCCGTTCAATGCTGTGGGTCAACGCCTCGTGCTGGAACCCCATCATCGGGATGGGGCCAGATGACGTCATCCTCTCTCCCCTGCCCCTCTATCATTCCTACGCGTTGAACTTCTGCGCCATGAGCGTCGTGGCCAATGGCGCAAGTGCGTACATCATGGAATGGTTCTCGCCCGATCGGGCATTGGACCTGTTGGCGACAGACCGGTTCACCCTGATGCCGGGAGTGCCGACCATGTTCCATTACATCATGATCAGGGCCAGGGAACGGGGGGGCAATCCGTTCCGGACCCTGCGCCGCTGCTGCTCGGCAGGCGCGATCATGCCCGCCGCGCTCAACGAGGAATTCGAGGACCTCTTCGGCATCGAGCTGCTGGACGGCTACGGCATTACCGAGACCTCCACAATGGTCACAATGAACTGGCCGAACTCGCAGCGCGTTCCGGGGTCCTGCGGGCTGCCCTTGCCGGGCCTGGCGGTGCGCCTGATCGACCCGGCCACCGGAAAGGACGCCGAACCGGGCGCCGAAGGCGAACTCGCCTGCCGGGGGCCCAACCTGATGCGGGGATACCTGAACAAGCCCGAGGCCACAGCCAGCGCCCTCAGGGACGGCTGGTATCACACCGGCGATCTGGCTAAAACTGACGCCAACGGGTTCATCACGATCACCGGACGCCTCAAGGAGCTCATCATTCGCGGCGGCCAGAACATCGCGCCTGCGGAAGTCGAGGAGGCGATCGCCCAGATGGATGGAGTCCTTGACTGTGCGGTCGTGGGTGTCGCCCATGAGACGCTGGGCGAGGTTCCCGTCGCATTTGTTGTCGATGACGGCGAACCGGGGACGGACATCGGCGCCGTAAGGGCCTTTTGCAAGGACCGGCTGTCTGCCTACAAGCTGCCCAGCGACCTCAGGAAAATCCCTGAAATCCCGCGTACCGGATCGGGCAAGATCATGCGCTTCAAGCTGCGTGACCTTTACGAAGCCGGCGCATGAGACCTGCCGAGGGCATCGCGATGACCCCTTTCACCTTCAACACCACGAAGTCGCTCGTGTTCGAGGCGGGCGCCGCGGTCCGCATGGCCGAGGTCGCGGGCAAGGTCCTGGGCCAGACGGTCATGCTGGTCACCGATCCGGGCCTGCGAAAACTGGGCATGATCGACCCGGCGGTCGCGTCGCTGGAAAGCGCGGGACACACCGTTGCGGTCTTCGACCGGGTGGAGGCCGATCCCTCGCGCGAAACGCTGATGAACGCGGTCGAATTCGGACGCCGGTCCGGGGCCACGGGCCTGCTGGGTCTTGGTGGCGGCTCGCCGATGGACGTCTCGAAGCTGACGGCGCTCCTGCTGGGATCGGGCGAGGACCTGGACCAGGCATGGGGCGTGTCCGTGGCCAAGGGCCCGCGCCTGCCGCTGGTACTGGTGCCCACCACGGCCGGCACTGGCTCCGAGGTCACGCCGGTTTCGATCATCACCGTGGGCGTCGAGGAAAAGCGCGGCGTATCCTCGCCCGAGATCCTGCCCGACATCGCCATTCTCGACCCCGACCTGACAGCAGGCCTGCCCCCGCACATCACCGCCGCGACCGGAGTCGACGCAATGGTGCACGCGATCGAGGCTTATGCCTCGAAGAGCGCCAACAACAACCCGTTGTCGAAATTGCTCGCCCGCGAGGCGTTGCGCCTGCTGGGCGCCAATATCGAGGCCGCCGTGTTCAACGGGAATGTCCGGAAGGTTCGCGGCGCGATGCTGCTGGGGTCGATGCTGGCAGGCCAGGCCTTCGCCAATTCGCCCGTCGCCGCGGTGCACGCGCTGGCCTATCCCGTCGGCAGCACCTTCCACGTCCCGCATGGGCTTTCGAATGCACTGGTGCTGCCGCACGTGCTGCGCTTCAATGCGCCGGTCGCTCACGAACCCTATGCCGAAATCGCGACAGACGTCTTCCCGTACATGGCGGCGATAAAGGGATCGCAAGCCCGATGCACGGCATTCATCGATGCGTTGGCCGGTCTTTGCGCCAAGCTGGGCATGGCGACCCGCCTGCGTGACCTGGACATACCTGAAGATGCCATCCCGAGGATGGCGTCCGACGCCATGCTGCAGACCCGTCTCCTGGTGAACAACCCCCGTGACCTGTCCGAGGCGGACGCGCTCAGCATCTACAGGGCGGCCTGGTGATGAAGCTCAGGGCGCCACCGGGCACCCGGGCCGATTACGTCGACTTCTACCCGTTGCAGACCCGATGGATGGACAACGACGCCTATGGCCACGTGAACAACGTGGTGGCGTATTCGCTGTTCGACACCGCCGTGAACGGCTGGCTGATCGAGCGCGGGCTGCTCGATCCCGGGTCCAGCGAGGAATATGGCGTCGTTGCGGAAACCGGTTGCCGATATTTTGCGGAGATGTCGTTCCCCGACCGGATAACGGCTGGCCTGCGGATTTCGCATTTGGGCAACAGTTCCGTCCGCTACGAGGTTGCCCTGTTCCGCAACGACGACGACACGGCCGCCTGTGAAGGGTTCTATGTGCACGTCTATGTCAGGCGGGCGGACCACAAGCCAGCGAGAATCGCCGCTGTCCGGCGTGCGGCCCTTGCTCAACTGGTTTCCAGCGGAATGGTCAGGGACCCCGATGCATAGCCCGTCGATAGGGTGTCTGGGTTGGTCTGACCCCACCCTCCCGCAGGTCAATGCCTTGTCGGAGGCGAATGGGCCAGCCCGGCAGACGGCAGCAAGCCGTACGTCACCAACCCCTCGACAGGACAGTGGCACATGCTGGCACGGTCGGCGTTGGCCGTTTCCACGTCAATGGAGTTGAATGTCAGCATTTGCGCAAGCTTCCTGGCGTCCACTTGATTTCGAGCATGACGATTCCCGCCCGTTCGCGGAGGTCAGGACATTCGATGCGCATCTTCGTCCGGCGTGCGGGCGAGAGGTTCTCGCATGCGTTCCGCGCGCTCGCGCTTCGCTTGCCGCGGCTCGGTCCCGGCGCGGGATCGTGCCGCTTTCCTCAGTCTTTCGCAGGGCGGCCTTTCCGCAGCCCGTCCTGAATTCCCCGGGCGGCCCCGATCAGCCTCTCCACCTCGTCGCCGCGCCCGTCGTTCACCAGCTCGTCCCGCTTCAGCGTCGCGAGCATGTAGGCGTAGCGAAACGTTCGCTCGACAAGGG
>JAJDVJ010000171.1 GCA_022826205.1 Silicimonas sp. | reverse complement strand
CCGACCGAACTGCAGGCGAGGGCGTTCGCGCTGCTCGGCATGGACCCGGATCGCGATGCTTACATAAGCGTGACAGCCTGAATCCGGCCGAAACCCCTGTCGCGCATGGGCGAAGCCATCTTCCGGTCAGTGAAGATCCGTTTAGCATTTGGTCGATGCGCGGACCTGACGTTGGCGGTGGATGCGCCTGCCGATGCAGGATCCGGGCAGGTTGGCTGGAACCCTGAGGATTATCCGAATTCGCGTGTGCACACATTGTGCGAATCGTTTCGGTCAAGGATCGGATTCGGCCAAGAGCGCCGCATTGCCGCCGCTGGCGGTGGTGTCGATGCAAATGCTGCGTTCGTTGCAAAACGCGACCGGATCGCCCAATTCGGAGACGAGCGGGACAATGGGACCATCACGTGCCGCGAGCGCCTGTCGGAGTTCGGATCTGGCAATTTCCGGCATCGAGGCAGCGGCAATGGCGTCAATCGGCAGGGCGGCAAGGGACGCAAGACCCTCGACGCTGCCTTCAAGAATCCGAATCGGCAGGCCCGTGCCGGAAAGGCGCTTCAGTGCCTGGAGTCCGGTCTCGGAAACGACCACGACCCGGTTCCCGGCCGCGAGTGCCTGTACTGCTTGGGCAAGGATTGCCCCCGCGCTCGGGCCGAGGCAGAGAACCGTTCCCTTCGGCCGAAGTTCCAGTTGGTTGGATTCCCCGGTTGGTCCAGGCAGGTCAAGAGGACCGCCATCGATGGCTGCCGTTACGGACACACTGGACCTTGAGCCTTCTTGCAGCGCCGCGCGAATGAGCGCCATGCGTTCACCGGGTTTCGGGACGGGTTCGTATGCGAGGTACTCGATCGCTCGCCTGATCTGTCCCGAACCAACGGGTCTACCCGGAAGGTCCACCTCGCCAGGATGCCGTGGTCCGATGCACAGTCGCGAGAGATAGTGCGGGCCGCCCGCCTTGGGGCCGGTTCCCGAAAGCCCGTGCCCTCCGAAGGGCTGTGAACCGACCACGGCGCCTACCTGGTCCCTGTTCACGTACACGTTGCCTACGTTGACGTGATCCAGAATGCGCTGAACGCGACGGTCGATCCGCGAATGCAGCCCGAAGGTGAGACCGAAGCCCTTGGCGTTTATGTTCGTGACCACTTGGTCAATCTGATCGCCTTCAAAGGTCGCGAGATGCAGGACGGGACCGAACACCTCGCGCTCGACGTCCTCGATGCCGTTTACGCGAATCACGGTCGGCGGAACAAAGAACCCGCCTTCGGGCACAGGCACCCGCTTGATGACACGACCCGTAACGGCCAGTGCGTCGATGTAGGCGGTGATGCTCTCGTGCGCTTCGGCGTCGATGACCGGTCCGATGTCAGTTTCGAGATGCCTGGGATCGCCGATCACCAGCGTGTCAATGGCGCCTTCGATCATCTCAACGAGTTCGGCCTCAATGTCTGCCTGCACATAGAGCGCCCTGAGCGACGAACAGCGCTGCCCGGATGACTGAAAGGCGCTGCGGATGATGTCGCGCGTGGCCTGCTCAAGCAGCGCGGTGGAATCAACGATCATCGCGTTCATGCCGCCCGTTTCGGCGACCAGCAGAGCGTCAGGCGCCGTCTTGGCCAACTGCCGATTGATGACTTGCGCGGTTTCGGTCGAGCCCGTGAAGCAGACACCGCCGATCCGGGAATCTGCGATCAAGGAGGCGCCAATTCCGGAACCTTCCCCAGGCAAGAATTGGATCACACTGTCCGGCACGCCCGCTTCGTGCATCCAGGCTGTCGCGCGCGCCGCGATCAGCGGCGTTTGCTCGGCGGGCTTCGCTATGACCGCATTGCCGGCGGCAAGCGCCGCCGCGACCTGACCGGTGAAGATGGCAAGCGGGAAATTCCACGGGCTGATGCAAACAATGACGCCGCGCGCCGTACCGCTGTCCCCCGCCCGTTCGGCCTCTTCTGCATAGTACCGTAGGAAATCCACGGCCTCGCGAATTTCGGCCACCGCATCTACGAGCGTCTTCCCGGCCTCGCGAGCCAGAAGGGCGAATGTCTCGGCAGCATTTGCTTCATAAAGGTCGGCGACCCGGCGCAAGATTTCTGCGCGCTTGTGCGCGCCCAAGGACTCCCAAGCTGGTTGTGCCTCGATTGCGGCTGTCACGGACTCCTCGGCACGGTCGGGATGCGTTTCAGTGATTTCTCCGACCACGTCATTCCAGTCGGCAGGATTGATGACGTCACGTGCCTGGCCAACATGCGTGAACGGCGAAAGTGGCTCGGGGCGCCACTGGAAGGGAGCCTGAAACGGCTTTCGACGTGCGTCGATCATTGTGAGATCAAGCGGATCCGTAATGTCCCAGCCTTTGCTGTTCAGACGAGGCGCGTAGATGTCCGACGGTCGAGGTATGGCTGGGTTCGGGGCAAAGCCGCTCGATTCGACCACGGCGACCGGATCGCGGGCGATTTCTTCAGCAGTGACCGAGGAATCGACAATCTGATGGACGAATGAGGAATTCGCTCCGTTCTCCAGAAGTCGCCGAACCAGGTAGGCCAACAGATCCTTGTGAGTGCCGACCGGCGCATAGATGCGGCAGCGCGTGCCTTCGGAACGTCGTATCACCTCGTGAAGCGCGTCGCCCATGCCGTGTAGCCTCTGGAACTCGAACGAGGATCGATCTCCGTCGGCCATGTGCAGGATTGCGGCGACAGAATGAGCATTGTGGGTCGCAAACTGCGGATAAATCCGGTCTTTCGTGGCAAGGAGCCTGCGCGCACCCGCCAGAAAGCTGATGTCTGTATGCGCCTTCCGGGTGAAAACCGGGTAGTCCTTGAGCCCGAGCACTTGGGCACGCTTGATTTCGGTATCCCAATAGGCGCCTTTTACGAGGCGCACCATTATCCGCCTGTCCAGTCTGTCTGCAAGGTCGTAGAGCCAGTCGATGGTTGGCATCGCACGGCGCCCGTAGGCCTGCACTACCACGCCGAATCCGTCCCAGTCCGCAAGCGCAGGATTGGCAAGCACGCGCTCGGTAACGTCCAGCGAAAGATCCAGCCGATCTGCCTCTTCCGCGTCGATGTTGAGCCCGATGCCAGCTTCCGCTGCTGCAAGCACCAACGGCAGCAGGCGCTCGGCCATCTCGGGCAGCATCGTCTTCACCTGACTTCGCTCATATCGTGGATGCAGCGCCGACAGCTTGACGGATATGCTTGGATTGTTGCGGACATCGCTGTCCCTGACCTCCCGTGCGATCATGGAAATTGCCGCCTGGTAGGATGCGTGGTAGCGCTCGGCGTCGCGTTCCGTGCGGGCAGCTTCGCCCAGCATGTCGAAGGAATAGGTGCAGCCCTGGTTCGATACCTTTGTGCCGCGTGCGATGGCGCTTTCGATGGTCTCGCCAAGAACGAACTGCGTTCCCATTTCCGCCATGGCGTGCCCGACCGCAGTTCGAACCACGGGCTCGCCCAACCGACGTACGAGGCCGTGGAGCGTGCCGGCAACGCCTTCCCCGTCATCATCAAGAACCCGACCCGTCAGCATCAGGGCCCATGTTGAGGCATTGACAAGAATGGAGCCGGAATCGCCGATATGTGCCGCCCAGTCATGTGGCGTGATCTTGTCGCGGATCAGTTCGTCGACCGTCCTTGCGTCCGGCACCCGAAGCATTGCTTCCGCAAGGCACATGAGCGCGACGCCCTCTTTGGTCGAGAGCCCGTATTCGGCAAGGAAGGCCTCCATCCTGCCCGCCTGGCCGCTGGCGCGCACTTCGTCGACAAGGCGAGCCGCGTGCCTGCAGATGGTCGCCCGGTCGTTTGCGGCAAGTGCGACCGCCTCGACCAGGTTGCGAACCAGCGCCGACTCCTCGGTCAGGCAGGATGTTCGAATCTTGTCGCGGCTCACGTCAAATCTCCGCCGAGGCTGGACCGGCATCCGCCCGATGCCAAGTCGGCCCTGTTCAAGTCGGCAAGGCTGTCTTCGGCGCCATGGCCAAAGAGTACAGCAGGCCATCTGTCATCGCAAAGTCTAATGGCCACGTGAGAAGGCGAAGATCGTTGGCCGGGACGATGTCACCTTTCTGGAACCTGTCAGCTCCGCAGCAAGCCAAGCAAGTGCTTCTGCTGAACATGAAAGGATCCAAACGCGATGGCCTTGGTTGTTGAACTTGCCGCTCTTGGCTTCGCGACCGTCGTGTTGGCAGACGGGACTGGTCGTGTCCGGACTTCACGCATGCGCAAAATTGCATGAGCCTTTCGCCGATGCCCATGATTGTGTCCCTTTGCAAGGGCCGGGACAATCCCCATCGACCGCGAAATCCAGGCATCAGCGACGTGCCTGGCCGATTGCGCTCACGCCAATGGCGGCGAGGATGACCAGCCCCGTGGTCAGGTCACGGAAGAAGGGATCCGCATTCAGTATGTTGAAGCCGTTGTTGATGAGCGCAAGCAGGAAGACTCCGGCCAACGAACGCCAGACGGCGCCTTGACCCCCATAGATGCTGGTGCCACCGAGAATCACTGCGGCAATTGCCTGCAATTCCATCCCCTGACCTGCGGAGGCCTGGCCCAAGGCCACCCGGCTCGTCGTGATGATCGAGGCAAGACCGGCGGCAAGTCCTGCAAGCGCAAATGTGGCGATCTTGATCCGGTGGGTGCGAATGCCTGAAAGGATTGCGGCCTCTTCGTTGCCTCCCACGGAGAAAATGCGGCGACCAAAGGTGGTACGGGTCAGAAGAAAGGTAAGAACAAGGGCGAAGGTTACCATGATCCAGATCGAGTTGAACACGCCAAGGAACTTCCCTCGACCGAGCCAAATGTACGAGTCGATGCGTACCGAGATCAGGCGTCCGTCGGAGATGACGATTGCGACACCCTTGAAGATCAGGCTGGTTGCGATAGTGGCGAGGAAGGAGTGCACGTTGAGCCGGGTAATCACCATGCCGTTCACCACGCCGAGGACCAGTCCGATCAGCGGTGCGAGAAGAAGCCCAAGATAAGGATCGATATGGAGCGCGATCCATGCGGACGTGACTGAACCCACGGCAAAGATCGCGCCGACCGAAAGGTCGAAGCCGCCCACGATTATCACCAATGTCATGGCTGACGCCATGATGGCCAGCGGGGCGTTTTGATTCAGGATGTTGAGGAGGTTGCGCAGGGTCAGAAAGCTGTCGGACAGGACCGAAAGCGTGACCATGAGCGCGACGATCAGGATGAGAACCGCGTAGGTCTGAAAGAACCTGAGCATCTGCGCACGTGTCATGTCGAGACTCCCTCAAGGCTTTGATGCCGGAAGAGTGCCGCCAGGATTTCGCTCTCGGACACGGCATCGGGGTCGATTTCCTGCACGAGGCGTCCGCGATCAACCAGCCAGGCGCGGTGTGCGAGGCCGAGGACCTCCTCGATCTCCGACGAGATCAACAGGACCGCACTGCCGCTTGCCGCAAGTTCGCAGATGGCCGCATGAATCGTCTCGCGTGCGCCGACGTCGACACCACGCGAAGGCTCGTCAAGGATCACCAGTTTCGGATCTCCCTCCAGCCACTTGGCCAGCAGCACCTTCTGCTGATTGCCGCCCGAATAGCGTGACACATCGCCATCGATTATCGCGGGACGCACGCTGAACCTGTCAATCAATTCACGCGCGCGCCGCCGCTCACGTCGCGTCGCCATGACGCCGAACCGGGCGAATCGTCGCAGATGAGGCAGGATGATGTTGGCGCGCACCGGCATGCTCATTACCAGCCCCTGCCTCCGCCTGTCCTCGGGCACCATGACGATCCCGGCCTCGGTCGCGGCGCGGATCGTGTGGTCGAGCCTGCGGCCAAGAAACGCGATTTCGCCTGTTGCACGGTCCGCTCCAATAATTGCGCGCGCAATCTCGGAACGGCCGGAGCCCACGAGCCCGATCAGTCCCATGATCTCGCCGGCGCGAATGTCGAGCGCCTCCACGTCGACTCCGTTGCCCTTGAGGTTTCGCACCGAAAGCGCAAGCTCCGAAACTACCTTGCGCTTCGGCGGGTAGAGCGTTTCGGTCCTTTGCATGCCGAGCATTGCGCTGACCAGGTCCTGCTTGCTCAGTCCCTTGCTGCTTTCGGTCATGACATGTCGGCCGTCACGAAGCACCGTAATGCGGTCGCAGACCTCGAGCACATGATCAAGGAAGTGACTCACGTAAATGATGGTGCGCCCTTCTTCACGCAGGCGCGCCATGATCCGATGAAGTTGCTCGATTTCCTCGCTTGAGAGCGACGAAGTAGGCTCGTCCATGATGATCACCTGCGCCTCACGCGCCAGCGCGCGCAGGATCTCGATCTTTTGTTGGTCGGCAATCGGCAGTTCGACCGTGAGAGCGTGAGGATCCAGCCTGAGGCCGCTGGACTGCATCACTTCTTCGAGTCGCTCGGCCTCGTTGCGGTGCAGGACGCCCCAGCGGTGCTCTTCCAGCCCCATGAACACGTTCTCGGCCACCGTAAGGTGAGGCACCAGCTGCAATTCCTGGTGCATGATCGCGACCCCATGAGCAAGTGCTGTCGGCGGATCCCAGCGACCGACTCCCTGGCCGAAGACGGCCAGCGACCCGCTGCTGGCTTGGTAGTACCCGCCCAGCACCTTGCCAAGTGTCGACTTGCCGGCGCCGTTCTCGCCGATGAGTCCGTGAATTGAACCGGCGGCGATTTCGACGTCGATGCCCGAAAGCACTTCGACGTCGCCGAAGCGCACCGTGATCCCTTGAGCTGTCAGGGCGGCCTGCGTCATCGCGGCAACGATGCAGCCTCATCCACGGTTCCGTCCGCCTCGACCGCGACCCCGTAGTCCCGCCACGCCGCCTTCGGGGAAAGGAACCCTTTCTTCACATCCCGTGCCACCTCATCGTGCGGGCGCTGCATCGGGTCGCCATTGCCACCTCCACCGCCGGTCTTCGTCTCCACGACCGTGTCGGCGTCAAGGCCGCGTGCAGCCATCTTCAGCAGCGATTCCTGATTGCCGTCGGGTCGGGTGATCGTCACCTCGGGACCCGCTCCGTCGCCGCCGCCATTCAAGCCCCAGGCCGGCGTGTGAGAACGTTCGAACCAGATCGCGCCGAAGCAGTCCTCGAGCGCGCGATAGCGGCGCACCACGCCACAGCCGCCGCGCCAGCGCCCGGGACCGCCGCTGTCGGGACGAATGGAGAACTCTTCGAGGCGGATCGGGAACTTGGTTTCCATCACTTCAGCTGGAATATTGCGGAATCCACCGTTCACCAGGTTGATCAACGCGCTTTCCCCGTCGCCATCGGCACGGCCGCCCCAGCCACCGGCAGTTGGTTCGATCGACATCCATTGCCCGCGCCGCTCGTCCACCGAGAAAAATCCCGTCACCATCGAGTCGCCGTAGTGTGCCGCGGTCGAGCGTTCGGGCATGGCCTCGCTGAGGCAGGAGATGAAGAGGTCGGCCAGGAGCCCCAGACCGGTGAAATACCACTCGCAGGCTGCGGGCTCCTTGGCATTGAACATGCAGTCCTCGGGCAGAACGACTTTCATTGTCTCGAAGGAGCCGCCAGTGATGGCCCGGTCGGGGTTGATCATCGTCTTGTAGGCTAGTCTCAGGAGGCTCTCCGTCTGGCTCGCCCCGCAATTGACCGAGCCTGGCACCGGACCGGAGGTTCCGGTGAGATCGACGATCACTTCCTCGCCCTTCACGGTGAGCGTCAGCGCAACCTTGATCGGCTCCTTGCCGACACCGTCGTCGTCGAGATAGCCCTCGCGCGACCACGTTCCGTCCGTGATCGCGGCGATCGCCGCGCGATCAAGCCGGCGCGCCTGTTCGAATATGTCATGACAGGCGGCGCGATAGGTTTCGGCCCCGATCCGATCGAGAAGCTGGGCGAGTCGCCGTTCGCCGGTACGGATCGCCGCGATCTGGGCGCCGAGATCACCGATAGTGGCATCCTTGAACCGCGTGTTCAGTCGAAAGTGGTCGTACCATTCACGGATTGGTTTGCCTCGCGACACGATCCTCGTCGGCCCGAGCCTCAGCCCTTCCTGGAAGATGTTCATCGAACCCATGACTGAGCCCGGATCCATGGCGCCTATATCGTTCCAATGCGCTCGGGCCGCGCCGAAGCCTACAAGATCTCCATCAAAAAAGATCGGTCCTATGGCGGTGATGTCGTGCAGGTGCGTGCCCTGCATGTAGCTGTCGTTCATCACGAAGATGTCGCCCTCGCAAATGTCGTCACCGTAATAGTCCTTGACGTGGTTCACGCAGACATCGATGGCACCGATGAAGAGGGGCACGCCGGTCGACTGGCCGAGCATATTGCCTTGCTCGTCCATCAGCGCCACTGCCGAATCCTTGCCCTCGTATATCACCGCAGAATGGGCCGAACGCCAGAGCGAGGCATTCATGTCTTCGGCACAGGAAATCACGAAATTGCGCACCACTTCTGTGGTCACCGGATCGGCTTTGCTCATGAGGCGCCTCCTCTCGTCAGGACCAGATGTCCACCCTCGGCCAGGCGTGCCTGCCAGTCGGGTGGCAACAACGTGGTGGCCGTGGCTTCCTCGATGATCGCGGGACCGTAAACGATGCCGCCCGTCACAATCGCATTGCGGTCGAGTATTTCCGTTGGTTGCGCCGCGCCGTCAAAATAGACGTCCCGCGTCCGCGCGGCCTTGGCTGCGAGCGGCGCTGGCGGAGCATTCTCGGGTCGCGGAAGACTCCCGAGAGCGGCAAGCCGGATATTTGCCATTTCCACCCGGTTCTCCGGGCTGTTGTGGCCATATTGCCGCGCATAGGCGGCGTCAAAGCCTGTGCGCACGCAATCCATGTCGATAGGACCGTCTGCCAGCGGGATCGTCAGCACGTATTCCTGCCCATAGTAGCGAAAGTCGATCGCACGTTCAAAGCTGATGTCGTCGGGCGCGATGCCCTCTGCGATCAGGTGGTCGTGGCCCCGTCTGGCCAGGGCCTCGAAGGCATCCTCGAGACGCGAAAGCTCCATGAGATCCCAGAAACCGTAAAGCGTTTCCTTGAAGTCGTGTCGAACATCCGTCTGAAGCATGCCCCACGCCGAAAAGGCGCCGGGGTGGACGGGGATGATCACTTCGCCGATTCGAAGCTCCTCGGCCAGGGCCGTCGCTTGGGCGGGCCCGGCACCACCAAATGCCACCAGCGAGAAGTCGCGAGGATCGATGCCGCGCCGCACGGTGATTGTGCGGATTGCGTCCGCCATTTTGGAATTGACGATGTCGACCACGCCCTGCGCCATGTCTTCGGCGCTCATGCCGAAGCGATCCCCCATGGCCGCGAGTGCACCTCGTGCTGCCCTGCGGTCCAGCGCCATGCTTCCTCCAGCGAAATTCGAACCGTCTAGCCGGCCAAGTACGAGGTTTGCATCAGACACCGTCGGCTCGGTCCCGCCGAGGCCATAGCAGACCGGGCCGGGTTTTGAGCCCGCCGATTGCGGCCCGACGCGCATTGCCTCGGCTTCTTCCCAGGCGATCGACCCGCCGCCCGCGCCAATCACATGGATGTCGACCACTGACATCTGGACGGGCAGCCCTTCGAGCTTGGTCTCGTTCGAGGTCGACGGCTGACCGTCGACGATCAGGCTCGCATCAAAGGAAGTGCCACCCATATCGACGCAAATCAGGTTCGCCCGCCCGGTTGCCGCCGCAAGCGCCCTGCCGCCGATGGCACCTCCGACAGGGCCGGAGAGCAGCGTTTGCAAGGGTGTTTCGCATGCCGCACCGGCGCTCATCACCCCGCCGTTCGATTCCATCACGTGCAGCCCGCCACCAGGCAGGCGGTCGGCCAGCGCCTCGATCAGTGTTTCGAGATATTGCCGCACCACCGGAGCGAGATAGGCATCCATCACCGTGGTCGAGATGCGCTCGAACTCGCGCCATTCCGGGCTGATCCGGTGCGACAACGCAATCGGAATCCCAGGCAGGCGACTTTGGAGATATCTGGCCGCCTCCAGTTCGTGCTCCGGGTTCTTGAAGCTGAACAGCAGGGCGACCGCAATCGCCTCGTAGCCTTCCGTCACGGCGGCGTCGACGAGCCGGTCGAGATCCGGCAGGTGCAGCGGATCGACCTCCTTGCCGTCGGCCGACATGCGACCAGACAGCGTATAGGTGTGTTCCACAGGAGTAAGGGGTGCGGGCTTGTTCCAGCGGATCGAGAAAATCTCGCCCCGATCGTTGCCCTGGATCGTGTAAATGTCGCGAAAGTTCTCGTTGGTGACAAGCGCGACCCTTGCGCCACGGCGTGTAAGCAACGCGTTCAGCCCTACCGTCGTGCCGTGCACGAAGAACCCGATCGAGTCAGTGTCGCCGACGACTTCGCTGATGCCGGTCAGGACTGCGAGGGCCGGGTTCTCCGGTGTGGAAATTACCTTGGTCGCGCCGCAGGTGCCGGTCTCGCTGTCCTGGTAGACAATGTCCGTAAACGTCCCGCCGATATCGGCGGCAACGCGGTAGTTCTTGCCCATACGTCTTGTCCTCCCGACAGAATCGGCCGGGGCGGCTGACCCCGGCCGGACTCCTCTTGCGGACTACTGTTCCCACTCTGCAATGAAGTCAGGATGCTCCGCAAGAATCTCGGACGTGATCATTGCCTCGATCGGTCCTGCGGTATCCATGTTGATCACATTGGTCACAGGCTTGCCCTCGATGGCATTGATGACCTGTTCGGCTGCAAGCGCGCCCATCGTCTTCGGGAAATAGGCCAGAGTTGCGTCCCAGCGTCCCTCGCGAATCGCATCGATGGCGATCTGCGCCGCACCGCCCCCGGTGAGATAGAGATCGGCGGGATTGTAACCCGCCGCCTCGAGCGCGATTTCCACGCCCACGAGGTGCTGGTCTGCGTTCGAGAGAACGGCATGCACGTCCGAATTGGCCTGCAGGATGTCGGTCATCGCCTGCAGGCTCGGATCCGGCGCATACCAGCCTTCGCCAACCGCGACGACATTGACGTTTGCATGGCCCGCGAGCACCTTTTCGAAGGTTTCAAGCCGCAGGTTGTCAAACGGGAAGATCTTCGCGCCAATGATTATGACCACGTTGCAGGGGTCCTTGTCGGCGCAATGCGCTGCCACCAGTTCGGCCTGGTGGGTGGCGCCGGGTACCGGCGGAGAAGCCGCGGTGACCGTGATGCCCTCCACCTGCGGTTCCAGCACGTTCAACTCCGGCCCGACGGGAAAGAGTACCGTGCCGATCGGAACGCCGGCGGCAATCACCTGTTCGAAAGCGCCGGCTATGCCGACGCTGTCATTCGGCGCCACGATCATCCCGTCGAACTGTCCGCCCGCCAGAACATCCTCGATCTGGCTGTACTGAAGGGCGGCGTCGAACTGGCCGTCGAATATTTCGCTTTCGTAGCCCAGTCTTGCCGACGCTTCCTGCACACCTTCATAGGTTGCCTGATTGAAACCGTTCTGCGAGGCCGCGGCAAAGTACGCGATTTTCCCGTCGGCATGAACTGCACCGGCAAATGCGCCGAGGCTCGCCGCCGATGCCAAGAACAAAGCTGCACGTCTTATCATGATGACTCTCCCTTTCTGCGTGGTTGCTGACTTCGATCAAACTCGTTATGCAAACATTATGCAACATGGAATTGACCTGCCGCAGCTTTCGGAAAGCCAGAGAATGCTCGATATAGAAGAAAGTCCCGTGACCGAGCAGAGGCGTAGGGGCGCACTTCTGGTCTACGAAGCGTTGCGGGACGACATTCTTTGGCTCAGGATCGAGCCCGGTCAGGCGATCGACGAAGTTGCCCTTGCACGACGATTCAAGACGTCAAGGACACCGATTAGGGAAGCGCTCCTTCTTCTGCACGGCGATTGGCTGGTGCAGTTCCTGCCGAACCGCACCAGCATCGTTGCGCCGCTGACACTTAACAATGCGGGGGAGTATTTCGACAGCCATCTCGTGCTCGCGCGCATGGCGGCGCGAGCTGCAGCGCTCATCGGTCGCGCTGATCGCGGGTCAATGCTGTCGCTGCACCGGAAATTCGAGAAGGCGATGTCCGATGGTGCCTGGGAGCAAGCGTTCCGGACATCACTCAAGCTGCACCGCACGCTCGCCGGGTTGACTGGGAACATCTTCCTGAATCGCTATTTCACGCACAGTCTGGATGCCGGCATGCGCACCAAGATCCTGTTCTATTTCCCCAAGCTGGATGCCGGGGAAAGGACACGGGCGGGCGTACTGCTGGAAGACCTGATCGAGGCCGTGATCTCAGGCGATGCTGATGCCGGCGACGACGCGATGAAGGTGCTGGTCGAGCACGAAATCGGGGTCATTCTCAGATCACTTTATCCCGCCTTCGGCGACAGGATGAATCTGGCGGTCGGGGAGTTCTCGACTTGACGGATTTCGCCAAGCGCCGGGCACACGCCGCGCTGCTCGCCAGAGAGGCAGGGTTCAGTGCGTTCGCCTTCGTGCCGGGCCCGAATTTCCTCTATCTGACCGGGCTCGAGTTTCACCTGATGGAGCGGCCGACCCTCCTCTTGCTTACTGCCCAAGGCAGGGTTCTCGCGATCATGCCGGAGCTCGAGAGATCAAGGTGGTGCAAGGCCTTTCCAGAGGCAAGGACATTCTTCTGGCAGGATTGCGAGGGCTATGCGGAGGCGTTTCGCAAACTTTCTGATACACTTGCCGGGCCGGTCGGGGTCGAGGGCATGCGGATGCGCATGTTCGAGTTCGAGGCGCTCCGCTCGCACTTGCCGCAAGGTGCGGTCGTCGATGCAGAGCCAGCCTTGGCCAAACTCCGAATTTGCAAGGACAGTGAGGAAATCGTTGCCCTCCGCCGGGCAGTCGCGATCAGTGAGGCCGCGCTGGATGAGCAATTGGAGATGGCACGAGCGGGCGATAGTGAAGTCGAGATTGTCGCGCGTCTGAAGCAGGCAATGCTTGCGCGGGGAGCAGAGGGTTTCGCATTTGATCCAATCGTCCTTTCTGGCCCGAAGAGCGCAGACCCGCACGGAACTCCAGACAACAGGGCCGTCGCGCCGGGCGAACCGCTTCTTGTCGATTTCGGTGCGTCTTGGGGAGGCATGAACGCCGACATCACCCGAACCTTTTTCTGCAAGCACGTACCCGAGAATTCGCGTGCCATCTACGATACCGTGCTTGCAGCCAATGCCCGCGGCAGGGAGATCGTCGGGCCGGGCATTGCTTGCGAATGTGTCGACAGGGAAACAACGGCAGTGCTGTCCGGGTCGCCTTACGCGGAAATGATCAGGCACAAGACCGGACACGGCCTGGGCCTTGATGTACATGAAGCGCCGCACGTGATGGTGGGAAACGAGATGCCGCTGGCAGCGGGCATGGTGGTGACCATCGAGCCAGGTCTCTACAGCTCGGGCGAGCTCGGCATCCGGATCGAGGACGATGTCTTGATCACCGAAGACGGTGCGGAGAGCCTGACCCGATTCCCGCGTGAGGTGCAGTGCTTTGGATGATCTGCTCGACGGTTTTGACGCGCACCTGCATGACGCGCCGCCGGAGGAACTCTTCCGGCGCCTGGAAGAAATGTGCGAAGCACTGGTCGGGGTCAAACTCTTTACCTGCTCTCGATTCGATCTTTCTGCAGGCACTGCCGAGCGGGTCTATACGAGCGACGAAAAGGCCTATCCCCGTACCGGCCTGAAGGAAATCGTTCCAAATCGTTGGACGGACATCGTTCTGGACCGGCGCGAACCTTTTCTCGCGGCGAGCATCGATGAGCTGCGCGATGTCTTTCCCGATCACGAAAAGATCGAAGCGCTGGGCCTTGGCGCCGTGATCAACCAGCCTGTCCATGACCGCAACCGGTTCCTCGGGACGATCAACCTCCTGCACGTGAACGGACATTACTCGGAGGAGAGTCTCCCGCCATTGCGGCGCGTCCGTCGACATGCCGCCATTGCGTTCCAGGGCCAAATGCGGCCTGACGAGTGAACTCGGGAATTTACTGCGTCAGACTGGTTCAAGCCTCCGGCAAGAAGAGGATCCTGCACTGCAGCGCACCGTACCTCAACTTACCGGAGGTGCACCGCCTTCGGCAGTGCGCTTGGCGATGAATTTCCGCATTTCTTCGATGCGCCCGTCCGAAACTTCGGGGGCGCGGAAATCGGCGAGCGCCTGTTTCCAGACCTTGGTCGCGCGGGCCGTGGCATCCTGTCCGCCACGCTCGTTCCACGTTCCGAAGTTCGCGTAGTCGTGGACCAGGGGTTCGTAGAATTCGGTGCGGTATCGAGCCATCGTCTGGGCTGCCGCGAAGAAATGTCCGCTCGGCTCAACCTCCGCGAGCGCATCGAAGCCGATCTCGTCCGTTCCGGCACGACCGCCTGCGCAGAGTTCCGCGATCATGTTCAGGACTTCGACGTCCGTTACGAGTTTCTCGTAGGACACCGTCAGGCCGCCCTCCAGCCAGCCTGCGGCGTGAATGATGACCGTGGCACCCGCCAGCAGGCACCCCCAGAGGCCCAACTGGTTCTCGTTCGCGGCCTGAACGTCGTTGAGATTGGCCGCAGAACCTGCAGCTGAGCGCCAGGGCAGGCCAGTCAATCTCGCGAGCTGCCCTGCCGCCAGCGACGCCTGGAAATGCGCTGGCGTTCCGAAGGCGGGCGACCCGGATCTCATGTCGACATTCGACGTGAAGGTGCCGTAGCAGACTGGCGCACCCGGTCTCGCAAGCTGTGTCAACGTGATCGCGGCCAGCGCCTCGGCATGGGACAGCGTGATCGAACCCGCGACGGTGATCGGCGCCATCGCGCCCATCAACGTGAATGGCGTGACAATCGAAATCTGTCCGTGCCGTGCGAAGTCGATCAATCCCTGCGCCATCGGAATGTCCAAGGTGCGGGGACTGTTGGTGTTGACAATGGTGTAGCAGTGCGGCTCGGCCTGAAAGGCGCTGTCCGAAATGCCCCGAAAGCCCGCCAGCATCTGGAAGCTGTCCAGGGCCTGTGGCGTGCCGCGTGAGAAGACAAAGGGGAACTTGTCGGACTGCGTGAGCTGCACCTCAAGCGTGAAATAGTGTCGAACGTGCGTGTCAACGTCCTGCGGCTCGACCAACGGTGGCAACATCTGCAGCACGTCGTAATGATGCGTGAGCTGGATCAGTTCGCGAAAGTCTCGCGCCGTCCCTGGGCGACGGCCACGTTCACGGTCGGTGGCGTGAGGCGCTCCGGCGCCCGGCTGAAACACGAGTCGTCCTTGTTCAAGCACGACGTCCCGATCACGCGAGCCGGCCCGGCAGGTGATGGATCGGGGCGCGGAAGCCAAGGCCGCCTCGACCATCTCGCGGCCAATATGCACCATCTCGTTGTCTACGCGCGCGCCACCCGTCCGGTAGATCTCCCTTGCCTCAGGCAGGAGCACCTTTAGCCCGAGATCCTCCAGGACGCGAAGGGCCGTCGCATGCATGTCTGCGATCTCTTCGGCCTCGAAGAGGTCCATGCCCGGGAACGGGTTGCGCAGGTGCCTGTAGTCTGTGTCGCGCTTCGGCCGCGCTCCGGCCGTAGGCGAAGTGCGGCCGGCTCGCCGCGCCATCAGCCGCGCATCGCCTTGCCGTCCGGGTCGTAGGGCGATTGCGGGATCACCTTTGCTGCGCGCTCCACGCCGACCACGTGAACCGCGAGTTCGGAACCTTCCATCGCAATGTCACGATTGATCATGGCCATTGCGAGCGACTTTCCGACAGTGTGGCCATAGCCGCCCGAGGTGACAAATCCGACCAGGTTCCCGTCCTGCCAAACCGGTTCGTAGCCGCTTGCATCGGCGTCCATCGCATCGACTTCCAGTGTGACGACCTTCCGGTTCGGGCCGTTTCCGTCGCGCTCAGCGACGGCAGCTTCGCGCCCGATGAAATCACCCTTGTCCCAGGCAATCCAGCGGTCCATGCCGGTTTCGCCAGGCGTATAGTCCTGCCGGAACTCCGCGGACCAGATGCCGAACGACTTCTCGAGCCTGAGCGACAGCATCGCGTTGAACCCATATTCCTGGAGCCCGGTCGCCTTTCCTGCCTCGAGCAGAGTGCGCCGCAGCATCACGTGATCGCCAAACCGACAGTTGATTTCATATCCCAGTTCGCCGGCCACCGAGATTCTCGCAACCCTAGCACTGGCCAGGCCGACGTCGAGCTTGCCGCAACCCATGAAGGGCATGTCGCCGATGTCGTCATGCACGACCGCCTGCAGCACCTTCCGCGAATTCGGGCCTGACAGGGCGAAGCCAGCAATCTCCTCGCCGAGGTCGCGGATGCTGACACCGTCGGTCAGGTGATCCTTGAACCATCGCATGTGCCATGTGCGGAGGTAGTAGGATCCCATGATCCACCAGGTCCCGTCACCCCAGTTCAGCAATGTCAGGTCGCCCTTGAGGCGACCGGTTCCAGACAGCATTGGCGCAAGCCGCGCCTGTCCCGGGCCAGGAAGGCTGGACGCCAAAAGGTTGTCGAGCCATGTCTCAGCGTTCGGCCCCGTAACCTCGTAGCGCGAGAATCCCGTGATATCGACCATGCCGACATTCGTGCGCACGTTCTTGCATTCGGCGGCCACGATGTCGTGCGCGTTCGAGCGCTTGAGCGTCAGGTTTTCGACAAAGTCCTCAGACGGCGCGAAGTAGAGCGGCGCCTCCAGATCCCAGCTCACGCCCCAGCGGCAGCCTGCCTGTGTCATCGCGTCATGCGCAGGTGCCATCTTGAGCGGTCGGCCAGCCGGCAGCTGTTCGTTGGGATAGGACATGACGAATCGGCGCGAATAGAACTGGCCGGTGGTCTGGCGGATGTATTCGCGGTTCTCGGCAAATGCGCCGTAGCGTGCGACATCCATTGACCAGGCGTCGGCCTCCGGCTCGCCGTGAATCATCCATTCGGCCAGGGTCTTGCCAACGCCGCCGCCCTGCAGGAAGCCCGCCATGACCGCGCAGGCGCACCAGTAGCCGGGCTTGCCGGCCACGGGGCCGACGAGCGGATTGCCGTCCGGGCTGAACGTGAATGCGCCGTTGACCCAGGTCTTGATGCCGACATCCTGGATCGCGGGATACCGCTCGAAGCCCAGCGTCACCTCGTTCTCGATCCGGTCCAGCTGTTCCTGGAAGAGGTCCATGCCGTAGTCCCATGGTGCGCCGTCCATGGCCCAATGCTCGTGGTCGATCTCGTATATGCCCACCAGGACGCCGTTCTGGTCCTGTCGCATGTATGTGAAGCCTTCGAGATCGACCGTCATCGGCATCTCGAATTCGCACGCGGCGACTTCGGGGATCGTGTCGGTGACGAGATAGTGGTGCTTGAGCGGCGACACTGGCAGTTCGATCCCTGCCATGCGGCCGACCTGCTTGGCCCAGAGGCCCGCGGCATTGACCACATGCTCGCAGGTGATCGTGCCCTTGTCGGTCACGACCTGCCAGCCGTCGGCGGTCTGGACCAGTTCCTCTACCTTCGTGTGCTCGATGACCTCGGCACCGCGCTTGCGGGCAGCCCCTGCATAGGCATGCACGGTGCCGGTCGTGTCGAGATAGCCCTCGCGGTCGGCCCACATGGCACCGAGGACGCCGTTCGTCGACATGATCGGGCAACGCTTCCGGGACTCTTCCGGCGTGATCAGCTCGCAATCGTGGATGCCGATCGACTGGAAGATGCGGTAGGTCGCCTGCAGCCACTCCCAGCGTTCGGGCGTCCCGGCAAGGGTCAGGCCTCCGGTCATGTGCATGCCGATGTCCTGTCCCGATTCCTTCTCGATCTCTGACAGCAGGTCGATCGTGTAGGCCTGCAGCGCGGCCATGTTCGGGTCCGCGTTCAGTGCGTGGAACCCGCCTGCCGCGTGCCAGGAGGACCCGGCGGTCAGCACCGAACGCTCAAGGAGGCAGATGTCGGTCCAGCCGAATTTCGCGAGGTGGTAGAGAACCGAGGAGCCGACGACGCCGCCCCCGATAACGACGACACGATAGTTCGATTTCATTTCATGCCTCCAAGGAACCTGTCGGCGCGAAATCACCACTCCTGAACCTGCCTGTCCAGAACTTTTGCTGCACCTGCTTGCAGGTTCAGGCATCCGTGGTTCCGGAGTCCGGGGTTTCCGCTAGTGCCCACCCAGCAATCTCGTCGAGCGGAACGAGGGCCGGCAAGACCCGGCGCCAGCCCGAAAGGCCGGTTCGGGCGGCAACCTGGTGCTTGTTGCTGGCAATCACTCCCCGCGTCAGCTTTCCCAAGTCTCATTCACTGACGGATCCTGATCGTCCGAATGCTGGCGTTCGTCCAGATCGAAGATCACGGTGGTCAGGCGTTCGGAGGCGTCGTGAAGAAGAGGCGCGAGGGACACGAGCTTCTCAAGCGAAAGTCGCTGGACTGGACCGTGCGTTGCGAGCGAGGCAAAGTAGCGCCCTGATCGATCACGAACCGGAACCGCAACGGCGACCATGGCGTCAAGAAATTCCTCGTTGTCGAGCGCATATCCCTGTCTGGCGACCGTCGCGAGTTCGTCCATGAGATCGTCGATTTTCGTGATCGTGTTTCTGGTCAAGGGATCAAGCCTGATTCCGCCCAAGAGCCTTAGGCGCTCGGCAACCGGCAGCGTGGCCAGGAACGTCTTGCCACTGGCAGTGCAGTGGAAGGGAACGTGGCTGCCGACAGGCAGCTGGATGCGGAATGGCCAGTTCGTCTCGACGCGGTCCTTGTAGCTCATGCCCGGGTCTTCCGGCATGACGAAATTCACTGTTTCGCCCACCCGGTCGGCAACGGACTTCAGGATCTGGTGCCTCGCGATGTGGCCTGACGAAATGTGAAGGATTCCCGAGGCCATTTCGCGTGCCCGACGCCCCGGGCGCAGGGGTCCGCGCTTTGTGTCGCGTGCAAGGTAACCTTCTTCGACCAAGGTGTTGCAAAGCCGGTGCGCAGTCTGCTTTGGCAGCCCCACGAGCCGACCAATTTCCGCTGCTGGCAGCGGCCCGCTCTGTCGCCCCATGGCCTCGAGAACGAGCATGGTGCGCAGGTTCGTGGGGATGCGTGCACCGCCATTCTTCGGCATGCCCGTTTTTCTCCGTTCAACTAGCTTGCAAATCCATGACTTTCATGGTGCAATTCAATAATGGGACGAATAGTCCCATTTTTTAACATTTCGTGCAAGACCCGGGGGGAACTTGGTGGAATTCGACTATGTCATCGTGGGTGCCGGGTCGGCTGGCTGCGTAATGGCGAACAGGTTGTCCGCTGACGGCAAGCATTCGGTTGCGCTTCTCGAGGCGGGCGGTCGTGACACCAATCCCTGGATTCACATTCCCGTTGGATATTTCAAGACCATGGGCAATCCGGGCACGGACTGGTGTTACCGAACGGAACCCGACCCGGGGCTCAACGGACGGTCGATCATGTGGCCGCGTGGCAAGGTTCTCGGCGGATCGAGCTCGATCAACGGACTCCTGTATGTGCGCGGGCAGCCGGAAGACTACGACCACTGGCGTCAACTCGGGAATGTCGGTTGGGGCTGGGAAGATGTCCTTCCTCTCTTCAAGCGGTCGGAGAGCTATGGCGACGGCGATGCGGCGCTTCGTGGGAGGGACGGACCGCTCAGCGTTTCGGATTCGGCCGTTCAGCGCGAGATTGTCGATCGCTGGGTCGCGGCGGCCGTTAACGCAGGTTACCCGGCCAATCCCGACTACAATGGAGCAACGCAGGAAGGCGTCGGCCATTTCCAATTGACGCTCAGGAACGGGCGGCGCTGCTCTGCGGCTGTTGCGTATCTCAGGCCGGCCTTGCGACGTGCCAACCTGAACGTCCTGACAGAATGTCTGGTCGAGGCGCTGGACTTCGACGAGCGCCGCGTGACCGGCGTCAAGGTGCGGCACAAGGGGAGGCCCATGACTGTCCGGGCAGGTCGCGAGGTCATTCTTGCGGCGGGCACCGTCGCCTCGCCGCAGGTTCTCATGGTCTCGGGCATCGGCGCTGCGGACGAGATTCGTGCTCAGGGAATCAAGGTTGTAGCTGATTTGCCCGGGGTCGGGAAGAACCTCCAGGACCACCTTCAGGCACGCCCGGTCTACAGGACAAGCCTGTCGACCATCAACACCGAGATCAACAGCTTGGCAAAGCAGTGCCTGATAGCACTTCGCTACGCGGCGACGCGTTCCGGCCCCATGACGATGGCAGCGAGCCTCGGCACGGCGTTCCTGAAGACGCGACCTGAACTCGCCACGCCGGACATCCAGTTCCACATCCAGCCGTTCAGCGCGTCGGAGAAGATCAATCAACCGCACGGCTTCAATGCTTTCACGGCGAGTGTCCTGCAGCTCAGGCCGGAAAGTCGCGGCGAAATTCGCCTGCGTTCCGCCGACATGCGGGACCACCCGGAGATCCACCCGAACTACCTTGCGACACGGACCGATCAGGACACGATCGTCGCGGGCATTCGCGTCGCACGCAGGATCGCGTGCCAAAGCCCGCTGGCCGAGGTCATCACCGGAGAGTACACGCCCGGAGCGAAGGTTGCGGAAGAGGATTACGAGGCGGTTCTCGACTGGGCGCGCAGCACGTCTACCACGATCTACCACCCGACAGGCACCTGCAAGATGGGCAGCGACTCAATGTCAGTTGTTGATTCCAGGTTGCGTGTGCACGGGATCGGAGGACTTCGAGTGGCTGATGCGTCGATCATGCCGAGCATTGTGTCGGGAAACACGAACGCGCCGACAATCATGATTGGCGAAAAGGCGAGCGACATGGTTCTTGACGACTCCTTGGCGGGCCGAACCGGGCAAGCCGTGTCCGAGGGCAGGGCGGCATGAGCATGGAGCTGATCTTTGACGTGGGCGCCATCATCATCGCGGACCTGATACTTTCGGGCGACAACGCGTTGATCATCGGCATGGCTGCCGCCGGCCTCTCGCCCGGACTTCGAGCGAAGGCAATCGTGTTCGGGATGGTGATAGCGGCTCTTCTGCGGGTGGTTTTCGCGGTCATTGCCACGACGTTGCTTGGCATTCCGGGGCTTCTCTTCGTTGGCGGCCTTCTCCTCTGCTGGGTGTGCTGGAGACTCTATTCCGAGATTCGGGGAAGTGTTGACGCCAAGGCCGAACTGGCGCTGGAGGCGGCAGGCGATTCGCATGCCGGCTACACGGGCGCGCCACGGCGCACCCTCGCTTCGGCGCTTTGGACAATCACATTGGCGGACGTGTCCATGTCGCTCGACAACGTGCTGGCGGTTGCCGCGATTGCCGACGGGGACGTGCGGCTCCTGGTTTTCGGCCTCGCCCTCGCGATCCTCCTGATGGCGTTTGCGGCAACGATAATCATGAAGATTCTGGCCCGCTATCAATGGATTTCGTGGGTCGGACTGTTGGTGCTGGTCTATGTCGCAGGCGAAATGCTGTTTCGCGGCGTGTTCGACATCAACTACGGGGTGGGTCCCTTGCTGGGCCTGATTGAAGGCATGGACTTCGGCAAGGGGCATTGAGCGGGGATGAGACAACCCGGTCGCACCGCCTTCGGCGACCGGATTCTGAAAGATCGGGAAGGCATGCAAAATGGGAGTACGAAAATGTTCGCAATTCCAAGACTGACCAGAACCGCCGCGGCAGCCGCCGTCGGCGTGGCGATGATGGCGCAAGTCTCGTTCGCCGAAACAGTGATACGAGTTCAATCGGTGATCCCGTCGAGTGCCGACGAGATCGTGATGCTGAAGGACTTCGCCGAAGACGTAAGGGCGCTGACCGAAGGCGGAGTGGTGATCGAGGTGTTGCCCGCGGGCGCCGTCGTCGGCGTGCAGGAAACGCTTGACGCGGTGGACGCGGGCCTCATCGAGGGCGGATTTGCCTGGACGCACTATTGGTCGGGCAAGCATCCGGCTGCCATGCTCTTCGGTTCGCCCGTTGCGGGCGCCGGGGTCGGCATGGACAACATCGCCTTTCTGAGCTGGTTCCTGTCGGCTGGCGGCAAGGAGCTCTATGAGCAGCTCTGGGACGAGATGGGAGTGAACGTGGTGGGCTTCATGCTCCAGCCCGTCGGTCCCGAGGCCCTTGGCTGGTTCAAGGAGCCGATCATGTCGATGGACGATTTCCGCAAGTACCGCTTCCGCACGCCTCCGGGCATTCCAGGCCAGACCTACAAGGACATTGGCGTGGCCTCGGTTGCCATGGGCGGGGGCGACATTCTCCCGGCACTTGAGAAAGGCACCATCGATGCTGCGGAATGGTGCTGCCCGAAGCCGGACTCTGTCTTTGGCTTCCAGAAGGTGCTGAAGCACTACTATTTGCAAGGCCTTCATCAGGTTGTCGTGAACGCGGACCTCTACATCAACAAGGACGTGTTCAATTCGCTGACTCCGCTGCAGCAGAAGGCAATCGAAGTGGCGGCCAATGCCTCGCTGATGAAGTCCCTGGCCTACCGGATCAACGAGAACGGCAAGGCGCTTGACAGCCTCATCAACGACCATGGCGTGCAGCTGCATGACACGCCGGCGGACTACTTTCCGGCTTACATGAATGCTGCGAGCGCGGCGCTCGAGACCAATGCGGCCCAGAACGAGTTCTTTGCAGAAGTCTGGCAATCCCAGAAGGATTTCGCAAAAACCGCGATTCCGTTCTGGGCAGGCGCGCAGACGTCGAACGCGAACCTGGGACGGGCCTACGCCGACCAGCTTCTTGGCAAGTAGGTGAAACCCGGGGGCCGCGGGAACCCATCGCGGCCCCCAGACAACAAGGACCGCCGGGCCGTTCCGGTGCGGGCTGGAACTGACAAGGCTTGCAGATGAGGCGCGCAAGTGATTGACAGAGGCAGGCTCTTTGGGAGGGTGAGAGGTGAACGACCTCGACGACATTGACCTTGAGGCCGGCGACGAGTTGCTGGCCGAGGCCCGCGGAGGGCCGAACGCGCCTCTTCCGGACGACATGCATCCTCTTGCCAGGCGGGTCGTCTGGGCGTTGGACTGGTTTTCCGAGTGGCAGGGCCGGATTGTCTGCTTGATGGTTGCTCCGATCATCGTCGCGATGGTCTACGAGGTCATCGCCCGCAAGTTCTTCCTCGCGCCCACGCTCTGGGCATTTGACATCTCGCGCATGCTTTATGGAACATCGTTCATGCTTGGCGCTGCCTATGCCCTCATGCGCGGCCTTCACATTCGTGCGGACTTCATTTACCGTGGATTCTCGGTGAAGACGCAGGGTCGGGTCGATCTCCTGCTCTACGTCACGCTCTTCATGCCCGGGATGATCTTTCTCTTGTGGGCGGGATACGGTTTCGCCGAAAAGAGCTTCCTGCAGAACGAACGTGCCGGCGACAGCACCTGGGCGCCGGTTGTCTGGCCCGTGAAGATCGCCCTCGCCGCCGGTGTCCTCTTTCTCGTGCTCCAGGGCGTCTCCGAGATCCTGAAGTCGTGGTATGCGGCGACGCGCGGACGGTGGCCACGCTGATGTTCGAGATTGCCAACGAAGTAATCGGGCTCCTGATGATCGGAGCGATGCTGTTCGCGATATTCGTGGGGTTCCCGATATCCTTCACGCTCATCTTCCTCGGCCTCGTCTTCGGGGCCTGGGGCATCGGTATCAAGCTCACCGTCTTCCTGATGACGCTCCAGGTCTATGGCTCGATGATGGAGCAGACGCTCGCGGCGGTACCGCTGTTCGTCTTCATGGGATTCATGATGGAGCAGGCCGGGCTGATGGAGCGATTGTTCGCGGCCGTGCAGCTGATGCTGGCTCGGATGAAGGGATCGCTCTTCGTCGCCGTCCTGTTCGTCAGCGTGATATTTGGCGCCGCCACCGGCATCGTCGGCGCCAGTGTCACCATCCTCGGCATCATGGCGGCAACCACCATGAACCGTTCGGGCTACGATGTCCGTCTTGCCTCCGGTACGATCACCGCCGGCGGCACGCTCGGTATCCTCATCCCGCCTTCGATCATGCTCGTTGTCATGGGGCCTGTTCTCGAGATCCCGGTGACCGATCTCTTCGCGGCGGCGATCTTCCCCGGCATCATGATGGCAGTGCTCTATCTCGTTTACGCAATGGTCCGGTGCTGGCTGAACCCGTCACTTGGCCCGCCCTTGCCGGAGGAACTGATCCCCGGTGACCGATCGCATGTCTGGCGGGAGTTCTTCCTTGGCCTTGTGCCGCCGACAATCCTGATTGCCTTTGCGCTCGGTTCGATCCTTACGGGATGGGCGACTCCCACGGAAGGTGCCGGAATGGGGGCGTTCGGATCGATCGTGCTCACGCTTCTTTATCGCAAGTTCTCCTGGTCGAGCACCTACGATGCATTGAAGAAGACACTGGAAATCTCCGTTTTGATCCTCTTCCTGGTTGCGGCCTCGAATTTCTTCGGCGCGGTCTTCTCGCGACTTGGCACGCCGACCATGATCACGGAACTGCTGCTCTCGTGGGAGCTCTCAGCGGCTATGGTGGTCATCCTGATCCTTGCCCTGATCTTCTTGCTCGGATGGCCTTTGGAATGGGTGCCCATCGTGCTCATCATCCTGCCGATCCTCTATCCCTTGCTGATCGAAATGCAGGTGGACAAGGTCTGGTTCGCCATTCTGGTGGCGGTTTGCCTTCAGACGGCATGGTTATCGCCACCTGTGGCGTTATCGGCATATTTCCTGAAAGGCGTGGTGCCGAG
>JAJDVJ010000017.1 GCA_022826205.1 Silicimonas sp. | reverse complement strand
TGCCGATCGTCTCCACTGACACCATCTCCACTGCCTCGCTGATTCGTTGCGAGGCAGGCGTTTCCACCTGATCAGGGGTGGGTCAAATTTCGACGCGAATCACCCCCCGAAGTGGGTCAATTTTCAACGCGATTCCACAGCGCGAGTAGGCAACACGGAGGTCGTAGAGCACATAAAGCGGCGACATAATCGCCGCGACCTCTTTGCTTGATGCCATTGTTTCCAATATGGTCTGCAAACGCTTCAAACTCCCGGGTCCCAGAGCTTTCACTCCAAGGCTCTTTATGACTCTTTCGAGTGCAGCGTTATCCAGGGATTCCAAATAGACCTTGTTCAAGGTGTCAGCAACGTGACGCCGCTCTTTCGGAGTATCCACGACCGGCGGAGTGAAGGATAGCGCAAGATCATACGCTTCCGCCTCGAGGTGACCAAGTGCAACACCAAACCTAGCGAAGCTCTTATTCAGGAATTCAGAACGAAGGCGGAACAGTTCTTCCTCCTTGGCAAGTTCGGTGAACTTCACTTCTATCTGACCATCATAGAATTCGCTGCCTAGCGAATGATCTGAAGGAATGTTCTCTGAGCGCAGGTAATACTGCTCATTCTCGGGCAGCTTAGCGATATCTCCGAGCCACATGACGATATGACCGTGACGATTGAGACCAAAGCTTATGCTCTCCTCCTGAGTGTCAATCGATCCGTAGGTCGTTGATGCAAATTTCACGCTGTAGTCAGGAGAGTTGTCGTACTTCAGTAGCACACTGCGATTGAAAAACACTGGCTGCAGGAACCCTTCATCAAAGGAACGGTACAAACCAGGGATGTAGAAATAATCGTCCGGGTCAAAGAGAAAAGGTACATTGGTGAACCCGAATTTTTCGGTATGTTTCCGCCTTTTGACGCTGACCACCTTCGATGATCGCTCAAAAGCCTCTTTGTGGAGATTCACTATCGCAAAGCGTGAACCGTCCGGAAGCTGTTCATGGCCGCATTGTGGGCACCTTAGTACCGGAAGACCGCAAATTTTTATGGCGACTCCAGAGACAGTTTCATTGAAGTCGATAAATGAAAGTTCGGTGTGTGCATTGCAGTTGTCGCAATAGATCCGCTGAGGTACGCCGTCTTTGGGGATAATATCACTGATTTCCATAGTTCATCCGCCTTTAAAGAACCATGCCGCACCGACCAGAAACGGGTTTTTCGCAGTAGGCGAAAGCAAAGGACCTCTTGAATTCTCCTTTGCGGGGCAAAAATACCTCACAGAGGGCAGTAGTCAGATTGACATGACCAACCATATACTGCCCTCTTAGCGGCCGTGACATTTTTTGTATTTTTTACCACTGCCGCAAGGACACGGCTCATTTCGGCCCGTTTTCTTGGCCTTGAATGGCGCGGCGCTTTGGTCTGAATGGTTGAGCATCATTTTCCTGGCAGGTTGCGCCATTCGGGAGGCATCTTCGTATATGTGGGCATTTTCGGTAGTTCGCGACGTGGGAATGTGGACTTCAAATGATTTTGCTTGATGGTAAGTCCCATCGGCGCTCACCTCCGCGAAAATACCTACGACGTTTTTTGCCTCTAGGGCCACTGCAACTGCGCTGGCTTTGCTAGTCACCTGTGCCCAATCCACTTGCTTTTTGAATTGCTGAAGCCAGACGAAGAGTGGGTCGCCATCGCCACCCAATGAAAAGTAGCGAAATGGGTGCTCGTTCAGGGTCTTCCGAAGATCGACCAGCTTTTTTGCGAGATTGTTCTTGCCGTCACCCCCGAAGTCGCGAATATGACTTTCCGCTGAAAGCCACCCGCTTGCTCGAGTGGCATCAATGGCGTCAAGAAGATTTAATACCTCAAGCGGGATGTCCTGCGTTGGAAGCGCTTTGGTCTCCCAGTCTTCTCCTTCAAAGCA
Organism: Silicimonas sp.; assembly: GCA_022826205.1. Taxonomy (GTDB): domain Bacteria; phylum Pseudomonadota; class Alphaproteobacteria; order Rhodobacterales; family Rhodobacteraceae; genus JAJEFO01. Next base: position 10,164 of record JAJDVJ010000017.1, on the reverse strand, counting down.
CTTGTCAACGATCTCACTCATTCCATCCCACAAGACCATGCTGGATTTGCCGTTTTTGAGCTGTTCAGCCAAATCGTGATCAAATCGATTTTTTGTCAGGTAAGCGCCAAGATGGTCGAATTCATCGAAGAGATGAGCACGGCGCATCCCAGCAACGGATTGCCGAACCTCCAGGTAGTGGGCAAAACAACCTGGCGTGGGTAAGAACCGCTTGAGCACGAATAAGTCGTCAATTGATAGCGAAATGAAAGCATGCTGCCCAAGCAACGGTTCGACTTGCGGCAGTTCCTTGCAGAATGTTGCGAGAGGCGAGAACGACTCTACGGTAAGTCCAATTGGCAACAGCACGCGATAGTCTGAGCGGCGAACACGTCCCCGTTCTTCGTACTTACCGGCGATACGTTGATAAAGCGGCACTTCGTCTGCAGAACTAAGGTAACGAAAGAAACGGTCGCATTGCTGATACGCCTTGAGCACCAAGTCTTGTACGGACTGAGCGTGGCGACCGAAATCTAGCGCAGGTGACGCTATGGTTGCAGCAGCTCCTGCTTTTGCTTCAACCAAAATAAGCACATCATCAATCAGGACTAGCGTGTCGTTTTCGGACCACTGCTTGGTAGCCGGATCCTTGTAATAGACTTCCTGAAGCACTTTGGCGCCTGGGAGTTGGGAAGAGAGAATATCGGCGAACGCTGCTTCGCTCATCAATTTTTGCCGATCTTCAAAGGTTTTCTTGTAGTCTGGTTTTCGTTGAAGAAGATTGAAGAGGAGCGCTCGATACCCTGCATCACGGGCAAAGCAAGGGTCCACGGCGTAGTAGTCAGATCCTAGTTGTACCAAAGGTTTTTTCCGGGCAGGCAGTGTCCGGTAGGGTGTTCCCGCGAAGTCGCCAGCAGCGAAAAACTCCGTTTCTTCTCCGCGACTGTAGGCCAAATCCGCCAGTAGAACCTGCGGAAGTTTGGTGTGACGGCTTACGTTGGCAATGCCACCCCGAAACATATCATCTATTGCTTGACCGGTGGCGTTCAATTGGTCTGCATTTTCCTTCCCCCACGCTTCCATGATGTCTTCCAGAGGCTTTTTATTTGCATCTGCAAAAGCCTGCGCCGCTTGAAATTGCTTCATCATCTCTGAAATGGCGTTGGCATGCCCGGATCGTGTGGCATTGGCCATCGCTTGGAAGCCTTCGGCGATATCGTCTGCACCAACACCGTAGACCTCTTTCAGAACATCATCATGCGCTGCCAAGACGTAGCGGTAAAACTCCCCCTCCAAGACTTGGTAACGGTTTCCGCGCAACATGACCCACGTAGACTTTGCGCGAAATTCGATATCGGCTGTGTCAGGGCCGAATACGCCGGTCTTAGTTCCCGCTGATGAGACCATGGCGAAGAGCATCGCTTGCTCTCGCAGTTTTCGGCTGAGTTGATACAGCTCGACGCACTTAGGTTCATCGAGCTTCATGTCGTCGGGAGCAGATTCAGATGCAAGTACCGCGTGTACGTATTCAAGCAGAAATTGATTCTGGTTGATGAGGTCTTCTGGGCCATCGGCTCCAGGTTGTTCCTCGTCAGCAACCCCATTGTCTCCCATCACTTTCAGCGTGTTCTGAGCGTAGATGTAGCCAAGTAGATCATGCGGAGGCATTGCCACTATTATTTCACGCATGTTGGCGGCAGTGGTCTGCATTTCTTTCAGAAGAGCGGCTTCGGCCTCTTTTCGTTCTTTTTCGTCCATCAAAAAGTTCACCGGCTGTATTGAAGAGGCAATTGAAAGAATTGACACGCGTCGGTTTTGGATCTTGGCAAAATCCAGCGCCAAATGAAACGACTTAAGGGACTACTCGTGCCGCTCGTGGGTCGCCTTTGTACAAGAAGCTATTATCGCCTTACAAGAAGGTCCGCTTCTCCGCGGAGTTATCTGCGATTGGCAACTGCAGCGAAGGTCGGCTTCCCGCCGGACGCGCTGCTGGTGAGATTGCTACGTGCGCGTGATTTCGGGATTGGCCTCTCCTCTCCAAGCAAAGGTCCACGTATCGCCTTGGCGGACGTTCTGGACCATGTGCGGACGAAACGCGACAAGGCAGCGCCCACCGTCACGGCGTGTCGATGGGTAGAGCAGCCCGTTGCCGCCTGAACCCAGCACGTCCTGCGCAAGCGTTTGGCCGATCGGATAGGCGATGTGAGGTTCCGGGCTCATGACCGCGTCCCCTGCCCTGTCCGTCAGATCATGCAAGCGCGTCGTGAAACCAGCGAGCAATTCGCGATAGGCGGTGAGATTCTCAAAGACGCCCGTCGCTTCCAGCTCGTGGGTCAGATGCCAGGACACTTCAGCCCGCGCCGTTTCAACCGCGTCCTCTCCATAGCCCGCATACCAGGCCCCACGTTCCGGACCGTTGAACCGGTTGCCTGTCGCCCGGGTATAGCAGAACGCAGCATTGATGTAGGTCCATCCATACCCGGCCGCTGCGGTCAGCAACTCGGCAGGATCAAGCCCGCCCGGGACCGGAAGCGTCACAGTCCGGCGCGCCGACGTCAGCCCTTCAATCTCTTCCAGGATCGCCAGATCGTCCTCATCGTCGGTCAAAGGCGCCATTCGGAAGCACCGCTAATGTCGTGCACGACATTATAGGTGCTCTCCAAATTCTCCATCATGCATCTGGCTCGTCGTCATGTGTCGCCGGATCTTGCACCACTTGGGCAGCCTTCGCGACTTCGGCCGCGAAGTCCTCTTCCTTCTTCTCAATGCCTTCACCGACTTCGAGGCGAATGAAACCTGTCACCTCGATTCCGGCCTCTTCCGCCGCCTTGCCGACCGTAAGGTCTGGATTCACGACAAATGCCTGATTCAGGAGCGTGGACTCGGCGATGAATTTCCTCATCCGGCCCTCGATCATCTTCTCGATCACTGCCTCGGGCTTCCCGCTTTCGCGCGCAATTTCCATCTGGATTCCACGCTCCTTCTCGACAGCGGCGGGGTCCAGGCTGGCTTCGTCAAGCGCGACGGGATTGATGGCTGCAACGTGCATGGCAATCTGCCGCGGAAGGTCTGAGTCCGCACCCGAATACCCCACCACGACCCCGATCTTGCCCATGTCTTGGGCCACGGAGTTATGCACGTATGATGCAACCCGATCGCCGTCCATGCTGGCCATTCTGCGAAGCTGGATGTTCTCGCCGATCTTGGCCACGGCATCGGTGATCACTTCCGAGGCAGGTTTCCCGCCCAGGTCCGCGGACTTCAATGCTTCGACATCATCGACAGCGAGGGCAGCCGTGGCCAGATCCGTGACCATCGACTGGAAATCCTCGTTCTTGGCGACGAAGTCGGTTTCGGAATTCACCTCTACGACAACGCCCCTGCCCCCGTCTGTCCTGACAGCAACGAGTCCCTCGGCGGCTGTGCGGCCCGACTTCTTGTCTGCCTTCGCCAGCCCCTTCGTTCGTAGCCAATCCGCGGCGGCCTTCATGTCGCCGTCGGTTTCCGTCAGCGCCTTCTTGGCATCCATCATGCCCGCGCCGGTTGCGTCGCGAAGCTCTTTCACAAGTGCTGCAGTGATTGCCATCTTGGCTCTCCTTGACCGCGTGTTCCGGGCACGGTTCCCCGTGCCTTGATTCTCATCTGCCTGATTCGGCTTCAGTCAGCTTTTTCGATTTCGGCAGGCTTTTTCGACGCGGCTGACTCTTCGGCTTCCGGCTTGTCTTTCCCGGCAGTCGCGGTCTTCGCCGATGCATCTCTCCCGGCAGTTGCATCCGTGCCAGTGGTCGCGTTTGCGCCGTTCGTCTCGGCTGACGCCTTCTCCTCAACTGCAGCAGCGTCCCCTTCTGGCGCCCCCGCCTCTGAGGCAGCCTGTCTCTCCACCGTGCCCTTGTCACCGTCAGGTGCGCTGTCCGTTTCCGACGGGGCATCCGACCCCTTCTTGACGGCGTTCTGTCCCGATGCAGGTTGGGCGGGCGGTTCTACGGCTGCGAGCACTTCCTTCTCCGTAGTGGACGCATCCTTGCCGCTTGTGGCGTCGTCAGCCTTTTCATCGTCCACCTTCGCCGCCTCGGCGGCCGGCACAGCATTCGGCGCATCTTCGGTCGTCTGTGCGCCAGCCTTCGCTTCAAGAGCCGGTTCCTCCGCAGCCGTTTCCATCTCGCCAAGGTCGATACCGGCAGCGCCAAGCTGGGCACTCATGCCGTCAAGCGCGGCGCGGCTTACCAAGTCGCAGTAGAGCGCCACCGCTCGCGATGCGTCGTCATTGCCAGGAATGATGTAGTCAACGCCATCCGGCGTGCAGTTCGTGTCGACGACCGCAACGACCGGAATGCCTAGCTTCCTTGCTTCCGCGATCGCAAGGTCTTCCTTGTTCACGTCGATTACAAACAGAAGATCCGGCACGCCGCCCATTTCACGGATGCCGCCAAGCGAAGCTTGAAGCTTCGATTGCTCTCGCTCGATGCCAAGTCGTTCCTTCTTTGTCAGGCCCTCTGCACCCTCCGTCATCTGCTCGTCAATTTCGTTCAGACGCTTGATCGATTGCGAAACCGTCTTCCAGTTGGTCAGCGTGCCGCCCAGCCAGCGGTGGTTCATGTAATACTGCGCGCACTTCTCCGCCGCCTCGGCAATCGGCTTCTGCGCCTGTCGCTTCGTGCCGACAAAGAGCATGCGACCGTTCTTGGCCACGGTTTCTCGGATGACATTCAAAGCCGCGTCCAACATTGGCACGGTCTGGGTCAAGTCGATGATGTGGATGCCATTGCGTTCACCATAGATGAATTCCGACATGCGTGGATTCCACCGTTGCGTCTGGTGACCGAAATGCACGCCAGCTTCCAGAAGCTGACGCATCGTGAATTCAGGGAGCGCCATATCCATTTCCTTTCCCGGTTTGCGCCTCGGCAGAACGTCAGAGATCTCTCCCAACCGGCGGACCAAGCGAGGATGCATCCCCCGACGGCCCAAGTCCTGCCTGTGAATTGGGCGCGAATTATGATGGCGCGCCAACGGTTGCAAGCAAAAATCGCAAACACCTGAAATTTCCAGAAGGCAGAAAATTGGCAAATTGCAGAAACCGCTTTTTCCGCCAATTTCCCGAATTTCATCCCCGGGACCCGTTCAGCGCATGACGGCACGAGCCCTTGGATCCACCACCGTCAACTGCGTCACCTGAAGCTTCGTGAGCGCTTCAATGAGCGGGCGGACGCACGACATTCTCGTCGCAGGCCACCGGCCAGGAGGCAAGGTCGCAACCAACTGCCGGTGAATGTTGTCGAATTAACATTCAAGGCCATTCAATTCTCGGACCCAGCGCTCAATTTTCAGGGAGGTCGTAACCCGATTCCGCGATCAGGGCTTGTGCGCTTGCGGTCGCCAACCAGTCCCAGAACGCATGTGCAGCCTCGTTTTCGGAAGCCCGGGCGAGAAAGGCTGCATGCTGTGGAATGTCGGGAATCAGGTTCTCGAGGTCAAACACTTCAGGTGCATTAAGAAACGGTACCTGTGACGCCGCGACAAATGCGGCATCGGCGTTGCCGGTGCTGAAGAGAGTGGCTACTTGTCCCACGTTGATTACCAAAAGCGTCTTGAAGTCAGCGGTGTCCAGCTTCAATCGCTCCATCGCTCTCGTGGATGCCTTGCCATAGGGCGCTGCAATCGGGTCGGCCAAGGCGACATTCTTGCCTTCCAGGACCAAGGCGGCGGTTCTTCGCGTCAAGGGTTCTCTTGACACCAATACAAGACGCCCCACCGCATAAGCGCGGATTTCTGTCGCCCTCCCGTTGGCCAGCAATAGTGCCGGGCGCTCGGCATCGCCTGCAAGCAGCACGTCGAAGGGCGCGCCGCGCACGACTTGCGTATAGAGATGTCCGGTGGCGCCGTGACTGATGCCGATGGAGAATCCTGTCTCACCTTCGAATTCGGCGGCGAGCTTGAGAGCAGTCGCGACGAAATTCGACGATACGGCAACGGTCACGTCGGCAGCCGTCGCGAGTCCGGCCCAACATGCAAGAACGAGTGAAGCAAATGCGTGTTTCATTGACCTTGAGGCCGTTTCCTGTCCAATTCTGGCTCTCAGTGCATCTGCAAAGAGTTCTTGGCGCTTTCTGGTGCCCGAGGCGAGACTCGAACTCGCACGGCATTACTGCCGGCGGATTTTGAATCCGCTGCGTCTACCATTCCGCCACTCGGGCACATTCCGGCGCATTTAGGCCATAGCCGACCCAAGGCGCAAGACGTGTTGCGAGGTACAGGTGCCTGATTCTGTCGCAGTCCTGCCGGAATCGGTTTCAACTGCGTGCTTTTGAAGCCAAATCTCGCGCGACCGCGAATGCGCCCTGGACCCGATCACGGGCTTTTCTCCAGTCTCGGCGCACGATGAGCTTGTTGTTCCTAATCTTCGCAAGCCCGTTCTGATCGTGAATGAACTCCACGAGGCCGTCTGGACTCGCGAATCGGTCTTCATGAAACTGGATCGTCGCGCCCTTGGGGCCGGTGTCGAGGCGCGCGATTCCGGCTTTCCTGCATTCGCTCTTGATGCGTACCACGAGAAGCAGGGCGTTCACCTCCTTCGGCAACTTGCCGAATCTGTCTATGAGTTCGGCGGCAAAGCCCTCGATCTCAACCTTGGACGACACGTTCGAGAGGCGGCGATACAGGCCAAGACGGACATCAAGGTCACGAACGTAACTTTCCGGTATCAGGACTGGCACACCGAGCCTGATCTGTGGCGACCATTGGTCTTCGGTATCGGTGAGGCCTGCGGTTTCACCCGACCGGATCTTCGCAATCATGTCTTCCAGCATGGAGCGATAGAGTTCAAAGCCCACTTCGCGAATATGTCCCGACTGCTCCTCGCCAAGGATGTTGCCGGCTCCGCGGATGTCCAGATCCTGAGTTGCGAGTGTGAACCCTGCGCCAAGCGAATCCAGGGAGCCGAGGACTCTAAGCCGTCTTTCTGCCTGTACAGTGGGCCTGGAATTGGGCCGGGTCGTGAGATAGGCATAGGCGCGGGCTTTCGAGCGCCCTACCCGTCCCCGAATCTGGTAGAGCTGCGCGAGCCCGAACATGTCTGCTCGGTGGACGATCAAGGTGTTGGCTGTTGGAATGTCGAGGCCGGATTCCACGATCGTCGTGGCCAGGAGTACGTCGAACGCGCCTTCATAAAATGCGTTCATTCGACCATCGAGCGTGCTTGCCGCCAGCTGCCCATGGACGACAACATGGGTGAGTTCAGGAACCTGCTCGGAAAGCCAGACTTCGATCTCGGGGATGTCGCTGATCCTTGGGACCACAAAGAACGATTGCCCGCCTCGATAATGTTCGCGAAGCAATGCCTCCCGGAGCGTCACGCTGTCGAACTCGCTCACGTAGGTGCGTATGGCAAGGCGATCAACGGGCGGTGTTCCGATGACCGACAGGTCGCGCACGCCCGTCAGCGACATTTGAAGCGTGCGCGGAATGGGTGTCGCAGTCAACGTGAGGATATGTATGTCGGAACGAAGCTGTTTCATTCGCTCCTTGTGCGTCACACCGAAATGCTGCTCCTCATCGACGACCAGCAATCCGAGATTCCGAAAGCGCACGGACTTTGCAAGAACAGCGTGCGTTCCAATGACGATATCCACCGTTCCGTCGGCAAGTCCGTCGCGTGTCTTTTTGGACTCCTTCGCGGGAACAAATCTTGACAGTTGCCGAACTTCGATCGGGAATCCTTGGAACCGTTCGACAAATCTTGCTGCGTGCTGACGAGCGAGAAGCGTGGTTGGGGCGATGACTGCGACCTGCACCCCGGACATGGCGGCGGCGAATGCCGCCCGCATTGCCACTTCAGTCTTGCCGAAGCCCACATCACCGCAGATTAGTCTGTCCATCGGCTTGCTCGCCGCCATGTCTCCAAGCGTTTCGGCAATCGCTGCAAGCTGATCGTCAGTTTCCTGATAGGAAAAGCGCGCCAAGAACGCTTCCCAAAGGTCGTCCGGCGGCACGATGGTCGGAGCTTTCCGGAGATGCCGTTCCGCAGCAATGCGAACGAGCCTGTCAGCGATTTCGCGAATGCGTTTCTTGAGCCCTGCCTTTCGAGCCTGCCAAGCGGCACTTCCTAAACGGTCCAGAAGGCCCTCATCGTGACCGTAGCGACTCAAAAGCTCGATGTTCTCAACCGGCAGGAACAGCTTGTCACCGCCGGCGTATTCGAGGTGGATGCACTCATGTGGCGCCCCAAGGGCTTCGACGACCTCAAGACCCTTGTAGCGACCGATGCCGTGTTCCACGTGGACGACCAGGTCCTCGGGGCTGAGCGATCGGGCTTCAGTCAGGAAATCGTCGGCACGGCGCCTCTTTCTGGGTTGGCGAGTCAGACGATCGCCGAAGACGTCCTGTTCGGAGATGACCGTGAGGCCCTTGCTGCTCTCGAATCCGTGCTGCAGCGCCCATACGGCCAGAAAGACGCCTCCCTTACCTTCTGGGACATCGCTGAAGTCGGAAATCGCAGCGGCACCCAGAATGTCGTGTTCCGCAATGAGACCCTGCAGACGTTCCCGCGCGCCCTCCGAATAAGACGCGATGACCACTTGATCCGTGCGTGCCCTGTTCCTGATGTGGTCGGCCAAAGCCTCAAGAAGGCTGGCGGATTCCCGCAGGCGCTCAGGGGCGAAGTCTCGACCGATACGTCCACCTGCGTCTACGCTCCCCGGCCCCACAGGCTGCGGTGAAACCGCGAACTGAAGAAGCTTGCGGCCCTCGGTTGCGGCTCGCCATGTCGCGTCGTCAAGATAGAGCTGCCCAGGCGGCGTTGGCTTGTAGACGCTATCCATCTCGCTGACGGCAAGCCGTGCTTCTTGGCGCGCTTCGTATTGAATGTTCACGGCTTCCCAACGAGCTTCGTGCATGGCCTTCGTCCGGTCATCAAGCGTGATCGTTGCGTCGGGCAAGTAGTCGAAGACCGTATCGAGATGCCCGTAGAAGAATGGCAACCAATGTTCGATGCCTGAATGCCGTCTCCCAGAACTGATCGCCTCGTACAGCGGGTCGCCAGATCCCCCTGCCCCGAATTCCAGCCTGTAGTTCTGCCGAAAGCGGGAGATGGATGTCTCGTCCAGGATGACCTCGCTGACCGGCGCAAGTTCGACGGCCGGAAGTTGCGCGACGGTCCTCTGCGTGACGGCATCAAAGCGCCGCACGTCTTCCAGCACATCGCCGAAGAGATCGAGTCGCACCGGCCCGCCGTCACCGGGCGAAAAGATGTCAATGATGCCGCCGCGGACCGCATAGTCCCCTGGCTCCGCCACAGTAGGGGTCTGCACGAACCCCATGCGTGTCAGGAATTCTCTCAGCGCAATCTCGTTCACCTGCTCGCCAACTCGCGCAGTGAATCTGGATGCCCGGACGAGTTCCCGAGGCGGAATTCTCTGTGTCGCCGCATTGAGGGTTGTCAGAAGGACAAAGGAATCTGGTGCATCGTGGACGAGGCGCGCCAGAGTTCCCATGCGTTCCGCGGAGATGTCCACATTCGGAGAAACACGTTCATACGGGAGGCAGTCCCAACCCGGGAACCTCAGCACCCGGACATGCGGCGCGAAGAATGCAAGTGCCTCCGCCATGGCTGCCATGCGCTTGTCGTCCCTCGCGACATGACAGATCCTTGGCGTGGTTTCCAACTCACGCAGGACAAGCGCGGCGTCAAATCCTTCTGGCGCGCCTGAGAGGGTCTTCATGCAAGACATCGGCATGGCGCCGAGGTAAATGCTTGGTCTCCCGTGTCAACGGTTGTTCGGAAATGCGCTCACATCGCGAGATGAAGCAACCTTGCGGCTGGTCCCATCCCTTCAAGAGCATCCTGCAGTCATCCGCCAATTCGATTTCCGGCGCCGAATTCACGGGTGCTGGGGGTGTTCGGCCGGTCGCATGGGCAATGAACATGCACGATTCCGCTGTTTGTGAGGGGCTTGGCGCATGGGTGCGAGGCCTTCGGGGCACCTTTGCACGCCTCGGGATCATGCAGGACCTTGCTCGAGATGCATTTCATTGATCGCGCCAGGCAAGGTAAGCGTCATTTAGAGCCCATACCTCGGCACCGTTTCCCGCCCGGCGATTTTCGCATTCAGTGCTCGCCACGAAGCTGAACTTTCCTGGAGGGATTTCGATGACGGATGTTTCCCTGGCCGCAACGGGCGTTGCGGAAGC
>JAJDVJ010000058.1 GCA_022826205.1 Silicimonas sp. | reverse complement strand
GCCCCGCCTGAGTCGAAACGGCGGCTGGAAGCCTCCGCAATGCGCCAACGACAACCGGCCGGTGGTGAGAATCGCGCTTGCGGCATGATTCGCGAAGAACATCAAGAATACGAAAAGTGAACCATACGAGAATCGCACCCTGCTTGATGCTTGATCCTGTGATGGAGACTCTGCAAGAAAAGGCGTCTACACTCGAAAATCCCGACAAGAACAGGTCCAAATGGGGCTTTGTTCATGCGTTGACAAGAGCTGTTCGTAGTATCCGAACCCCCGATGGGCAGCAAGCCTTTGATGTGTTCGAGGACCCAATACTCAACGGTTGCCATCCCCAATGGGACCATGCACATGCCAAGCTCGTCCGTGCCCAACCGTTTCTCAATCGTTCTCAGATCAGGGGATATCGAGACAAGCTGCTTGATGTCTTTTCCAAGAATACTGTGCATTTCGACGGGTGTCACACGCAGGATCCAGACCGAGATCGGAAGCCCTTTGAACGACGGAGTAACAAGTGGTGCGGCAATTTGCAGGCCTCTTGGCTGTCGGAGCGATTCAAGCGCGCACTCAGATGGTGCCGAGTCAAGCTGTCGCGCGATTGAACCCGGATCCAGTTTCGACTTCGCTAGAAAATTCGATTTCATCCCGCGCGTGCAGGGGACCAGCTTCGGCTGACGTCTGATGGTCTGGAATGAGGCACGTGGCCTTGCGTGGACCGGCACCAGCGTCGGGCATTCTCAGCACTTCATTCTACAAGCAGCGTCAAGCAGATGCTTCCCGTGATCTTTGACGCGATAATTCCGAATGAGAGTCGTGCTCTGGAGAGCTCGTCGAGCTGCCGAGGATGCCGTGAAGCGCCTGCCGTTGGCTTTGCGGAAACGTGTCGCGGCTGGGGAAGATGTGATTGCGCATTTGCTCGCGAATTGCGACCTATGGGACATGACTGGCATCTATTGGCATGAATCCGCGCTCAGGCATGTGACTCCGCCCGGCCATCCCGAACGCGTGGCGAGAGCTGAAGCCGTGCACGCCGCGCTGTCGGAACTGGAAGGCTTGGAGTGGCACGATGCGCCGCGCGCCGCGCGCGCCGAGGTCGAGCGGTGTCACCCGGCGCGGTATTTCGACCGGATCAAGGCGGCAATTCCTGAGTCGTCGTTCGTGGCGCTGGATGCAGACACGCATGTTTCGCCCGGCTCGCTCGATGCTGCGCTTCATGCCGTCGGGGGCTGCAACGCGGCGGTGGATGCCGTGATCGCCGGCGAAGCGCGGACCGCATTTGTCGCCATGCGTCCTCCCGGCCATCATGCCGAGACGGAGACCGCGATGGGTTTCTGCCTCTTCGGCACGGCGGCCATCGGGGCGAAGCGCGCGCTCGACGAACACGGCCTCAGCCGTGTCGCGGTTCTTGATTTCGACGTCCATCACGGCAACGGAACGCAGGATCTGCTCTGGAACGAGGAGCGCACCCTGTTTGCGTCCTCGCACCAGATGCCGCTCTATCCTGGGACCGGAGCAGCGCATGAGACCGGCGCCTATGACAACGTGCTGAACGCGCCGCTCGCCCCCATGACCGGGAGTGCCGAAATGCGGCGCGCCTGGGGCGACATCATTCTTCCAGCTCTCGACGACTTCGCGCCGGAACTTGTCATCGTTTCGGCCGGATTTGATGCGCACGCATCGGACCCGCTGGCAAATCTCAACTGGACGGAAGAGGACTTCGGATGGGTGACTGCCGCGATCTGCGAGGTCGCGGCGGCGCATGCCGGCGGCCGCGTGGTCTCGACGCTGGAAGGCGGCTATGATCTTGAGGCGCTCGCCGCCAGCGCTGCGGCTCATGTCATTGCATTGAGGGAGCACGAGGGATGAGTGACACACCCGTGGAAAAGATGAGCTTTGAAGACGCGATGAAGGAACTTGAATCCGTTGTCGGCATGCTTGAGGCAGGCGAGGTGCCGCTGGAGGACTCGGTCAAGCTCTACGAGCGCGGCGCCGCCCTGAAGGCGCACTGCCAGAAGAAGCTGGCGGAAGCGGAGGAAAAGGTCGCGCGGATCACGCTAGATGCAGAAGGGCGGCCGGTCGGGACCGAAAGGGTCGACGCCGAGTGACTTTCCTGGAACGCATGAGTGCGCGGGCAAGCGAGATCGACGCTTGCCTGAAGGATGCGGTCTCCGAGTTCCCCGCAGACAGGATTCGCGATGGCATGGTTCATGCCTTGAGCGGCGGCAAGCGGTTGCGGGGGTACCTGGTCCTGGAGAGTGCCGCGCTTCACGGCGTCCCCGGCGAGTCGGCGATCTGGGCGGCGGCGGCAGTGGAGGCGGTCCATGCCTATTCGCTCGTGCATGACGACCTGCCGGCGATGGATGACGACGACATGCGGCGTGGACATCCAACCGTGCATGTCAAATGGGATGAAGCTACCGCTGTCCTTGTTGGCGACGCATTGCAGGCGCTCGCCTTTGAGCTTGTCGCACTGGGTCCGCCACCGGCTGAAGTGAAGCTGGCGCTTTCGCTTTCGCTTGCGCGTGAGGCCGGCGGGCGCGAACTTGTCCGCGGCCAGGCCATGGACATTGCGGCCGAGGTCGCTGACACGCCACTGCTCCTGTCCGAGATCGAAAGTTTGCAGGACGGCAAGACCGGAGCGCTCATCGTCTGGAGCTGTGCCGCAGGTCCAGTATTGGCGGGCAAGAATCCGTCAGGCATGGTGCGCTATGCGAGATGCCTCGGCCGCGCCTTTCAGATTGCCGACGACATTCTTGACGTCGCGGGAGACGAATCAAGGACCGGGAAGCGTCTCAGGAAGGACGAGGGCATGGGCAAGGCGACTTTTGTGTCGCATCTGGGCCTGTCCGGCGCCCGCGAGAAGGCGCGGGAGCTGGTCGATGAGGCGATGGCCGCGCTTGCCGCATACGGCGACGGGGCGGAACCCTTGCGCGAAGCGGCAAGATTTGTTATCTCACGGGAGTTTTGAAGGGTCGGAGGCATCATGAGCGACAGGCCACAGACACCACTTCTGGACACCATTTCCCTGCCTTCTGACCTGAAGCGCCTTTCGGACGGCGAGCTCAGGAGACTGGCGGATGAACTTCGTGCGGAGACGATTAGCGCTGTCAGCGAAACCGGCGGACATCTCGGCGCGGGCCTGGGCGTTGTCGAACTGACCGTCGCTCTCCATGCGGTGTTTGACGCCCCGAAGGACAAGCTCATCTGGGACGTGTCGCACCAGTGCTATCCGCACAAGATCCTTACCGACCGGCGTGACCGGATCAGGACGCTCAGGCAGAAGGACGGATTGTCGGGTTTCACCAAGCGGACCGAAAGCCCCTACGATCCGTTCGGCGCTGCGCACAGCTCGACCTCGATTTCTGCGGCTCTGGGATTCACGGTCGCACGCGAACTGGGCGGAGCTTGCGAGACTGGTCTCGGCGACGCCATCGCAGTCATCGGCGACGGGGCGATCAGCGCAGGCATGGCCTATGAAGCGTTGAACAACGCGGGCGCCCTCAAGAGGCGCCTGATTGTCATCCTGAATGACAACGAGATGTCCATTGCACCGCCGGTCGGTGCGATGTCCGCGTACCTCACTAGGCTGTACGCAGGCGTTCCGTTCCAGGAGCTGAAGTCAGCCGCCACGAGCGCTGTCAGCCTTTTGCCGCAGCCTTTCCGCGAAGGCGCGAAACGGGCCAAGGACGTTCTCAAGCACAGCGTGGTCGGCGGAACCCTCTTCGAGGAACTCGGCTTCTCCTACATCGGTCCAATTGACGGGCACGATCTGGACCAGCTCCTCCCCGTCCTGCGAACCGTCAAGACGCGTGCGACCGGCCCGATCCTGATTCACGCTCTCACGAGGAAGGGCAAGGGATACGCGCCTGCGGAAGATGCCCGCGACAAGGGTCATGGCGTCTCCAAGTTCGATGTGGAGACAGGCGAGCAAAAGAAGTCCCGATCCAATGCGCCGTCCTACACGAGCGTCTTCGCCAAAGCGCTTACGGACGAGGCGACCCGCGATGACAGGATCGTTGCCGTGACGGCGGCAATGCCTGACGGAACCGGTCTCAACCTGTTTGGCGATCGCTTTCCCAAGCGCTGCTTCGACGTTGGAATTGCCGAGCAGCATGGTGTCACGTTTTCCGCTGGCATGGCGGCGGGCGGCCTGAAGCCGTTCTGTGCGATTTACTCGACCTTTCTTCAGCGCGGATATGACCAGGTGGTGCATGACGTCGCGCTCCAGAACCTACCCGTTAGGTTTGCCATTGACCGCGCTGGACTCGTGGGCGCCGACGGAGCGACCCATGCAGGCGCCTTTGACGTCGCCTATATGGCCTGCCTTCCGAACATGACCGTAATGGCTGCCGCTGACGAAGCTGAACTCGTGCACATGGTGGCAACCGCCGTGGCCCACGACACTGGGCCAATTGCCTTCCGTTATCCCAGGGGTGAAGGCAGGGGCGTCGAAATGCCTGAGCGGGGCGAGGTTCTCGAGGTCGGAAAGGGCCGCATTGTCCGGGAGGGAAGCGGCGTTGCTATCCTTTCCTTCGGGGCAAGGCTGGCCGAGGCGGAAGGCGCGGCAGAGGTCCTGGCGGCCAACCGAGGCATCAGCCCGACGGTCGCTGATGCTCGTTTTGCCAAACCGCTGGATCGGGAGCTGATTCTTGAACTGGTCAGGAACCACGAGGCGCTGCTGACGGTCGAGGAAGGATCGGTCGGCGGGTTCGGCAGCCACGTCGCGCAGCTTCTCGCCGAGGAAGGCGTGTTCGATACAGGCTTGAAGTTCCGGTCTATGGTCCTGCCGGACGACTTCATCGATCAGGCAGCGCCGCGCGAAATGTATGACGCGGCAGCGTTGAACGCAGGACATATCGAGACGAAGGTGCTTGAAATGCTGGACGCCATCGCCTTCGAGAAGCCGGCCTGACGACGACGCCTCCGGCAAGCGAACGATCCGCATCAGGAAGCCACGGGCACTGTCTGCGCCCTTCACTTGAGCATGCCGAACCGGGGACAAGGGAGCTGACCTTCCGCCCTTTGGGCATGATCGTAGTAGAACGAGGCATCTACGGTGCGCGCGGCACCATGCAGCGTGCACTATTCGGCAACTTGGGCCGCCTTCAGGCGACGGACGCTGGCGCTGCTCGCGTTGCGGAACAAGTCAAGTGATGGCATTCTGGCCGGACTGCGACCTGAGATGATTCCAGCCAACAAGGAGGAATGGCACATGGCCTTGAAAAAGGACTACGAAGACATTCCGGGCACTCTTGTCTTCGATGCCGATCGTGGGCGAGAGGGCTATCACCTCAATCAGTTTTGCATCTCGCTTCGGCTGCAAAAGAACCGGGATGCATTCAACGCTGATGAGGGGGCCTACTTGGATCGCTATCCGATGACGGCGGAACAGCGGCAAGCGGTGGTCGATCGCGATTGGAACCGGCTGCTCGAACTGGGCGGCAACATCTACTACACAAGCAAGCTTGGCGCGAATGACGGGATCACCTTCCAGCAGCTGGCCGGCCTGATGACCGGCATGGGCAACGAGGCCTATCGCAAGATGATGGTTGATGGCGGGAGGTCTCCCGAAGGGAACCGCTATCAACACGAATGGGACGAAAAGGGAGAGAACTGATGGCCCGCATCACTGCAGGCGTGGGGTGCTCCCACGTACCCGCCATTGGCGTGGCAATGGATCTGGGCAAAACGGACGAGCCCTATTGGGCGCCTTGCTTTGCCGGGTTCGAGAAGTCGCGTGAGTGGATCAAGGAAGCCAGGCCCGATGTCATCTTTCTTGTCTACAATGACCACTGCACCGTGTTTGACGCCTCTTTCATTCCGACGTTCGCACTAGGATGCGCTGCCGAATTTACACCTGCTGACGAAGGCTGGGGGCCGCGCCCGGTTCCGGTGGTCCGGAACCATCAGGTCATGGCAAGCCATATCGCCCAGTCGCTGATTCTGGACGAATTCGACATTACCATCATGAACGAGATGGAGGTCGATCACGGGCTGACCGTGCCGCTCTCACTCATGTTCGGCAACTTGGGCGTGGATGATGAATGGCCCTGCCTCGTCATCCCGCTGTGCGTGAACGTCGTGCAATACCCGGCCCCCACCGGCAATCGGTGCTACAACCTGGGCAAGGCGGTCCGCCGCGCGGTGGAAAGCTTTGATGAAGATCTTAACGTGTTGATTTTTGGCACCGGGGGCATGAGCCACCAGTTGCAGTACAAGCGCGCGGGCCTGATCAACGAAGAGTGGGACACCCAATTCATGGACCGCTTGACGTCAGATCCGGTCGGTCTGTCGCAGACGCCGCACGTCGAGTATCTGCGCGAAGCAGGTTCTGAAGGGGTTGAACTGGTCATGTGGCACATCATGCGCGGCGCGCTGGATGACGAGGTGGAAGAGGTGCATCGCCACTACCACGTGCCCGCCTCCAACACGGCCGTGGGTCACATCATTCTGGCAAACAAGAAAGACCTGGGAGTATCAAAATGAGAGTTTGCGTCGCGGGTGCCTATGGCGCCTTTGGAACAAAGCATCTGGATGCGCTTGCCTGTATTGACGGCGTGACTGTCACGGCCGTGATGGGGCCGACTCAGACCAAGATCGATGCCTTGGCTTCAGAACGCGGCATTGGATTTGCCTCGACCTCGCTTGAAGCCTGCATCGCGCACGAAGACGTTGATGCGATCATTCTGGCGACGCCAACGCAGATGCACGCCGAGCAGGCCATCGCCTGCATGAAAGCGGGCAAGCCGGTGCTGATCGAGATTCCGATGGCGGACTCCCTTTCTGACAGCGAAGAGATTTGCCGAGTGCAGAAGCAGACGGGTGTCTTGGCGATGGCTGGGCAAGTGCGCCGCTTCAATCCATCGCACCAGTGGATCCGCAACAAGATCGACGCGGGTGAATTGAAGATCCAGCAGATGGACGTGCAGACCTATTTCTTCCGCCGCTCCAACATGAACGCCAAGGGCGAGCCGCGCAGTTGGACGGATCACCTGCTCTGGCACCACGCATGCCACACGGTTGACCTGTTTCAATACCAGACAGGCGAGGTCGCGTCCGAGTGCTTTGGCCTTGAAGGTCCGCATCACCCCGAGCTTGGAATTGCGATGGACATGTCCATTGGCATGAAGACCCCGTCCGGCGCGATCTGCACGCTGTCGCTGTCGTTCAACAATGATGGTCCACTTGGGACGTTCTTCCGGTACATCTGTGACAATGGCACGTACATTGCCCGCTATGATGATCTCTATGACGGGCGCGAGAACCAGATTGACCTGAGCGATGTGGCCGTGTCCAACAACGGGATCGAATTGATCGACCGGGAGTTCATCTCGGCCATCGAGGAAGGTCGGGAGCCGAACGGGTCGGTCCATGACACTCTAGACGCCATGCGCAGTTTGGACCGGATCGAGAGATCGTTCAGCTGAAGTCGGCTCGTGAGGGGTCGAAACGCGTTGATGGACAGCGCAGGCGGTGTCGTGGCCGTCCAGATGGCGGTCTCGTCGCTGACAAGGCGCCAAGTGTCGCCTTTCCTTGCAGACCCGACGGGCGCCCCTTCACGAAGTGCGCTGAACGAGCGGACCCAGGTGTGCGCCACATTCTCCTTGCGGTCTTCGGGCGTGGCGGTGCCAGCTTTTTTTACATTGCAAATGGCAGGCAACGCGCTGGAGCAGACAAGATCTTCGCCTGACTCAGCCAATCGGGCTTTTCATCCTCGTCCCTGATTGCTCAAGGGCTCCGCATTTGCAGGACCCGACGCGACTTTTTTCTGGGTTGTCGTCTTAAGGCTCACGCATGCGTTGACTATGCGCCGCGCTCCGCACCTGTTTCTGTGTGCCGGTGTCTGGCGAAATGCAGGGCCAGCCATGCAGCGGCCACCACGATCGCCGCGCCGTAGACAAACGGATCCTTTGTCAGGACGAGGAAGGCCAGGGCCAGCCGGATGGCGACATCCCAGATTGCCAGCGATGCACGATCAAAGCGCGACAAGGCGCTCGCCAGCAGGAAAAGGGCAAGCAACATGCGCAACAGCAACCAGCCCAGCGGGCCCCACTGCACCTCGCCGGTATATCCTGGCAGGTACCTCAATTCGCTGCCAACGCTTGCGCCTGGATCGATCACTGCCGCCTCGATCAGCAGGATTTCCGGATAGAGTGCGAAAACAAACGGGATCACGAACATCACGATACCGACACGGACGGCGGCAAAGCCGGTCGACATCGGCTCGGCCTTGGTGATTGTTGCCGCCGCGAAGGCTGCGAGTGCCACCGGCGGGGTGATCGCCGAGGCAACCGCGAAATAGAAGATGAACATATGCGCCGAGAAGACCGATATTCCAAGGCCCGCGAGCACGGGTCCCATCAGCAAGGCGACGTTTATGTAGGCGGGAACAGCCGGCATCCCCATGCCTAGAAGAACCGCGAGCAACATGGTCACGATAAGTGCCGCGAACTGGAACAGGACCGAGCCGTCCGCGCCGAGGTCCAGGCTTTGGAGCCATTGCAGCACGTCCAGCGAGATGAAGAACGGCATGCCAGTGAACTTCAGGCAAAAGTCAATGATCGAGACGGCAAGGAACATTAGGTAAAGTGTCGCGATCAAGGTCCCCGCTTCGGCACAGGAATGCAGAAGCTTCGCTGGCTTGGCGCGCATCTCCGGATCCAGGAACAGCGCAAAGCACAGCACGATCACGGCCCACCAGCCGGCACTGCCTGCGTCACCGGCGGCGTTCTGAACGAGCTTGAGAAACCAGGACAGGCTCTCAACGCGACACCCGCCGCCTTCGATGAAAACGCGCTCGGCGCCCAGGAGACCGCCAAAGATGCCACAACCGACGTTTTCCTTGCTCGTCAGCAAGAGCACCAGAATGATGAGGATCGGCAGAAAGATCATCACCAGGTTCAGAACGTCCTGGCGGTCCATATGCATGTCTTCGGTCAATTCACCGATCGGCTTTATCCTCTGCTTGCGTGCCTGAAACACGACCGAAAGGAACAGGCACAGGAAATAGGCAACTGCGGGCAAGGCTGCGGCGATGATCACCTCGCTGTAAGGAACCCCGGTCAGGGCCGCCAAAATGAATGCAGCAACGCCCATGACCGGCGGCATGATCGACCCGCCTGAGGAAGCGGCCGCCTCCATCCCGCCGGCGAAGACCCTTGAGAAGCCTCGCTTGATCATCATCGGGATCGTAAGCACGCCGGTCGACAGGACATTCACGATTGGCCCGCCCGAGATCGTCCCGAACATGGCCGATGAAACGATGGCCGCGTGCGCCGGTCCGCCACTGAGGTTTCTGGTCCAGCGGAACGCAACCTTGATCAACGATTTTCCGCCTGCCGACGCGCCAAACAGCGATCCAAGGATCAGGTACGGGAAAATCTCGTTCAGGATGATGTCCATGAAGCGGCCCAGCAGGCCGGAGGCATTGTTGACCAGGATATCATGGACGCGGGGTCTGCCGTCTGACAGCAATCGCGGCTCGCCGCCGATCTTTGTCACCAGGTACTTGTTGATGTCTTCCACGCCAAAAAAGTACCAGACCAGCACGGTTCCGATCGTGTAGGCGGCCACGAGTATTGCGACGAGGACCAGCGGAAGGCCCCAGACCTTGACGTTGTAGGCAAGGAAGACGACGACCGACAACCCGATGATGAGTACAAGCCACGGGCCGGTGGTGTTCAGGCACTGCGGATCGTCGACCGTCGTTGGCTCCGGCAAGCCAAACAACGCGGCGTTGTCCTTCTCGATCTGCAGGCTTTCGGCGATCATCCGGGCGCGGTCGCCCGTGAACTGGTCGATGATGCAAACGGATTCGATTTCGGCCAGATAGGTGATGGAAATGGTCAATGCCATGACCACCAATGCGACATCCATCGCCAGGCCAAACCCACGGCGGACAGCGCCCTTGTCTTTCCAGGCCCGCCAGATCGAATGGTGAAGCGCGACGATCAGCATCATCACTGCAAACGCAAACGGGTAGTAATACTCGAACGGGAACTTTCGGATTATGAATTCCGGGTTTCCGGAGATTTCAGTCGCCAGTTGATCTAGTCCCGGGATGCCCGGCATGGCGTTGACCATGCCAAGAACCACAAGGAACACTGATAGCCAGAAGACCAAACGGATGGCGATGCTCCTCGACTCGTTGGTTGCGGATTCAGCTTCCGGCATCTTGGCTCGCCCGCCCTCAAACTTGCCGGGGCCGCGACGCTGCCGCGACCCCAAAGGGACTTACGTCCTTGGAGACTCAGGACTAAGGCTTTGCACAGTCAGGTACCATGAGGCCGGCTTCTTCATATGCAGCCACGGCGCCAGGGTGGTACTTGAGCGGTACAGCACCGCAAAGCCCGAAGCCGACTGTGCCCATATTTGTCGTAGCCATGAAGGGTGCCTTGGTCAGGAACGTGTCGACATTGGCGAGCATCGCCGCCGTCAATGCCTTGGCGGTGTCGTCGTCCATGTCCTTGTGCACGACTTCCGCGCCCACGGTCGTCGGGCTGCGCCAGATACCGTCTTCGCTAACGATCGTGAGACCCTTTACCGGTGCGATGTCCTTGAGATCAAAGACGATGCCGGCGGTCCCGGGGCTCTTGATGTACTTTTGCATCGCCTCGCCTTCCCAGATCTCCTTTGGGATGGACCAAAGCGTCATGTCACCGGCCGCCAGGGAACGAGTGATGCGGGTGTCCGGGAATGTGACTGGAAGCATCATCGCGTCCGCAGATCCGTCTGTGATGGTCTTGGCCATCTGGCCCCAGTTCACCTGGAGGCCCTTGTAGTCCTTGCCGTCTTCAACGCCGCTGACCAATTGAAGGATCCCACGGTCGTTCGTCAGCGCAGCACCGCGTGGCGGACCGTTCAGGATGGTTTTCCCAGCAACATCATTCCAGCCTTTGACGCTCGAACTGTCGTAGGCATAGAGTCCGAATCCGCCGTAATTGTAGGTGAAGAGTGCCCGTACATTGCCTATCAATTCGGTGCCCGTCTCAGCGCCCAGCTTGGCGTAGGGGCCAGCGCCTCTAGACATCAGGAACGTCAGGATCAAAGGTGCACCGGAAACATCCGTCTTGCCTTCCGCCACGTTCTGCAAGGAGTTCGTCAGCGTCTGGCTGTCAGCAATCTGAAAGTCCGCCACACCCTCGGCTGCGGCGATTTCCGCCAGCGCAGTCATCGAGGTGAAGGGAACCGTGCCGGGCGGGCCGGTCTCAGCTGTAAGGATGGCTTGTGCAGATGCCGTGCCAGCCAAAAGCCCAAGCGCCATCCCAGCGCCAAGGATATTCTTGATCATGATGTCCTCCCAATTGATCAATTTTGATCTGTCCAGCTCGCAGGCAGCCCCATCATTCAGAGCTTCACCTAAAAAGCCGAGTGGTCTCCCCAAACGTGGCATTTCCCCGCTGACGTTCACATCAGGCAGGGTCGGCCGCATGGCTTGGAGTGAGACCACTTAGGAACAGTATAGGCGACTGATGGACGGATTTGAAATCGAATTGACGGACGAGGAATGGAAATTGATCGAACCGCTTCCTCTAGCGCCATCGAGGAAGGGACGTCGGCGCAAGCTGGGCATACGGGGATTCTTCATCGCCAGCTCGTGCTTGGGACGGGATGCCAGTGGCAGGCAACGCAAGTCGATGTCTTTGGGTGCGCGCGAGTTTGCTTGCGGTGGTTGCGGGTTGGCGACAAACCATGACATCAAGGCGGCACAGAGCACTCTCCGTCGCGGGGTCGCGGTGGCCGGGTGGAAAATCGGTTAGTCGAGTCGCCCCGGCGGGTCTAAGGATGTTCGGGATTCATATGCCGCCGGGTTGCCGGCGCAGGACGCGGAACGGTATGTGGCTGAACAGCAAATTCAGTCAATCGTATATGGTCCAATGGGGTGCAGCAGCGCAGACCGAGGACCTTGGGGTCTTGGAAGGAGCCAACATGTTTATTCGCCGTACAACGTACAGGATGGCACCTGAATTTGACACGGAAGACGGCCAGGCGGACTTCGAACGGGAGATGCGCGCGGCCATTCGACCTGATGACATCGATGGCCTGATCAATACCTCCCATGTGCCCAACGAGGACGGCACGTGGTCGGTTGTTGCGATTTGGCGAAGTGAAGAACAGGCCAGGATTGCGACGCCTGGCATTCGGGTGGTCTGGAAAGATCTTTCGTCGAGACTTGCTGGACCGCCGCAAATCGAAGCAAGCGGAGTGCTCCTGGAAGAGTCCTACTGACTATTTCGGAGATGCTGGACTTCCTGGCCCGCAAGGCTGAGAACGCCGGTGAATCAGGGATCCTCGTCGACCCACGCGGAATGTCTCTGGGGTGCAGAGGAGGCGGCCGCGTTCCCGACACGCCGCAGACCCTCGCCCTCGGGACGCACCTGTGCGCCGGCTAGCGGCTGGTTCTTGTCCGTGACGTGAACGCCGCCCGGAACATCCTCCTGAATTTCCTGGGGTCGGGAACCTGTCTCGCGAAGTGTGCGGGTTGCCGCGCAATTCGTCCGAGAGGCCATCGTCCTCAGGCGACGGAGGGTTCATGGCTTCAAGACCAGTAGAGCCGCATTGGATTGGCCACGAGCAGTTTCTCCTGCTGCACTCTGGTGGGTGCGATCTGGGGAATGTAGTCAACCAGTGCCCCGTCATCCGGCATATGAGATTTCATGTTGGGATGAGGCCAGTCGGTGCCCCACAACACCCGGTCTTCGAACCGATCCACGATTTCTCGATAATAGGGCATGACATCGTCATAAGGCGGACCGGAAACCGTCAACCGTTCTGGGCACGTGACCTTGGTCCAGATATTTTCGTTCGTGGCCATCAGCCGGATGAAGCGCTCGAAATCGGGGTGATCGACACCCTTGGTCACGTCGGGCCGGCCCATGTGATCAACTACCACGATGCCTGGCAGTTGCTTGAGAAATGGCTCAAGCTCTTCCAGGTCAGCAGCCTCGAAGTAGACCACGATCGACCAGCGGAATTCCTGGATCTTCTCGGCGATGCCGATGAACACCTCCTTGGGCGTGGCATCGACCAGGCGTCGGACGAAGTTGAATCGAACGCCGCGCACACCTGCCTCATGCATTTCCGCAAGCTCTTCGCGCGCAATGTCAGCGCCAACGCTCGCGACGCCGCGCGCCAGATCACCGGCCGTGCGACAGGCGTCGACCATCGCGCTGTTGTCCTTGCCGTGACACGTCGCCTGCACGATGACATTGCGGGCAAACCCGAGATGATCGCGCAGTGCATAGAGCTTGTCCTTGCCCGCATTGCACGGCGTGTACTTGCGCTCCGGCGCATAGGGGAATTCGGGCGACGGGCCAAAGACATGGCAATGCGCATCCACGGCCCCTTCGGGAAGAACAAAGTCGGGTTTCTTCGGATCTGGATGAAAGACCAGCCAGTTGGCGTCCATTTTCTGCTCGGTCATGCGTAAATCTCGCCATCCATCAATTTGCGTGCGGTGCGCAGGATCGCGGCTTCGTTCACGGTGCCCGCCTGATCCAGAGTCGCGACAACCGTCATCTCACCCGTTGGATGTTCGACCGACAGGTTGCGTTCTGGCCCAGTACCGCGATCCGCCAGGTCAAAGGCGGGTGATCCCGGGGTCAGGCAGGCGGTCGCCACGCTGACTGCACCAAGCACTCCAATGGCCTTGTGGCAGCGGTGCGGGATAAATGTGCGCGTGCCGATGGCGCCACCGTTCGCGGGCGCGCTGACCATGGTCATCTTAGGAACAGACTTGTCAGTTACGTCGCCGAGGTTCATCATTGGCCCGCACGCAAGGCGGATCGCCTCAAGTCTCTCGCGCAGTGCGGCGCTTGCCTCCAGTACTTCCGGCGCTTCGTCCCCGGTGATGCCCATATCGCTCGCACGCATCACCACGCAGGGCATGCCATTGTCGATCATGGTCACTTCAACGCCTTCGACGACATCCACCGCATATCCGGTTGGCAGCAGGGCACCGCAAGAGGATCCCGCCGTGTCCTTGAACGTCAGCGGCACCGCGGCTGCTCTGCCGGGAACACCGTCGATCCTGGCCTCACCCCCATACGTTGGCACGCCACCTGGCGTTGCCACCCGCGCAACCGCAATCTGGCCGGTGTTTTCCATGTAGATTGCGACGGGCGTTTCGCCATCCTTGGCTGGAACCAGTCCCCGCTCAATCGCGAAGGCTCCCACGCCTGCCAGGATGTTCCCGCAATTCTGGGCATCGGTGACGAGGGGTTGGTCCACAAAGACCTGCAAGAACAGGTAGTCGACATCCACGCCTTCGCGGGCGGACTTCGCGACAACCGCGACCTTTGAGGTCAGGGGATCCGCGCCGCCCATCCCGTCAATCTGGCGGACATCCGGCGAGCCCATGGCGCGCAAAAGGAATGCATCGCGCGCAGCCGGGTCACCGGGCAAATCTTCGGCCAGAAAATACCCGCCCTTGGAGGTCCCTCCGCGCATCCACATGCAGCGGGTTCCTTCAGACATATTTCAGGCCTTTCTCGGCCAGCCGTTCGCGCATGTTGTAGATGTCGAGACCGAACTCGCCTGCCTCGAACCTGGCACGTTTCGCGCCCTCGTTGGCTTCACGCGCCCGCGATTTCTCCAGCACCTCCGCGGCTTCGTCGCGGCGGACAATGCAGACTCCATCATCGTCGGCGACGACGACATCGCCGGGATTGACCAGCGCTTCGGCGCAAACCACAGGCACGTTGACCGAGCCGAGCGATTCCTTGACCGTGCCCTGGGCATGCACGGCCCTGGACCAGACCGGAAAGGCCATTTCGGTGAGGTCATGTACATCGCGCACACCCGCGTCGATGACCAGCCCGCGGCAACCGCGCGCCTTGGCGGAGGTTGCCAGAAGATCGCCGAAATACCCGGCATTTGACGGCGTGATCGTGCCCAGGAGCATCACGTCGCCTGGTTGGAGCTGTTCAATCGCGACATGGAGCATCCAGTTGTCGCAAGGCGGCGCCAGGATGGTTACAGCCGAACCGGCAATGCGGGCTCCTGGGTAAATTGGCCTAATGTAGTCGGCCAGCAGACCTTTGCGGCCCTGCGCTTCGTGAACCGTGGCAACTCCGCAATCTGCAAGGCCGTCGACAATCTCCTGATCGACGCGTTGGATGTTCTGGACGACGACGCCCGTGGTTCCTGGCTGATAGGTCATTCCAGTTCATCCACTGTGCGCGGGAAAACCGTCTCGAACCCTTCGGCATACTTTGCCGCACGTCCCCCCGCTTGGCCGCCGGAATTGCGGCGGAAGTGGTTGGCGCGGTTCTCGGCCACGTTCCTGTAGAAGTTCCACAGGTGCTCCTGGCCATGCATGCACTGGATCGCGGCCCATTTCTTGTCCCAGAAATCCGTGATGTCGAGAAAGGTCGTGGGTTTCCATTCCATCTGTTCGGTCTGGTGCGGCTCAAAGAGATAGAGCTGGGGCGCACCAAGAACCTTTTCGCCTGGATTGTGACCCCAGGCCTGCGCGATCATTCGACATTCAAGCGCAAATTGCGTCGTGTTCATGTGGTCGGTGTTGTAAGGGTCCCATTTGGAGTGGGACATCATGAAGTTGGGCTGCACCTCGCGGATGACATCCACCATGCGATCTTGCGTTTCCCGCCCAAGGTCGAGCGGGTAGTCCCCTACGTCGAAGAACCGAATGTCATTCACGCCGAGGGCGGCAGCAGCGTTTTCCGCCTCTGTCTGGCGAGCGGCCTTGACCTTGTTCAGGGTCATGCCGTCCTGCTTCCAAAGCTTCGCGCTTTCCCCGCGCTCGCCGTAGGAGAGGCACACAACGGTGACTTCGTATCCTTTGGCCTGGTGCAAGGCGATGGCCCCGCCAGCGCGCCAGACGAAATCCGCTGAGTGAGCGCTGATCACCAGCGCGGTTTTCTTGTCGGACATGATTAGGGCCCCTCTTGGTTGGTTCCGGTCGGACTGTCGCAAACGACCCTTAGATGGAAGCGGTGAAATTGCCTATTTCGAATTGGGACACTAAAATAAGAAAATTCTATAGGGGTGGCATGCAGGGCGGCTTTCCGAACATTCGGCACATGCGGGCCTTTCTCGAAACTGCGCGCACGGGCTCAGTGTCGGTCGCGGCAGAGAGATGCCATCTGTCCCAGCCCGCCGCAACGCAAGCCATCGCGCGGCTCGAGGCTGATTTCGGCACTCCTCTGCTCATCCGCAGAAGACGGCAAGCTGCGCTCACGACATGCGGGACGTTCTTTGCGCGGAGGGCTGCCAAAGCCTTGCGGCATCTGAAGGAAGGGTCGCAGGCAGCATTGCGCGAGGCTGGCAACAAGGCGCAACGTCGATCCAAGTTTGAATTTTCTGTCACGGCGTCCCAGTTGCGCAACCTGATCGCGATTGCGAATGCAGGTAGCTTTACGGTCGCCGCACGCACGCTGGGGCTGTCTCAGCCTGCCGTTCACAGAACGGCCAGGAGTCTTGAAGCGGTCGCGGGCGTGCCCTTCTTCACTGCGCGACCATCGGGCGTTCGGCTCACTCCGGCAGCTGAAGCTTTCGTCTTGGCCGCAAAGCTGGCGCAAACGGAAATTCGGCAGGGCATTGAAGAAGTGAGCCGCGAGCTGGGCCAGGAACACGGGACTTTCGTCCTGGGCAGTCTCCCTCTCGCCCGGACGACCATCGTACCAAAGGCTGTCCATGCGATGGTGAGCAACGTCAAGAGGTTCCAGATCCGTGTCGTGGAAGGACGATATGCCGAAGTGCTGCGCTCCTTGCGGGAAGGTGACATTGACTGCCTGATAGGCGCGCTAAGGCACCCCGCACCTGCTGACGACATCAAGCAGGAACTGCTATTCTACGATGCTCTGGCAATCGTGGCCCATCCGGATCATCCGCTCGCGGGGATGCGCAACTTGAGATTTGAAGACACGCTGGCCTACCCTTGGATCGCGCCGCCGAAAGAAACGCCTGCGGGGCAGTACTTGTTCGACACGCTCCGCATTCAGGAAGAGCCTGAAACGCCGGTCCGGGTGATTTCTTCATCGCTTGGGGTTCTGCGCGGTGTCCTGGCGGAAGGGCCGTACGTTTCCATTGTGTCGCGACACCAGATCAATGTCGACGAAAGCCTGGGTGCCATCGCGGCACTTGATGTTCCTCTTTCCGGCCATATCCGCGACATCGGCTTGACCTATCGCCACGAATGGCGTCCCACGGAAACACAAGCGCGGTTCATTGATTACCTGCACCATTTCAGCAAGACAGGTCTGGAATTGTGAGGCCGCTGACGACGGAGTCATAGCATTTTCGAGTGTCGGCCCAGTCAATTGAATTGAACGGCAGCCAGCCCCGAAGATTGGTGACTGAAGCGGAAGATCAGGCGGGCCCATCTTGATGTAGAGCGGAACAGGAGTCGCGTTTGCCGACTTCGGAGAGGCCACGCTGGCCTTTGCAAAGGGGTCGAGCAGGAGTGCGCTCCTGTAGATATGCGTGCCTTTGGCATCAAGGCAGGCAGATCGATCGCCATGGCAGGGCACACAGAGCGCTGTGCTTGCCGGGCGAGCGGGGTGGCGACTTGCGCAGATGCCTGCACCAGGACAAGTCATGCATGGCCGTGGTTGACTGGTGGGCTCGCGGCACCTTCCTGGCGTTCAGAAAGCGTTCGAAGAGTCTGCGTCTGCCTCCGCGTTCAGCAGTGCTGCGAGCCCGGACCTGTAGTCAGGATACTTGAGGGTAACGCCGAGTTCGTCCTTGATCCGGTTGTTTCGCACCCGTTTGGACTCGGCGTAGAAGCTCCTTGCCATAGGCGAGACCTCGGCAGAGTTCAGGCCAACGGCGGGCGGCACAGGAAGCCCAAGCAGCCGGGCGGCGTGTTTGATCACGTCTTCCGGCGGTGACGGGCTGTCGTCACAGACATTGTAGATCGCTCCCGGATTGGGCCGCTCGATCGATGCCGCTAGCACTGCCGCGATGTCCTCGACATGGATCCGGCTGAAGACCTGCCCCTTCTTGACGATTCTCCGTGCGGTGCCGCGTCGGACCTTTGCCAGGGGTCCTCGGCCAGGACCGTAGATTCCGGCAAGCCGGAAGATGTGCAATGGCAATCCGAGCGCTGCCCAGGCGGATTCCGCCCTTGCGCGGGCCTTTCCGCGTTCTGTCGTTGGTGCGAGCGGCGTGGATTCGTCGACCCAGCCCCCCTTGTGGTCGCCGTACACGGCTGTCGTGGACAGGTATCCCGCCCACTTCAAATGCCGTGTTGCGCTGATCTGGTTTCCGGCCAGCTCGAGCACCTGGTCGCCGGACTCGACCGGCGCCACCGAGACAAGGAGATGCGTTGCATCGGCAAGAGGAAGCGGCTCGCCCGGCCATTTGATGGCGTCTACGCCTTCTCCGCGCAGCGCGTCCGCCTTCTCCGCGCTTCGTGTGGTGCCGATGACTCGCCATCCCTTGTCAAGCAGCAGCCGCGCAAGGGCCCGAGCCGAGAATCCGTGCCCAATGGAAAGAAGCGTGTTCTTCATCCGGTCAGGATGGATCGATTCCGGCCGGGATCAAGCCCTTGCGTGCATCCGGCTCTTCCGGTTCCGCGTCGATTCGGTCGCCTTGGACGTTCCGTCATGAAACGAGCCGAACCAGCGGTCCCACGGCATGTCGATGGTGCCGTAGTTGCACTCGAAGTACCTGTGGTGGAGCTGGTGGAAGAAGTCGCCCATCCGGGCGCGCTCCTTGTCGGACACGATGAGCTTCTCGAATCCGGAGTGCGAGAAGATCGGGTGAACCGACTGCGTGTACCCGTGGAACATGATGTGGAGCGGGTGCGAAGGCACGATGAAGTGAATGAGGAAGTTGGTGTAGAAGAGCAGGTGCTCGACCGGATGCATCGAGATGCCCGACCACGGTCCGACGTTTATGTTCCTGTGATGGAGCGCATGGGCGATCCGGTAGAGCGGCGGCCAATGCAGCAAACGGTGAATCCAGTAGAAGTGCAGGCTGGACCAGATCGGAATGAGCACGAACCACAGCGCGAACCAGACCGGATTTGACGGGAAGAACACCTTGGGAGCAAGCCCGTTGGCCATCGCCCAGAAGACGAGCGCCTGCATCAATGTCCAGAGCGTGATGCCGCTTGCGATCGTCCAGAACATGTTGTCGCGCACCTGGCTCCTGAACGTGAAGGTGCCGTTGTCACTTGCCTGCTCGCGAGAGTCGTATTTCGTGAGCCGTTCCTGCCCACGACGCATGTGCAGCCACCAGTGAAGCGTGCCGGCCAGCACGCAATGCGGGATCAGGTTGGCAAGCCAGAGACGAAGGATCCAGCCCGGGGCAAGCGAAGCCATTTCCGCAAGCGGGGGCAGCAGCGTCACGTAGGCGAGAACAGCCAGGGCCAGGGCAAGGGTGGTTGTCGAGAGGACCAGCCACGCGCCGGAGAGCCATTTGAGACTGGCAAGGGGCCGAGGTGGCCATGCAAAGACCGGGCTCAACTGAACCTCGCCAGGGTGATGGTTCCAGCGATTGGATTCCGGGTCGTCGAATGTGTCGGTCAATGTGATGCCTCCCGATTCCATGTCAGAGCGGCCTGATTGAAGGGCGCCCTTTCCCGCATGCGCCGTGCAACGGCCTCGATGGTCCGATCGCGATCGCCGTGATTCGCGCCCAATTGCGACATCTGGTCGTCAGGGGTCGCCGTTCCTGTGCGATGGGTGTAGATTCCAGACATGATTCATTCCCTGGAATCCTGGGCGAAGTCCGGTGCCCGTCTGGTGGCGGTCGCCGCC
Organism: Silicimonas sp.; assembly: GCA_022826205.1. GTDB lineage: Bacteria > Pseudomonadota > Alphaproteobacteria > Rhodobacterales > Rhodobacteraceae > JAJEFO01. The sequence continues at coordinate 36,153 of JAJDVJ010000058.1, read as the reverse complement.
GGACGTGAGCCTGCCGACCTCGTGATTCGCGCTGGCAATGTTGTCAATGTCCAGTCACGTGAGGTGCTTGACGGATGGGAAGTCGCCATTGCCGACGGCCGGTTTGCCTATGTCGGTCCGGATGCCTCACACACGGTTGGCGACGATACAAGAATTGTCGACGCTGGGGGGCGTTACCTGATTCCCGGTCTCTGTGACGGGCACATGCACATCGAGAGCGGCATGCTGACGCCGGCCGAGTTCGCCGCCGCCGTCATTCCCCACGGCACGACGACCATGTTCCATGATCCCCACGAGATCGCCAACGTGCTGGGTCTAAGGGGTGTCCGGCTGATGCATGACGAGTCGCTGCTTCAGCCGATCAACGTCTTCACGCAAATGCCCTCGTGCGCGCCTTCTGCGCCAGGCCTGGAAACCACGGGCCAAGAAATCACGGCAGATGACGTGAAGGAGGCCATGGGTTGGCCCGGCATTGTGGGACTGGGCGAGATGATGAACTTTCCGGGCGTCATTGCCGGGGATCCGAAAATGCTTGCCGAAATCGCAGCGACGCAGGCGGCAGGGAAGACGGTGGGCGGGCACTATGCGAGTCCCGACCTTGGCGTGCCCTTTCACGCGTATGCCGTAGGTGGCGCGGCGGACGACCATGAAGGGACGGCAGAGTCCGACGCGATCGCGCGGGTTCGGCAGGGCATGCGGGCGATGCTGCGCCTCGGAAGCGCCTGGTATGACGTCGAAAGGCAGATCACGGCCGTGACCGAGCATGGCCTTGACCCGAGAAACTTCGTTCTCTGCACGGATGACTGCCATTCGGGCACGCTCGTGAACGACGGCCACATGAATCGCGTTGTTCGCCACGCCATCGAATGCGGCACTGATCCCCTGGTCGCGCTTCAGATGGCGACCGTGAACACGGCGACACATTTTGGGCTTGAGCGCGAACTGGGTTCTATCGCACCGGGCCGCCGGGCGGACGTCATCCTGACTTCCGATCTGGAAGCGCTGCCGATCGAACATGTGATCGCGCGCGGTGTGACGGTGGCCGAAGCGGGCGAGTTGAAAGTCGACTGTCCGCATCTTGACTGGCCGACGGAGACCCGGGCGACCGTGCATCTGGGTCGGGTGCTCGCGGCCGGGGATTTCGAGGTGAAGGCCCCGCAGGCTACGGACAGCGTGGTCGCGAAGGTGATCGGCGTGGTCGAGAACCAGGCTCCTACCGAGGCGTTGAGGGCCAGGCTGCCAGTCATTGACGGCGTGGTGGAAGCCAGGGACGGCGTGGCGCAAATCGCGCTCGTGGAACGGCATCGGGCCACCGGACGGGTCGTGAACGGTTTCGTTTCCGGGTTCGGCTACACCGGGTGCATGGCCATGGCCTCGACGGTGGCCCATGACAGCCATCACATGATAGTCGTAGGCACCGACCGCGCCTGCATGGCGGCGGCGGCCAATCGGTTGGGCGAGGTAGGAGGAGGCGTGACAGTCTGGAAGGATGGAGCGGAGATTGCTCTCGTCGAACTGCCGATCGCCGGGCTCATGTCCGACAGCCCGGCCCATGAAGTTGCGGCCAAGGCGGACCGGATGGTGGTCGCGATGGCGGATTGCGGCTGTGCACTGAACAATGCCTACATGCAGCACTCACTCCTGGCCCTGGTGGTGATCCCCGCCCTGCGCATCTCTGACCTCGGACTGGTCGACGTTGACCGGTTCGAAGTGACCGGGCTCTTCGAGGACGCGGCATGACAGGCGAGAACCAGCACGTCGAGGCACCGGAATCTCCGGAATATGAGGATTTTGCCGACGCCGGGGACGCGGTTGAACGACTGATCCATCTGTACCAGGCGTCCGCCGGGTTTCTGCGCAGTCGCTTCGATGACGCCGTCGCCAACGGCATGCCGCGCCGTCGCATGCGCGCATATTACCCGGAACTGCGGCTGACGACCAAGATCTACGCGACGAAGGACACGCGGCTGAGCTTCGGCCACGTGATCGAACCAGGGCGCTATTCCACGACCATCACGCGTCCGGAGCTGTTCAGGAACTATCTGATCCAGCAGATCGGGCTCCTGATCGAGCACCACAAGGTTTCGGTGCAGGTCGGGGTCTCGACGACACCCATCCCTGTGCACTTTGCCGTCGCCAGCGGCGGGTCGCTCCAGATTCCGAAGGGCGGCATCGTGGAACAGTCGCTGCGCGACGTCTTTGACGTGCCGGAACTTGCGACGATCAACGACGACATCGTCAATGGTCATGGGTTCATCTATGAGGACGGATCGCATCCCTTGGCGCCGTTCACGGCCCAGAGGATCGACTACTCCCTGGCGCGGCTGTCTCACTACATGGCGACGGATGCCGGCCACTTTCAGAACTACGTGCTCTTTACGAACTACCAGTTCTACGTGGACGAATTCGAGGCCTTTGCACGCAAGATGCTTGCCGATCAGGACAGCGGGTACACGTCGTTCGTCGGCCCGGGCAACTTTGAGATCACTGCAGCCGACGCATCGCTCGAGCGCCCCGCCAACCTGCCCCAGATGCCGGCATTTCACCTCAAGCGCCCAGGCGGCGCTGGCATAACCTTGGTGAACATCGGCGTGGGTCCGTCGAATGCGAAGACGGCCACCGACCATATTGCGGTGCTGCGACCCCATGCGTGGCTGATGCTCGGACATTGCGCGGGGCTGCGGAATTCGCAGCAACTTGGGGATTTCGTCCTGGCACATGGATACCTGCGCGAGGATCATGTCCTTGATGACGACCTGCCGGTCTGGATGCCCATTCCGGCGCTAGCGGAAATCCAGGTGGCGCTGGAAGACGCAGTCGCGGACGTGACCAGATACGAAGGCTACGACCTCAAGCAGATCATGCGAACGGGCACGGTTGCCACGATCGACAACCGGAACTGGGAACTTCGGGATCAGTCCGGACCGGTTCAGCGGTTGAGCCAGAGCCGCGCCATTGCGCTCGACATGGAGTCCGCGACGATCGCGGCTAACGGATTCAGGTTCCGTGTGCCCTACGGCACGCTGCTCTGCGTTTCAGACAAGCCGCTGCATGGCGAGTTGAAGCTGCCTGGAATGGCTTCAGATTTCTACAAGACGCAAGTTGCCCAACATCTTCTGGTAGGCATACGCGCGATGGAGAGACTCCGCGAAATGCCGCTGGAGCGAATACATTCCCGCAAGCTTCGCAGCTTCGAGGAGACGGCATTCCTTTGAAATAAACGGAAAATTCATGCGAAATGTGCCAAGGCCTCGTAATTCTGTCACAAGTGCTTGCGTATCACCCCAATATTCAGTAAATTAAGGCCGTTGCGCCACAATTGGAGCCGGAACGAGGAGATTCAACATGGCAAAGGCATTAACCAAGACGCAGCTTGTCGCGACGCTTGCCGATGAACTGGGCAGCGACAAGAAATCGGCAGCCGCGGCACTGGACGCGATCATATCCGTCATCACAAGGGAAGTGTCTGCCGGCGGGGCCGTGGCACTGCCTGGTGTCGGCAAGATCTATTGCCGCGAACGTCCGGCGCGCATGGTTCGCAATCCCGCGACTGGCCAGCAGATCCACAAGGACGCTGACAAGGTGGTGAAGATGACCATCGCCAAGGCGCTCAAGGACAGCGTGAACAGCTGATCGCCAAAATCAGAAGAGCAAATCGTGCCGCAGTCCTGCGGCCCGTTGTCTCGTTCCGGAAGAACCGGGTTTCCTCCTCGTCGGCAAGAGCGGCAGGCGAGGAGTGATCTGCGTCTGAATTCCTGCTGCATGTCCGGCCATGCTTGGGCCATGATTGCGCGCCGCATCCGGCCGAAGTGCGTCAGAGCCATCGCAAACGACAATATGTATGAGAATTCACCCATTTGGGGCTCTGACCGTTTCAATTGGCCGCTACGTGCATCTTGCAGCGACCGGCACAAACGGATTGGCATAGCGGTCTGAAAACCAATCTCTGGAAGCTATGCAATGTTGCGCAATGGCTGGGAATGTAGAAACCATCCTGACAATCGGTCACTCCAACCATGATCTGGAGTATTTTTTTGGGGTTCCTTGACGCACATCGTGTGACCGCCCTCGCGGATGTGCGTTCTACGCCATTTAGCCGCCATAATTCGCAGTTCAATCGCGAACGGCTTGCAGGCTCGCTGAAGGAATCTGGAATCAAGTACGTTTATCTTGGATGGGAATTGGGTGGGCGATCTGATGACCTTTCATGTTACGAACGCGGCCGCGTTCGCTACGACCGGCTCGCGGACACTTCGCGTTTTCGCGATGGTCTGGAGAGAATCGTGCGTGTTGCCGAAGAATACCGAGTTGCACTGATGTGCGCGGAGAAAGAGCCGCTTGAATGCCATCGAACGCTTCTCGTTGGGCACGAGCTTGATCGACTTGGAGTCGATGTCGCCCACATATTGCCCGATAAGCCTCTTGAGACGCATGCAAATGCAATGAATCGTTTGCTCGCGAAGTTCGGTCTCGATGACTACGATCTGATACATCGGGATGAGCCGCGAGATGAACGCATCAAGAAGGCGATTGAACGTCAGACCGAAGAAGTCGGCCACGCCGTCGAGTATGTCAGTGACTTGGCTGAGATGGAGGTTCCATGAAGGTATCAACCATTGGCTTTACCAAGAAATCGGCACAGCAGTTTTTTGAACTTCTGCGCGGCGCAGGTGTCAAGCGCATTGTGGATGTGAGGCTCAACAACGGATCGCAGCTCGCCGGATTTGCCAAGAAGAACGATCTTGCTTGGTTCGCGCGTGAGCTTTGCGACGTTGAATACATTCATGTGCCGAGCTTGGCGCCTACGAAGGAGTTGTTGAGCGGATATCGCAAGGGCGAAATCAGTTGGGACACTTACGAAACCCGGTTCAATGCACTGATGAAGACGCGGCGGATCGAGTCTGATCTGTCGAGGGAAGACCTGAGCGATGGCTGTTTGCTGTGCAGTGAAGACCAGCCGCACCATTGTCATCGGCGGCTCGTTGCCGAGTACTTGAACAAGCACTGGGGTGATCTAGAAATCGAGCACTTGGGGACAAAAAGTGGCGAATTTCACTCGGCGTCATGAAATCGACCCGAGTGCTCTGGCATGCTTCGCCGGACTCTCCACTTGGTTCGGAATGCCAGCAGCGAACTTAATTTAGAGACAGTAACCCCAATGTCGGATCCGTTCTGACCTCTGGGCGTTTCCGGACCAGATGTGCAGCCGCAGAACTTTGTCGCTTGTCTTGGGCGCGCTCGCGCAAGGCACGCAGCCGGGGCGTCTGCGGCATCCTGCCGAAGTGGGTCAGGTCGTTGTCGCCGACTTGGAAAACTGCACGGCGAGAATGGCCAGCGCAATGACCACGACACCGATGACATCGAGAACGCCAATTTCCTCGCCAAGCAGGGCCGCGGCGACCGCCACTCCGAAGAACGGGTTCAGGAAATGGAACGTGGCGGCCCGCGTGGGGCCGATGCGGCGAACCAGCCAGAACCAGACCATCGTCGCCAGCAGTCCAGGCATCAAGAGCGTGTAGAGGAACGCCGCCACGAAAGTGACCGACCAGTTGACGACCCAGGTTTCGAGCGTCAATGCAGGCACCCAAAGCACGACGCTTCCGACCAGCATTTGGAATCCCACGACCACCATGACGTTCCCGCCCGAGGATGCGCCCCTGACGGCCAGCGTGGCGAATGTCAGGGCCAGAGCGCCGATCCCGCACAGAGCAATTCCAACCGGGTCCACCCCTTGGGTCAGCCGCGTTCCCATGATCATGAAGACCCCGGCCATTCCGAAAATCAGTCCCGTTATGCCCAGTGGCCGCAAGGTGACTCTCGCGATCAGCCAACCCGCCAAAGCAACCAGCAAGGGCAGCGAGGACGCAATGATGGTCGCCAGTGAAGCTTCAACCGTCTCTAAGGCGACAAAGTTCAGCCCGAGATAGAGCGCGTTCTGGCAAATGCCGAAAATGACCGTCAGTTGCCATTGCTGACGTGTCAGGGAGAAGCTCTGCCTGAGGATGCGGGCCAGCGCCAAGGCGATCAGGCCCGCGATCAGGAACCGGACCGCGGAGATTGTCAGCGGCGGCGCGTGGGTGACGATGATCTTGGCTGACGTGAATGCAGAAGACCAGATGAAGGCAAAGGCCAGCCCGCCGAGAATTGCCGGGACATCGACCCTATCTGAGATAGCCGATGGCATATGTCGGTGTCAGCCGGGCTTCAGCGATGAATGCTTCGAGGGCGGCTTGCTCCGGCTGGCGGGCGGTTGACGTTTGTTCGCGCGCCAGCCCACCCGTCACGAACAGTGAGTCGAGACCCTCTCCCAACGCGCCCATGATGTCGGTCTGAATGCCGTCACCGATACACAGGACCCGCTCGTCCGGCACCTGCACTTCGATCTGCGTCAGCCGTTCCCGCGCCAGAGCGTAGACCGGCGGATGCGGCTTGCCGAAATAAAGGCTCTCGCCACCCATTTCCGAATAGAGCTGGGCAAGCGCGCCGGCACACCATTCGCGGCGTTCGCCGCGGTCAACCACCATGTCAGGGTTCGCACAGAGAAGCTTCAGGCCCTTTTGCTTTGCATAGAGGAACTCGGGGCGGTTCACGGATGGGTCCGCATGTGCGTCAAATGGACCGAGGCACGCAATACCGGTCGCGTCCTTGAGTTCGACAATGCGTATGTCGACCGGTTCGGAGACGATCGCCGGCGGCTCAAAGAACGGCAGGTCATGATCCTGTCCCATGAACCAGACACGGTTGCCGATGGCGCCGCGAAACATCGCAACCCGGGCGCTGTCACCGCTCGTGGAAATCGTGTCCCAGCAATCGGGTGGAACCCCAAGCACTTCCAGTTGCCGCTCCACGCCCGCGCGCGGGCGCGGAGCGTTTGTCAGGAGCACGACCTTGCCGCCCCCGGCACGAAAGGCGCGGAGCGCATCGATGGCCTCGGGATAGCCCCGCACACCGTTATGCACGCATCCCCAAAGATCGCAAAAGAGCGCATCGTAGCGGTCGGCGATCTCCGACAGGCTGTCGACTATCGGAACCATGTCTCAGATTTTCAACACCGGAATGATCTGCTTCTTGCGACTGACCACTCCAGGGAGCGTGGCAAGGTCGCCGTCGGCCTCGACCCCGAAGCTCTTGGCAGCGATGTCCCGCACGATGTCATTTGTAATGAATAGGACGGCCTCTTCAGAGAGGATGTCTACGAGGAAGAAAAGGACCTGGTCGACGCCGTCTTCCCTGGCGACTGTCTCCATTTCCTTCATCAGGCCCGCTTTCCGGTCCAGCACGATTGATGGAGAAGTCGTCTCAAGGACCGAGATTCGGAGGCTCGTGCCGTCCACCTCGTAGGCCTTGGCATCCACGCGCAGCAGTTCCGCGTCCGTATAGCCCGAGACGTCGGACTTGGCTGCGAACATCTCCTCCGCGTATTCTGCAATGTCGATTCCCAATTCGTCTGCAAGACGTTCCGCAAGTGCCTGGTCGGCATCGGTTGTTGTCGGCGAACGAAACTCGAGCGTGTCGCTCAGGATGCATGAGAGCATCACGCCCTTGATCGCACGAGGCATCCTGGCGGCGTCATCACCCATCAGGTCGTGCATGATCGTGGCCGTGCAGGCCAGTGGGCGGACGGTGATGGTGATCGGTGTCCTGGTCTTCAGCCCACCTTGCAGCATGTGGTGATCAATCACCTCGACCACGTCGGCATCGTTTATGCCATCAGGCAGTTCCGCCACGTTGTTCGTGTCGACTATGACGCAGCTGTCCCCAGGCCCCACGCGTTCAAGGACTTCCGGCTTGTCGAGATTCCATCGGTCGAGCACGAAGAGCGCCTCGGCATTCGGTTCGCCAAGGAGCCGCGCCTCAGCCGGAGTGTTGCGACATTCGTTCAGGTACCAGGCCCAGATGATGGGCGAACCAGTGGAGTCGGTGTCAGGCGACTTATGGCCGAATATCTTGTGAGTCATGGGCGCGCCCGCTGCTTGCTTTCGCGCTCTCTTATCGGGTCGCTGGTTGCTTGTCACCCAGCAAGAATCGCCTGCCGTGCATGGCGCATCAGGCTCCAGGTGACAGTGGGTCCGTACCGTACCGCTTGATGTCATTCGGTCGATTCGACATTCTTGCTGTCGGGCAGAAACGAGAAGGTTTCATGCGAGAGAATGCCTGCGCACTTCCCGATTCCGGCCGAGACACTGTTGCGTGGTGCGAACGCGTAGCGGCAGCGTCCGTGGTACGTTTGCGGCGCCGGTGTCGCGGTGCAAGCGCAGGTGTTACCGGTGCGGAAGGGTGCATGGCTGCAAAGGCAATCTGATGGAGTGGCGCGAAGAGGGAGTCGTCCTTGCACGTCGCCGTCACGGTGAAAATGCCTTGATCATCGAGGTGTTTACGCGCGGCCATGGTCGGCACGCCGGGATAGTTCGGGGCGGCGGGTCGCGGCGGATGGCGCCGATCCTGGAGCCGGGAAATCAGGTTCAGGTCACATGGCGTGCGCGCTTGGCGGAACATCTGGGCAGCTTCGAGGCCGAGCCGGTTCTGGCCCGCGCCGCATTGCTCATGGGCGAACGTCGGACACTTGCCGGTCTGAATGCGGTTACCGCCCTGCTTTCCTATGCACTGCCGGAGCGGGAACCGCATCCAACGTTGTATGACGGAACGCTGACAGTGCTTGAAATGATGTGTGACGGTCCTTTCTGGCCGCTGGCCTACGTGCGGTGGGAACTCGCGTTGCTCGAAGAGCTTGGCTTCGGCCTTGACCTGTCCAGGTGCGCCGTGACGGGAGCGACCGAAGGGCTTGTCTATGTGTCGCCCAAGTCCGGCCGTGCGGTTTCGGACGCCGGGGCCGGGGAGTGGAAACCGAACCTGCTGCCACTGTCGCCGTCCCTTCTTGGCCGAGGTGACGGCAGCGCTTCCGAAATCAGTGACGGCCTGAGAACGACCTGCCATTTCTTGAAGTCGCGGCTCGCTCCCGCGCTCGGGAATCGCCGTTTGCCGGAAGCTCGTGACCGGCTGGCAGGTATTTTGGAACGTGAGTCGTGACTGTCCGAACGGAGCGGGATTGGAGCCAGCAAGGCATGCAGGAATTTCTCACTTCCTTCGTTCGCGGCGCGCGCATGAATCCGTGCGAATCAACGGCTCGGTGCCAGCTTTGACACTCACTCCCGCCCCGGTTCGGCCATGCGGTAGCCGACTCCGCGCTCGTTGAAGATCCACGTGGGGTTGGCTGCGTCGTCGCCAAGCTTGCGACGGAGCGTGCGCACGAAGATGCGCACCAGGTTGGCATCAGCGCTGTCGCGTCCGTTCCAGACCCGGCGCAGCAGCGTGTCGTAAGTCACCACCCGTCCCGCATCGAGCGCCAGGACGCACAGGAGCTCGTGCTCGGTTGCAGTGAGGGCGACCGCCGCGCCGCCGACGGTTACGCGGCGCCGGTCAAAGTCGATTGAGAGCGTACCGAGCGTGAAGGGCTCGGGCGCCTCGTGGCGGCGGAGCGCGGCGCGGACCCTTGCAACCAGTTCAGTCGGCGAGAAGGGCTTGACGATGTAGTCGGCTGCGCCGGCTTCGAGTGCGGCGGCGACGGTTTCGTCGCGACCGTAGCCAGAGATGAATATCACCGGCAGGTCGGAGAGTTCGGGGACTTGCTGCATGAGTTCGATGCCGTCTTGTCCCGGCAGGATGAGGTCGAGCAGCACCAGCTGCGGCTTCTCGTTGCGGATGATGCGGGCGATCTGCCCCGGCTCGCCAGTCACCAGCGGGGCGTAACCGGCGGCGGACAGCGTGTCGCGCACGGAGCGGAGCATGTGCGGATCGTCGTCGACCGCCAGGATCCGCGTCCGTTCGGTCGATTGCAGTTTCGGGAGCAGTTCCGTTCTCGCCCCGGCGTCAGGTTGCCCTGCCACGGGCAGAGTGAATGTGACGGTGGTGCCGCGTCCGGGACCGTCGCTCTCTGCCCTGATGCGACCGCCATGGGCCTCCACCAGCCCCTTGCAGATGGCGAGTCCCAGTCCATGGCCGGCCTTCGTCCCGTCCTTGGCGTGCTTGTCGAAGAACCGCGCCAGAAGTTCCGGTTCCAACCCCCGGCCCTCGTCCGCGACGGCGACCGCGACATGGGAATTTTCCCGCGCCGCCGAGACGCGAATCGGGGACGATTCCGGAGCGTGCCGGGCAGCGTTGGCGAAGAGGTTGTTGAGCACCTGCACGATACGGCGGCGGTCAGCCATCGCCCGCGCGAGGCCGACAGGCAGGTCGACGACAATGCCATGTCGCCCGCCACCGCCGATGAAGGTGTCCCGCGCACGCTCCACCAGATCGGCCACCTCCGAAGGCTCAGGTGAGACCGAGAGGGTGCCCGTGTCGATGCGGCCGGCGTCGAGCAGGTCGCCGATCAGGCCCCGCATGTGACCGGACTGCTCGACGATGATGCGGTGGAACTCGCGCATTTCGGCGGGATCGAGCGCCGCCGCGTCCTCCAGGAGCGTCACTGCCGAGCCCCTGATGGCGGCCAATGGCTCCCTCAGTTCATGGCCTACCAGGCCGAGGAACTCGGTGCGCAGGCGCTCGATCTCGTCGAGCGGCGCGAGATCCTGGACGGTGACCACCACCGAGCTGACGCCGCCGCCGTCGGCGCGAATAGGCGTGGCGTTGATCAGGGCCCGGACGCTGCGCCCGTCCGGCACCGAGAGGGTGACTTCCTCGGCACGCATCGTCTCGCCGCTCATGAGCAGCTCCGCGACCGGGAATTCGCGCAAGGAAACCTCGCTGCCGTCGGTGCGGCGAAACGACATCAACTCCAGGAGATGCTCGTGCGGCTGGCCTGGCATGCGCAGGCTGTCCGCGATGCGGCGCGCTTCACGATTGATCGACACCGGAAGGGCGCTCTCCGCATCGAACACCACAACCGCGATAGGCGAGGTCTCGACCAGCGCCTCTAGATCCGCCCGGGCACGGCGCTCGTCGCGGTGAGTGCGCGCGTTGGCGATCGCGGACGCGGCCTGGGAGGCGAACAGCGTCAGGACCTCTTCGTCCTCGCCAGTGAACGCCTCCCCATTCGCCTTGTCGGCGAGGAAGAAGCTTCCGACGTAGGCGTCGCGGTGGCGCATCGGCGTGCCTTGAAAGGTGTGGGAGAAGGCCGGGGCGGGTTCGATTCCGAGTGCACGGACGTAGCCCGAAAGGTTGTCGACCCGCAGCGGCCCCGGCAATTCGCGGAAGTGCTCGAACAAGCGCACGCTTTCGGGCCAGGTGAGGAGGTCCAGACGTTCCTCGGCGGTGAAGCCCGAGAACACGAAGTCGAGCGGCGCGCCTGCCTCGTCGACGGTGGCGATGACGCCCCAGCGGGCGCCAGTGAGTGCCCGGGCGCTCTCGACCACCTCTTCGAGCACGGTGTCGAGGTCGAGGCTTGCATTGATCCGGAGAATTGCCGCATTCAACATGGCGATGCGCTTGCGCAGCGCATCGTTTTCCCGTTTCAGGTCATCGGATTTCGCCAATTCGGGCCTCTCTCGTTCGAATCACGGGATTCGCGGTCCGCCGTACCGCCGGCGGGCGGATGGAACGGCGCGAACCTTATAGGTATTGCAATTCAGTGCGCAAGCATCGCACGGGCGTTTCACGGCAAAATGCGTGCAGGACGGAAGGATGCGGGCGAACCGGTCGTCGCTTGCCGCGGGGACGACGCTTTCGTGGCACCGCAAATCCTCGTATTTGGCGCCGTCAAGGTGCTGGCCGGCCTGTCGCGGCTGGTCAGGACTGGCGCCGCGCGGCAGCTGCGTCGCCAAGGCATGTTCAATCCCACCGAATCCCTGATTCGGTCCAAGACTTTTGTGTAAGCCGTGAGTGCGGAAGACACCTGTAGGTTCCGACAACCCGGGGTCGGCGCGAACCTGACTCTTGCGGTGCAGTATCGGCGGTGGCTCGGCGGTCGGCGGGGGCCGGTTCTATGTGACGTTTATCGTGATCTCGTTACTTGAACCAAAATTCACACGCACATTTTACGAAGGAACGCTTGCGGTCACGAACAGATACGGGCGGACTTGGCTCGGCGAGGCCATGGCGCGCGAGCGGTCGGTCGACGTCGGATTGGACAATTGTATTGAATGAGGTGGCAGATGGCTGAGCGAGGAGATGGCTTGACTGTGCCGAGTCCGCCAAGTGACGCACTTCGTGCCAAACCGCCGCGGCGCCCCTGTCGCGTGGCGGCGGGCATTTTGGCCCTCGCCCTGCTGCTGGATGCCAGTGCGGCCTGGGCGCAGACTGCCACGACGCTGGTCTCCAACAGTGGCGAAACAGGCCTTGGGATAGCGGATGGCACACGCCCGATTGCCAGTGGCGCCTATGTCAACGGGTTGAGGCACGGCCTGTGGCGGATCACGCATTCCGACGGCTCGGTCGAGGAGGGCTGCTACGTCGCAGGTCTCCTGCATGGCGAGTGGGTGCTTCGCGACCCCGCGGGCAGGATCGTCGTCCGAGATCGCTGGTGTCACGGCAGGTCGGTGGGCACCGGACGGGTAAATGAAGCGGATGGCCTGTGCGGAGTGGTGTCCCCCAATGCATGTGGGCTTACCAAACCCTAGAGAATGCACAACGGGTCTGGGTGTGAGAATTTGGAATTCGGCGATATTTGCTGCGCAGCAAATATGTGCGCAGAGCCAGACTTTGGCGGCAGCTTTCAGCTTAGCAACCGCCGTGCGATGACCTGCGCCTGTATTTCGGCAGCACCCTCGAAGATGTTCAGGATCCGTGAATCACAGAGAATCCGGCTGATTCCGTATTCAAGCGCAAATCCGTTGCCGCCGTGAATCTGCAGTGCGTTGTCCGCCGCAGCCCACGCAACACGCGCACCCAGAAGCTTGGCCATGCCGGCCTCGAGGTCGCACCGCCTGTCCGCGTCCTTCTGCCGCGCGGCATGATATGCAAGTTGCCGTGCTATCGTGATTTCGACGGTCATGATGGCGAGCTTCGAGGCGACGCGCGGAAACGCTATCAGGGGTCGGCCGAACTGCTTTCGATCCTCAGCATATTGAAGGCCTGCGTCGAGAGCTGACTGCGCGACACCGACCGCCCTCGCCGCCGTCTGGATGCGCGCGCTTTCGAACGTTCGCATCAACTGTTTGAAACCTTGACCTTCCGCTCCGCCAAGGAGGTTCTCGTCGTTGATCCGAAAGCCGTCGAAATTGACCGTGTATTCCTTCATGCCACGGTAGCCGAGGACCTTGATCTCTCCGCCCGAAAGACCGTCGTCCACAAAGGGCCCCTCGTCGGTGCCCGGAGTCTTTGCCGCCAGGAACATCGACAGGCCGCGATAGTCCGACGATTCGGGATCCGTGCGCGCGAGCACGGCCATCAGGTTGCTGCGCGCCGCGTGGGTGATCCAGGTCTTGTTGCCGGTAATCGCCCAGCCCGGCCCGTCACGCTCCGCCCTTGTCCTGAGGGATCCAAGGTCGGATCCCGTGTCTGGTTCGGTAAAGACCGCAGTCGGCAGGATCTCTCCCGACGCAAGCCCAGGCAGCCACCGTGCTTTCTGCGCCTCGGTGCCTCCGGTGAGGATGAGTTCGGCAGCGATTTCCGAACGCGTGCCTAACGAACCGGCGCCGATGTAACCCCGTGACAGTTCTTCCGAGACCACGACCATGGCCGTGCGGGAGAGGCCGACCCCGCCGTATTCCTCGGGAATCGTCAATCCGAAGACGCCCATTTCCGCGAGTTCCTCGATGACGTCCATCGGGATGAGCTCGTCGTTTAGATGCCAGTCATGGGCGAACGGTTCGATTCGGTCCCGGGCAAAGCGGCGAAATTGCTCGCGGATCATTTCGAGTTCGTCATCAAGTCCCGTGGCGCCGTAGACGATGTCTCCATTGATGGTCCGAATCATCTCCACAAGTCGCATGCGTGCGGCTTGGGAGTTTCCATTCCGGGTCAGCGCGAGCACTTCGGGTGAGAGCGCATCCTGCAGGTCTTCGGACGAGAGGCCAAGATCCCAGGGCCGCACGATTTCGTGCTGGCTCATCGGAATTCCGCCAATGATCTGGGAAAGGTACTCCCCGAAGGCGATCTGGTGGGTCAGTTGCTCGACCTTGCCGAACCGCCCCTTGCCTTCGAGCCGCTCGGCCCATTCCTGCATTTGCCGCGTGGCTTCCGCGCAGGTTGCAAACCAAGCAAGCCCATGCGCGGCTGTCTGTTCTCGGTCCAGCAAGTCCGGATTGACCATGCCGTTCTCGCTCACGAGATCCCGCACGCGTTCGATCCCCCGTGCCAGAAGCGCATCGATCGATTTCGTGGCAGACTTGGTCAGTTTCAGGAGGCCAGTGAGGACAATCGGTTCGGTCATTTTCCTGCCGGATTTGCGGACTTTCGCGTCCCGAGTTTCTGCGCGTGCGAACGCTAGGGCTCTTGCAGGTGCAGCGCAAGAAGATTTCAAGAGAATGCGACATTTTGAATAATAATGTCGTATGCGATTTCGCTTTCTTGCGAATGGGCGAGCCGATACGAGACGGCGATGATTGCGGAACTGGCAGCGATGGGAACCGTTGCGTTGGGTGCGGCGCTGGCCCTTGCCCTTCTGGCGGGTGTCGTGAAGGGCATGACTGGATTCTCCTTGCCGATGATCCTGGTCTCCGGGCTTGGGTCCTTTCTGTCTCCGGAACTGGCGCTGGCGGGCATGATCCTACCGGCCCTGGTCACAAATTTCTTTCAGGCGTTTCGGCAAGGCGCCCGGGCCGCGTTGCAGTCCGCACGGACGCACTGGCGCTATCTTGCAACGATGCTGGCGTTCCTGGTCCTTGGCAGCCAGATCGTCCTGAGCATTCCGGCAGGGCTGCTGTTCTTGATCCTCGGAGCGACGATCACGTTCTTTGCGTCGCTGCAGCTGGCGGGCTGGCGACCGAAGGTGTCGGTGCAGCATCAGCGATCCACCGAAATCGGCACCGGAGCCTTGGCCGGCATTCTTGGCGGCCTGACCGGCACCTGGGGGCCGCCGACGGCGCTGTATCTGACCGCCCTGGGTGTGCCTAGGACGGAGCATGTCCGCATCCAAGGCGCCGTCTATGGCTCCGGTGCAGTGATGCTGACGCTGGCCCATCTGCAATCCGGCGTGCTGTCCGGTGTGGGCCTGAACCTGTCAATTGTCCTTGTCATTCCGGCATTGGCAGGGGCGGCCATTGGCGTTGCAATACAGGATCGGCTGGATCAGGGAAGGTTCCGGACACTCGTTCTGGTCGTGCTCGTGTTGGCCGGACTGAATCTCGTACGAAGGGCGATTTTGGGGTAATGTCTTCTGACGTTCATCTCGGATCTGTCATGGTCGCTTCGAAGCAGACCTCGCAGCGGCAGCTTGAACCGGTCTTGCGTGGTCGAATAGCGGGCGCCCCTTCATAATGGATCCGGCTGTGTCTGCAGCACGGGCCAGGTGTCCAGTTGGACCCTTCGGTCGGGAAGTGATAGGGCCCGGAAACAGGCCGTCAGGGATCCCTCGTGACAATTCGGTTTGCCTTGCAATGCAAAGATGTCGCATCGGAGCCTTGGTGGCCGTCCTGAACCGGCCGACGATTCAAGGTGTCGCATCCAGAACCCGGAAGCACACCCGAAGGACGTCCAAACCGCAGCTTTTGGAAGAGGCGCTGGCATGACGTACACGCTCATACTTGGTGATCGTGCATATTCCAGCTGGTCCCTTCGCGCATGGTTGCTTTTTGAGCGCTTCGGCATTCCTGCCGATGTTCGCTTTGTTGGCCTCGGCGAAGGTACAGTCGCCGAACAGCTTGCCGACCACCCTCCCGCACGTTCTGTCCCGACGCTCATTTCAGAAGATGGTTCAGTCATCTGCGATTCGCTTGCCATCGCGGAGGAGTTGGCAACTCGGCATTCTGATGCAGGGTTGTGGTCCGACTCTTCCCGAGCCCGTGCAACGGCACGCAGTCTCGCCGCCGAGATGCATTCAGGCTTCGCAGCGCTGCGCGAAGGCTGCCCGATGAACCTGCGCTGCGCCTACAAAGGCTATGCGCCTTCCGAAGATGTCCTGACCGACCTTGCCCGAATTGATACGATTTGGGCTCATGCGCTTGATGCCTTTCGCGGTCCGTGGCTCTGTGGAGGCTATTCCGCAGCAGATGCCTTCTTCGCTCCGGTTGCTGCACGCATCGCTGGCTATGGTCTTCCGGTTCGGTCCGACTCAAGATCGTATGTCGAAGCCCATCTGTCGGACCCTGCCTTCCGTCGTTGGCGAGCAATGGGGCTCGTGGACGGTCCCGACCTGCCTCGATTCGCGCGAGACTATGCGCAGTGCGCTTGGCCCGGGCCGGTACCCTTGCCTGCAACGGCGGCGGATTCTGGTCCCTCCGAGAACGAGAGGTGCCCGTACTCTGGCAGACAGGTCACTCATTTTCTTGAGCTGGAAGGCCGGACCTTCGGTTTCTGCAATGCGTTTTGCCGCGACAAGACCGTCGCTGATCCGGAGGCTTGGTCGGCATTCATGGATCTCTTCCGGGGGCCGTGAGGTGCCGTCAGTCAAGAATTGAAGCGCGCTCCATGTCCGAAGTGCGTTGGCAGGCTCCTTGCCTTGAGCGACCGGACCGCGAGAACTGACATTGTGCTGATCACGAATTGATCGCTTCAGGCCCGCTTTCTGAAGAAAGACCGACCACACTGTCGGGTGCAGGATTCGCCCGAGTAAGCCACCGTTGGAAGATTGGCCACGCATGCGGCGGACCGGAACAGGGATCGATCGAGTTGTGCGCCGTCCCAAATGTGACATTCCGCAGGTCCTCCGTTTCGGAGACCTGAAGGAATACAGGTCGGAAATCGATTCCCGTCCACAGCCAAGCCGGGGATGTCGCAGCCGAAGTCCTGAAATGTCGCATTCGCACGAGCATGCAAACGGCGCCAGACTGAATGTTGCGCCATGGACGACTATCATCGCGATGCACGAAAGATTGATCCGACTCGCGGCACGCTTCTCGGGGATAACACGCCGAATGACGGCGACCGGATCGAGATCGGTCCGACGCGGCTTGCTTTCGAAGAATGGGCGGCGGTTGGGCTTGCCTTGCCCGATCTGCTGGAGATGCGGCGCTTCAGATGGCAGCGGCTGACCGAGCATGTGGTTGCGCGCGACTATGGCGGCTTGCTGGTCTTCGATCCCCTGAACATTCGCTATGCCACCGATTCCACCAACATGCAGCTTTGGAACACTCATAACCCCTTTCGAGCCGTGCTGCTGTGCGCAGATGGGTACATGGTTCTCTGGGAATACAAGAACAGTCCGTTTCTCTCCTCGTTCAATCCGCATGTTCGCGAGGTCCGTTCCGGTGCGGACCTCTTCTATTTCGACAGGGGAGACAGGGCGAGCGACGCGGCCGTCGTCTTTGCCGAACAGGTTCGTGATCTGATCAAGGAGCATGGTGGCGGAAACATGCGCCTCGCGGTCGACAAGGCGATGCTGCATGCCTTGAAGGCGCTGGAGGCATTAGGCTTCGAGGTGATGGAGGGTGAGGAGGTCACCGAGAAGGCACGCGCCGTCAAGGGCCCGGACGAAATCAAGGCCATGCGCTGTTCCATCCATGCTTGCGAGACCGCCGTTCGTGCAATGGAGGAGTTCGCGCGGACCGAGGTGCCTGGCGGCAATGTCAGCGAGGACGACATCTGGTCGGTACTGCACGCTGAGAACATCAGGCGCGGGGGCGAGTGGATCGAGACACGGCTGCTGGCCAGTGGCCCACGAACGAATCCGTGGTTCCAGGAATGCGGACCACGCACGGTCCGGATGAACGAGATTGTCGCTCTCGACACCGACTTGGTGGGCAGCTACGGCATCTGCACCGACATCAGCCGCACGCTGTGGATCGGCGATCATGCTCCCAGACCCGACATGGTCGAGGCGATGCGGCATGCGCATGAGCATATCATGACGAACATGGAGCTTCTTCGCGCCGGTGCGCGGATCGAGGACATTAGTCGGAACGGCCACCGGCTTGCGGAGAAGTACCAGGAGCAGAAATACGGCTGCATGATGCATGGAGTCGGGCTTTGCGACGAATGGCCCCTCGTCGCCTATCCCGACCAGATGGTCCCAGGTGCATTTGACTACGAACTGGAAGCAGGCATGGTTCTTTGCGTCGAAGCGCTGGTCGGCGAAACGGGCGGCGACTTTTCGATCAAGCTGGAGGACCAAGTTCTGGTAACGGAAGAGGGATACGAAAACCTGACGTCCTATCCCTTCGACTCGGCACTGATGGGTTAGTTTCTCGACATTGTCGAGCTAGGCTTTGTACCAATTTGTTGGCGTTGTTACATCATCTGTCATTCCTTGGCGAAATCAATCCACAAGAGTTTGAGTTCAATTCATTGGAGTCAGGCGAAGAGTTGCAGGCTACGATCGCCCTTCTCCGGGAGCACAGTCGTAGCAGCAAGTGAAAGCTGCCTGACGAACTGCCGATGCCCTTTCCCGCGAAGCGCTGGCGATCTCTGGTCTTCGAGAACGCCGGCCCAATCGTCGGGTCTGCGAAATCGCCGTCATTGTCACCTTGCGTGACCGGTTGCGCGCCGACGGTGTCTGGGTCGGGAACCATCTATGCTTCGACGGTTATCTCATGCCGCGGGAGAAGGCCGAGCCGGAGCTGAAGGATGCCGGATTCGATACATGTTTCGACACTTGTTCCGGAATGCGCCGCGACCTTGCCTGATCCGCTGGTGCACTAGCCGGCGTTGCCTGCCAGCGCGAGCCTGCTGGCCGAAAGCGTCATCGCTCGTGCCATGCCGCAGGGCGACATCCTGGGCTTCGCACCACCGATTTGCCTGAACTGTGAGGAGGCGGACCAGATGGTCGCGGCCCAAGCGCACGTGGTCGGGTGGGATGGCGCTATTTCTCCGGCCTGTTACCGGCCCGGTGCTGCGCCTCGCGCCGGAACACGTAGAGCCCGGCCAGAACGATGATCATCGCTCCAACAATGGTCCAGAGGTCCGGCAATTCGTCGAACATGAGGTAGCCGATCAGGGTTGCCCAAAGCAGCGACGAGTACTTGAACGGCGCCACCAGCGTTGCCTCGCCACGCCGGAACGCCTCGATCATCAGCGTGTGCGCCACCGCGATCAGCGCGCCGTTGAACGCGAAAACACCGATGTCAGCGGGACGGGGACGCACCCATTCGGTGAACAATGCTGTCGATAGCCCCGCCAGCACCACCACCGTCGTCGTCACCGCCAGAACGGCCACCGTCGTCTCGGTCCCCGCGATCCGGCGCGTGATCAGGTCGCGCATCCCGCCACAGACAGCGGCCCCAAGGGGAAAGACGATGGCCCATTGCAAAACGTCGCTGCCGGGGCGGAGCATGAAGATCACCCCCGCAAACCCCACCAGCACCGCCGCCCAGCGCCGCCAGCCGACCCTCTCGCCCAGCACCAACGGCGCCATCGCCGTGATGAAGAGCGGCCCTGTGAAGGCCACGGCAATGGCATCGGCGAGGGTCAGGTGGCGTAGGCCATTGATGAAGAAGAATGCGCTGGCGATCACGCAGACACCGCGCAGAGCCTGGCCCCGAAAGTTGTTGATACGCAAACTGATCAGTCCACCGCTGCGCAAGGCGAACACCAGGATCCAGGGCCAGACGAACACGCCACGGATGAACAAGAGCTCGCCCGTCGGGTAGGTCTCCGCTAGCCCTTTGATCAGCGCATCGTTGAGCGTGAGGACGGCCGCGCCGCTCAGCATGCACGTCACGGCTGGGGCGACCTCTGTACGGCGCTGTGGTAGGTGCGGCGTATGGATGGCTGCTTCTCCTCCGAGATCTCGAGGCCCGTGGTCCTGAATTCACGGCACCGAATGTTCTGCGTGCCCAACCTGCGCGAAAGTCACTCGAACTTGTCGGGCACCCGAATGCCTCTGAGGAAGTCGTCGGCGGATACGGGTTTCCTGCCCACGCGTTGGACTTCGGTCACTTCGATTGCGCCTGTCCCGCAGGCAATGCGACAGCCCCCAAGATGATCCCCAGGTTCGCCGCCGCCGTCGATGAGGCGGGAGTTGAGGAGTTTTGTCCGTTCGCCATGGACTTCACACCACGCCCCTGGAAACGGGGAGAGGCCGCGTATGTGACGGTCAATTTCGACAGCCCGTCTTGACCAGTCAATCCGGGTTTCCGCCTTGTCCACTTTCCGGGCATAGGACGCCCCGTCCTTAGGCTGCGGAGTCGGCACGAAACCGTCAATGCCATCAAGGGCTTCTACGATTAGTCGGGCGCCTAGCTGCGCCAGCCTGTCATGAAGCCGCCCGGCCGTGTCGTCGGGCTTGATCGGTATGGCCTCGCGGAGCAGCAAGGGTCCTGTGTCGAGCCCCGTGTCCACCGCCATTATCGAGATTCCCGTCTCACTGTCTCCGGACATGACCGCCCGGTGAATCGGGGCGGCACCGCGCCAGCGCGGCAGGAGAGATGCATGGATGTTGAGGCAGCCGAGACGCGGGGTCGCCAGAATGGTTTCAGGCAAGATCAGTCCGTAGGCGACGACAACGGCAGCATCCGCGTCGTGAGCGCGAAAGCTGTCGCAAATTTCGGCTGACTGGAAACCCCCGGGTGTGTGCACGGGCAACCCAAGCGTTTCTGCGCGAACCTGGACGGGGCAAGGCCGTGCCTTCATGCCGCGCCCGGCCGGTCGGGGGGCCCGGGTGTAGACCGCCGCGACTTCGTGCCCGGCCTCGAACACTGCGTCGAGCGCAGGGACCGAAAACTCGGGTGTGCCCATGAACACGAGTCTCATCGATGTACCCATTTCGCCCTACGCCCGTGCCCGCTCGCGCTTCAGCTTCTTCATCTTTCGGGTGATCATCTGTCGTCGAAGCGGCTTCAGGTAGTCGATGAAGAGCTTACCGTTCAGATGGTCGATTTCGTGCTGGACACACGTTGCCCAGATGCCCTCGAAGCGTTCGACCTCTTGCTTGCCTTCGAAGTCATTCCAGGTCACTTCCACTTCGGTGGGCCGTTCGATTTCGGCGAATTGTTCGGGAATCGAAAGACAGCCTTCCTCGTGCGTGGAGCGATCCTCCGAGGTCCAGGTCACCGCGGGATTGATCAGGACCATCGGTTTGGGCGGAGCATCCTCTTCCTTGACGCAGTCCATCACCAGAAGCCGCTTCAATACGCCGACCTGTGGTGCGGCAAGTCCGATTCCAGGTGCCGCATACATGGTTTCGAGCATGTCATCTGCAAGCACGCGCAGCCTGTCATCGAATTCGGTGACAGGGTTTGCGACCGTTTTCAGGCGAGCGTCTGGGTGGATCAGGATGTCCCTAATGGCCATGGGCTTCATCTAGGAGAAGGCGAGGTCGGCGGCAAGCCGACCATGCTTGCAGGTCTGTGACGGACTGGTTAGTTCGAGGCATGACCCATGACTTCGATACACAACTCGTGCTCCGTGGCTCGCATGCAGCCAAGTATGACAAACTTGAGCAGACCTTCGGCGTAGATGATCCGGAGATCATTCCCATGTGGGTCGCGGACATGGACTTTCCCGCCGCGCCTGCCATCCGCGCGGCGCTTCAGGCCGAAGTGGACTTGGGGTACTGCGGGTATTTCGGAAATGCGGGTGCCGCCGATGAGGCCGTCGCGGCATGGTACAGGTCCTGCCACGGATGGGATGATATCGATCCTGGCTGGGTTCGTTACACTCATGGCGTGGTCAGCGGCTTTGGAGACGTGATTGCGACGTTCAGCGAGCCTGGAGATTCCATTATTGTCTTCTCTCCGGTGTATCACGCGTTCTATCGGCAAGTGCGGAACATGGGTCGGGAGATTCTGGAAAGCCAGTTGAAGGTCGAGGACGGCCAGTTTCACATGGACCTGGACGCCCTGCAGTCATCCCTGACCGGCCGCGAAAGGATCGTGACCTTCTGCACTCCGCACAATCCGGGCGGACGGTTATGGGACGTGGAGGAAATCAGGGCCTTGGCAAGGTTCTGCGAGGCAAACGACCTGATACTGATCTCTGACGAGATTCACATGGACCTGGTTTTTCCTGGTGCGAAATTCCTCCCGACGGTCGTGGCGGCGCCAGAGCAACTCGATCGGATGGTGATACTGACCGCTGCCTCAAAGGGCTTCAACATTGCCGGTGGCG
Source organism: Silicimonas sp. (assembly GCA_022826205.1). Taxonomy (GTDB): domain Bacteria; phylum Pseudomonadota; class Alphaproteobacteria; order Rhodobacterales; family Rhodobacteraceae; genus JAJEFO01. Next base: position 14,076 of record JAJDVJ010000058.1, on the reverse strand, counting down.
AGACGGGAATTCTCATCGCCCCTGATCCGGACATCCGCGCGCGCGTCGACAAGGTGCTGGCCGACCGCGAGTCCCCGCCCAATCGCTTCGGCATGGCGATGCTCACCGCGGCGTTCGCGAAGAGCGGTGACTGGTCCGAGGCGGCGCGGGCCTATCTTGCCGAGAATTTCCGCACCTTTGCCCGGCGGGTTGCCTCTATCCCCGGCATCGGCGTCATGGAGATGGACTCGACATATCTGGCATGGGTGGACTTCACTGCCCTTGGCATGTCCGACGAAGAGCTGCTGGAACGTCTGCTCGCCGCAAAGGTGGCGCCGAGTCCCGGCACCCAGTTCGGAACTGGTGGCTCAGGTCACATGCGGTTCAATCTGGCTCTGCCGCGTCCGACATTGATGTCCGCGATCGACCGGATCGAGCGCGCGTTTTCTGACCTTCAATAGGCTCAGTCAGCTCGGCACTCTGTGACTGCCGTGTCTCAACGCAGGCGGACACGCCAGTTGTCGCGTGCGAGGCAGCGTGCACCGTAGACGATCAGGTGCTCACGAGCAGTTCGGACGATGCGTTCGCACCTTTGAGGCAGCCGTGAAACATGTCGATAGTTCAGATCCAGGCAGGCTGCAGAATAGACCGTCCGATGTCTGCCGCCGGACCTCACGGTTCGTCGACAGCTGTCGGGAAGGGGCTTGCGCCTGTAGCCCATGTGTTCTGGCAAGTTTCGCGAGAGAATCCGGCCGTCTATGACTTTGGGCTTCTCGGAAGCATGGCTGCGGTGCCGGGGACCGTGGTGCCGGTGGCCAGGTCGGCGCATTTCCGCGTTGGCCGTGGCCTTCCCTTCGTCGATGTCGTCAAGGGCGGCGGCAAGCAGCCCAAACAGGGCGAGGCCGGTAATGATCTTGCCAAAGTGCTCGGAATCGGCCGAGACCGGGGCTGGCAGAAGCGTCAAGGCGAGTGCGACGACTGTTGAGACGGTAAGGGCTTTTTTGTGGGTCATGAGATCTCTCCAGACTTGATTGCCGTGCGCCAACACACGTTGCCGCTTCATGAATGCAGGGTGGAACACATCGAACCGGACACCCAATATCGGTCCGTTGATATGGGATAACGTGCGACCAAGGGTTGGATGATGTTGATTTTTTGCTGCTGCGCGGAAACATTGGCAGCATGTATGCACGTTCCTTGATCGGCGCCTTCGCGACATTTCTCTGGTTGGCGGGACATGCGCAGGCCGTCTGCTATGCCGATTACAAGGCCAGTCGCGACAATCCGTTCAAGCTTCATTACGGGGTGATCCGAATCGACGTGAACCCCTGCACCTTGTCTGACCAGGTGCTGCACGACGTGGCGGAGAGGCTGAAAGCGTCTGGCTGGAAGCTGCTTCAGGTGCAGACGGTGTTTGAGGAAGGCGGGCTGGAGCAAAGGAGAGAGGATGCAGGACAGTACTTCCTCCGCTTCTGATGCGAGGATCGCGGGTGCGCGTGTTGTTGCATTCGGAGTCATCGCGATCATCGTGATTCTTGGCGCGGCGGGGGCGTTTCTCCTGCTGAATCTGCCCGATGCGAACGCCTTCAATGCACGTGTCGAACGGCTCTTTGTCGAAAACGCGGACCTGACTTCGGAGGCAGAGATCAAGCTTCTTGAGGTGCTCGCCCAGTCTGGCACGGCATTTTCCGACGTTCTTGCCGGCTATCGCCTCGTGATCTTTGTTCTAATGCTCTTTGCCACTGGACTCCTTGTCGCCTGCCTCGCCTTTGTCGCCACGATCATCCTCCTCAATCGCCGGGTCGGAATGATCGAGCGGCAGGGCATTCAGGTCTCTTCGCTCACGATAGATCGAGAAGGGAACTTCGTGATCATCAATGACATGGAGTTCAAGCTGACGAGCGCTGCGGTCGAGACGATTTCAGTTCTCGCTGAGGCGCGCATGGACGGGGAAGTTCTCAGCGGCGCCGAGATCGAGGCCGTGATTTCCGGTCGTCGACCGGAGGATTGCGAGGAAGCTTCCGGCGCCACGCGGATCAAGCGCTTGAGAGACGCCCTCGGCAACCAGATCGTGGCTGAACTGCTGATCAAGACCGTCGCGAGGCAAGGCTACGTGCTGGACATCGACCGCAATTCGATTCGAGTGGCCTGACGCGACCCACCGCATTCGAAGGACTGGACACCGGCACGATGCTGGGCGCGGGCTTCGGGAGGTCGGGAGATGGTCGCGCGATGCCGGTTCCTTGGGCTGGCATCGTGGTTGCGTGAAAATCTCGGGAGGGCAGACGCTGCCGTCCATGTGCGTGCGGCCCTGGTGCCGGACCGAAGAGGGAATGGCGGCCCCGATAGGAGTCGAACCTATGACCTACCGCTTAGGAGGCGGTTGCTCTATCCTCTGAGCTACGAGGCCGCTTCGTTGCTTTTCTCCTGTTCTGGCGATGTGATCAAGCGGCTTGCGCCATTGCCTTCGGGCAACGGCACGAGGACCATTGCAGCGAGGCGATCAAATGAGCGATGACAAGATCATTCCGTTGACGAAGGACTCCAAGACGCAAACGCGGCCACTGACGCTGAAGGACGTGTCCTCGGCATCGGGCGTTTCCGAAATGACGGTCAGCAGGGTCTTGCGGAATCGCGGAGACGTCTCGGACGCCACCCGGGAAAAGGTCCTGAGGGCAGCAAAGGAGCTGGGCTACGTTCCGAACAGGATCGCGGGCGCGCTTGCGTCAAACCAGGTGAGCCTGGTGGCGGTCATCATCCCAAGCCTCTCGAACATGGTGTTCCCGGAAGTCCTGACCGGAATCTCCGAGGTTCTAGACGACACGCCGCTGCAGTCGGTCGTGGGCGTGACCAATTACCTGCCGGAGAAGGAGGAACAGGTGCTGTTCCAGATGTTGTCCTGGCGACCTTCCGGAGTCATCATCGCCGGGATTGAGCATTCAGACGCATCGCGGGCCATGCTGGCCGCTTCGGGCATCCCGGTGGTCGAGATCATGGACACGGACGGCGAATGCATCGACTCGGTTGTCGGCATCAGCCATCGGCGAGCCGGGCGTGAAATGGCCGCCCAGATCGCACGTTATGGATATCGGCGCATCGGCTTTCTTGGCACCAAGATGCCGATGGACCACCGTGCGCGAAAGAGGTTCGAGGGCTTTACGGAAGCCTTGGCGAAGGAAGGAATCGAGGTCGCGGCCCAGGAATTCTACGAAGGCGGTTCGTCGCTTGCGAAGGGGCGCGAATTGACCGAATGCATCCTGACCCGCAGCCCCGATCTAGACTTCATTTACTACTCCAACGACATGATCGGAGCTGGTGGATTGTTGTACCTGCTGGACAAGGGAATAGACGTGCCGGGCCAGATAGGCCTCGCCGGATTCAATGGTTCGGAATTGCTGGACGGGTTTTCGGTCAAGCTCGCAACCATGGACGCAGGTCGCCGGGAGACCGGGCGCAAGGCTGCGGAAATCGTCCTGGAGCGAAACGAAGAGGGCAAGAGCGCCGAGCACCGCCGGGTGGAACTTACGCCGCAAATCCAGTTCGGGGATACGTTGAGAAGGAAGGGTCACTGACTGGCCGACGAGGTTGGGGTCAACTCGTACAACGTCACGTCTGGAAATGAGCAGTGAAGTTCATCCGATTGATCAGAGGTTCTGTGACCGCCTGCGCACCTGGTCAGCTCGACGTGCCTACAGGCCCAGGCGTCGGTGGTATTGCTGACAGGATGTCAGTTTGGGCAAAGTCGTTGCCTTTGTACAGTAGTGGCTCATCGGTCACCCGGGCGAGTGCGTAGGAGAAACAGTCTCCAAAATTCAATGCCGCTGGATGCCGGCCCTTCCCAAAACGCCTCCAAGCCTGTTGTGCCGTCTCGAGGTGGTCGGTGGTTACTGGAGCTGGCCGGATTCCGGCGACGTCAAGCAATGCGTTCAACTCGTGACCCGCCCGCAGGCCGCCTCTGCTCTCGACCACGATCGATGCTTTCAGCACGTTCGCAACGGACATGCTGCACGTCGCTGCGGTCAGGATCGCCTCCTCGTAACGAGCTGCATCTGGTTCGCGGCTCAGGATCGCAAGCAAAGCGGAACTGTCGACGATCACTTGGGCAGTCCCAAGTCGTCAGAAAGCAGCTCGCCGTGATCAATGGCCGTCGAATCTGGCCCCATGAGCTTTGCGCAGCGTTCAGCGATGGCGCGCAGTTCTCGGGTACGTGCTTCTATGCCACGCCGATGACGTTCGTGTTCCAATCGCTCGCGTAAGGCGACGGTGATCGCGGCCGTCTTGGTTTCGCCAGTCAAACTAGCGAGTTCGCTGGCAAGCGAACAAGTTTCCTTGTTCTTGATGTTTAGGCTCATAGCTGCTCGGGTAGAAGAATTTTATCATGTCTGCCATAACCATTCTTGCCATTTGCATCAACGCCGACACTGAAGTTAGGTTACGGGTTTCGGCGTGCAATCAAGAGTGGAGCATGGAACGGACAACACGAGTCCGATTTCAGAGTCCCACTTGGAATGAACGATTGGGCAAGCGAATTCCTGCCCGCGATCAGGCTGCGCGCAAATGACGCCATTTGCCGTGGGCCCGCGCGGCGGATCCAGTGTTTCGGGCATCCGCGAAATTGGACCAACATCGAATCCCGCGCCGCGTGCATCATCAGGCCGCGCGCCGAGCATTCTGGCACCTGGCGCCGCGTTCGAGGTCATCACGCAGGCTTGCGCCAAGTAGCAGCGCGCGCAGAACCTGCCCAGGAAATCGCTCCGCCTGTCGGTGCCGGTCGGGATGAGAGGCCGGACTGGCGCGAAACGGAACGCCAGAGGCATGAGTACGGCAAGGTAATGGTTGCCACCTTGTGCTGCACGGCCGTACGTTGGCTGGCGCGAACTGCCGCTCAAGAATTGCCATGGCGCAGCAGCGAATTACTTGAGATGAAGGTCAGCAGGTCCTGGAATTCGGTCAATTCGAAGTGTCGTGAAGATCGGCAATCGTAATGTGAGGCGTCAGCGCTTCGGTCGCGATGGGGATTTCAAGCACGGCGCCGGTGGGGCTGGCAAGTGCGCGCTCGAAGGCAGGCGCGAAATCTGCTGTTTGCTCGACCCTCTCGCCCAGCATCCCGTAAGCCTGTGCAAGGGACGCAAAATCCGGATTGGCAAGCTCGGTCCCCGACACGCGGAATGCAAAGTGCCGCTCCTGATGCATCCGGATTGTGCCATAGCTCCGGTTGTTCAGGACCAGGATTACCGGCGCCGCTCCCATCTGCATCGCCGTTCCTAGCTCGGGGCAGTTCATCTGGAAGTCACCGTCGCCGGCGAAGCAGACAACCTGTCGCTCGGGGTGAACGATCTTGGCCATGATCGCTGCAGGAAGTCCGTAGCCCATCGACCCGGATTGCGGGGCCAGAAGACGATGACCAGCGCCGTAGCGGAAATACTTGCTGTGCCAGATCGAGAAATTTCCGGCGCCGTTTGTGAGAATCGCGTCGTCGTCGAGCCGGTCCTGCAGGTGCCGCACCAACTCGGCCATGCTCACCGGTCCGGGCAAGACCGGCAGGTCGAAGGTAGCCTCGTACCTTTGACGCGCGGCCCGCCTCCAATTGGACCAGCTTGCCTTGGGCGGGACTTCGGCCAGCGCACGGGCCAACGCGTTCGGGCATGACTGCACCGCTATGTCGGGTTGGTAGATCTTCCCGATCTCCGCCGAGGAAGGATGTGCGTGGATCAGTGTCTGGCGCATGTCCGGAAGGTCAAACAGTGCATAGTTGTCCGTCGTCATTTCTCCGAAGCGCACGTTAAGCGCGAGAATGAGATCGGAGTTCGCAAGTGTCTCCCGGACCTCCGGCAGCATGCCGACCCCGGCTTCACCTGCATATGTGTCAAGCGTGTTGTCATGGAGATCCTGGAACCGGAAAGCCGTCACCACCGGAATGTCCGCACCTGTGGCAAAGCGCGCAAGGGCATCCTTGCCGGACGATGTCCAGCCGCTGCCTCCGACCAGGATGACTGGCCGCGCGGCCTTCTCCAGTGCAGTCCGGATCTCGCCAACTATGTCGCTGGATGGCGCAGGCGTCGGCAAGGCGGGAGCGCGGGTTATCGGGGCGACGTCCGTGTCGGCAGCCAGAACGTTCTCGGGCAATGCCACGACGACCGGGCCAGGGCGGCCGGAGAGTGCCGTGGACCAGGCGCGAGAGACGATTTCCGGAATGCGCTCGACATGCTCGATCTCCGTTGCCCATTTTGCCAGGTTCCCGAAATAGGCACGGTAGTTGACCTCCTGGAACACTTCGCGCTCGCGGGCCGTTGTCTCGATCTGCCCGACAAAGAGGATCATTGGCGAACTGTCCTGCATCGCGGTGTGAACCCCGATCGAGGCGTTGGTGGCGCCAGGCCCACGCGTCACGAAGCAAAGGCCGGGCCGGCCTGTCAGCTTTCCGTAGGCGGCGGCCATGAAGCCTGCGCCGCCTTCGTTCCGGGAGTTCACGAACGTGATCGGCGACTGGAACATCCCGTCAAGCACCGTAAGATACGACTCTCCCGGCACCCCGAACACGTGCTTCGCTCCAAGCACCTCAAGGCATTCGACGAGAAGACGCCCGGCATGTCGCATTTCCATTGCGATCCCCCGCTTTCTGTCGCAGGTGTTGCAGCGCTGTGCGCAAATGGCAAGCGGCGGCCGGAGCCAGGATCGATTTGTTCTGATCCTCGCGTCGCCTGGTTCTTGCCGGCACCTGCGGCAAGGCGGTTGGAGACCACAAAACGGCATGAACGCACCGAAATTCGATACGTCGCCCAAGGTGTCCGACGAGATTCGCAAGACCACGTGCTACATGTGCGCCTGCCGCTGCGGCATCAACGTTCACATGAAGCACGGACAGGTCGCCTATATCGAGGGCAACAAGGATCATCCTGTCAACAGGGGTGTCCTTTGCGCCAAGGGCTCGTCCGGCATCATGCAGCACCTCTCCCCCGCCCGGCTGCGTGCTCCGATGAAGCGCGCCGGGCCGAGAGGCTCGGGCCAGTTCGAGGAGATTTCCTGGGACGAGGCTCTTGAGACTGCCGTGTCGTGGCTGAAGCCTCTGCGCGATACCGATCAGTCGCGCTTCGCGTTCTTCACCGGTCGAGACCAGTCACAAAGCTTCACGTCCTATTGGGCGCAGGCGTTTGGAACTCCGAACTATGCTGCGCATGGCGGCTTTTGCTCCGTCAACATGGCAGCGGCCGGCATCTACACGATGGGCGGAGCCTTTTGGGAATTCGGGCACCCCGACTGGGATCGCACGAAGCTCTTCATGATCTTCGGCGTTGCCGAGGATCACGATTCCAACCCGATCAAGATGGGGATCGGCAAGCTGAAGGCGCGGGGCGCCCGGATCATCGGGGTCAATCCCGTTCGCACCGGATACAATGCGGTCGCCGATGAATGGCTGGGCATAACGCCGGGCACGGACGGGCTGTTCATACTGTCGCTGGTCCATTGCCTGATGAAGGCTGGCCGGATCGATCTGGAATACCTCGCGCGCTTCACGGACGCGCCGTGCCTTGTGAATGGCGACAACGCGGCTGACGAGTTCGGGCTGCTTCTGGCCAACGAGGCAGGCAAGAAGCTCGTCATCGACCGTCGGACCGGCGAGATCGCGGCTTATGACGCGCCAGGGATCCAGCCAGACCTTTCGGCAGTGCACCACGCCGAAGGCGTTTCGCACCGCACCGTGCTGCAGCACATGGCCGACAAGTACCTGAGCGACGAATTCGCGCCGGAGGCCGTGGCATCAAGGGTCGGGATCGAGGCGGGTCGCATTCGCGCAGTCGCGGCGGAGCTTGCGCGCGTCGCATTTGACGAAGCCATCGAGCTTGAACGGGAGTGGACCGACTTTCGGGGCGAGACCCATTCAACGATGATCGGTCGCCCGGTCAGCTTCCATGCCATGCGCGGGATCAGCGCACACGCCAACGGCTTCCAGACCTGCCGGGCGCTGCACCTCCTGCAGATCATTCTTGGCAGCGTCGAGGTTCCGGGCGGATTTCGATTCAAGCCACCTTACCCGAAGTCCGCGATGGTTCACCCGAAGCCCCATGCAGGCGTGACGCCGGGTCAGCCGCTCGACGGACCATTGCTCGGCTTTGTCCATGGACCCGATGATCTGCTGGTCGACGCAGACGGCAATCCCAAGCGCATCGACAAGGCGTTTTCGTGGGAGAACCCGATGAGCGCCCACGGACTCATGCACATGCTCATCTCGAACGCGCATGCCGGGGATCCTTACAGGATCGACACCATGCTGCTCTACATGGCGAACATGGCATGGAACTCGTCGATGAACACGTCCGGCGTCATGAAGATGCTGACGGACAAGGATGACAACGGCGAATACGTGATTCCGCGAATTATCTATTCGGATGCCTACTCTTCGGAGATGGTGGCCTACGCGGACCTGATCCTGCCCGACACCACGTATCTTGAGCGGCATGACTGCATTTCGCTCCTTGACCGTCCCATCTGTGAAGCCGAGGCGGTCGCCGACGCCATCCGCTGGCCCGTGGTCGAACCGGACCGCGACGTGCGTGGCTTCCAGTCGGTCCTCTGTGATCTCGGCGCGCGTCTGGGCCTGCCCGGTTTCGTGAATGCGGACGGATCGCAAAAGTACAGGGACTACGCAGACTACATGCAGAGCCACGAAAGGGCACCCGGAGTCGGTCCGCTTGCCGGCTGGCGAGGAAGCGGCGACGAACATGGACGTGGCGCGCCCAATCCGAACCAGATTTCGAAATACATCGAGAACGGCGGCTTCTGGATCGCACACCTCCCGGAGCAGGCCACGTTCTACAAGCCCTGGAACGTGGACTACCAGGACTGGGCAGTCTCTATGGGACTCGCCGACAGACCCTGCCCCTATCTCTTCAGTCTCTGGTGCGAGCCGTTGCGCCGCTTCCAGCTGGCTGCGGAGGGCCGTCATCGCCTGTCTCCACCTGAGCATCTGAAGAGCCGTTATGCCGAAGTGATGGATCCCCTTCCCGTATGGTACGCGCCACACTCGCCCGGCGAGCGCGGATACGACGTCCATGCGGTCACGCAGCGCCCGATGGCCATGTATCACTCCTGGGGCTCCCAAAACGCGTGGCTGAGACAGATCCACGGCCGAAACCCGCTCTATGTTCCGACACGGATCTGGGAGTCCGAGGGATTTCGGGACGGCGACTGGGCGCGTCTCAGTTCGCCGCACGGAGAGATTGTCGTGCCCGTCGCGCACATGGCGGCGTTGAACGAGAACACGGTCTGGACCTGGAACGCGATCGGAAAGCGCAAGGGCGCGTGGTCGCTGCATGAGAATGCGCCTGAGGCGACAAAAGGATTCCTGCTCAACCACCTCATCCACGAATTGTTGCCGCCGCAGGGAGACGGGCTCCGCTGGACCAATTCGGATCCGGTCACTGGCCAGGCGGCCTGGTTCGACTTGAGGGTCCGGATTGAAAAGGTCGCCGCGCCCGTTGAGACGCAACCGAGCCATCCGGCCCAAGTTAGCCCGGTCGCCAAGGCCCCCAGGCTCGTCGTCCAGAAGAGCGGCGCATGAGACAAGATCCTGCGACCATGGCTGCGCGTCGTAAAGGAAGCCCTCTGCCTCCTTGGCACGTCCCGTGCCATTGCGCGGCGCCGGATGGCTTGTCTTGCGAGATCCCGGCGTGACGTCACTGCCTAGCCATACGGAAAGGTCGCTTGGCCTTGTCATCGACCTGGATACCTGTGTCGGGTGCCATGCCTGCGTCACGGCCTGCAAGGGATGGAACACCGAGAACTACGGCGCGCCGCTCGCCGACTCTGACGCATATGGCCCGAATCCGGTGGGCAGCTTTCTCAACCGAATCCATTCCTACGAGATCCAGCCGGAGACAGGTCCGGCGCAGGTCGTCCACTTCCCAAAGAGCTGCCTTCATTGCGCCGACGCGCCCTGCGTCACGGTCTGCCCGACCGGTGCCAGCTACAAGCGTGCAGAAGACGGGATCGTGCTCGTCAACGAGAGCGACTGCATCGGCTGCGGGCTCTGCGCCTGGGCCTGCCCTTACGGCGCCCGAGAGATGGATCCGGAAGAGCAGGTAATGAAGAAGTGCACCCTTTGCGTGGACCGCATCTACAACGAGAACCTTCCCGAGGAAGACCGCCAGCCTGCCTGTGTCCGCACCTGCCCGGTCGGAGCGAGGCATTTCGGGGACCTTTCGGATCCCGAGAGCGATGTCTCCAGACTTGTCGCCGAACGCGGAGGAATCGAGCTCATGCCCGAGCAGGGGACGGCGCCCGTCAACCGCTATCTGCCGCCCCGCCCGAAGGACGAAGTACCCGAACTGGACGTTCTCGCGCCCTTCCTCGAGCCGGTTGCGGACGATTCCAAGGGGTTCGTCGGCTGGCTTGATCGCGCGCTGTCCAGGCTGCCCTGATGCATCCCGCACCGTCGATCATCCTGTTCACGACGCTGTCCGGCATTGGCTTCGGCATGCTGGCGTTTCTCGGACTTGATGCCGCGCCGCCAAAGGGCTGGTCCGCGCTTGCCTTCCTCTTCATCGCCTTTTCGCTCGCTGTCTGCGGTCTCCTCGCGTCGACATTTCATCTGGGCCATCCCGAACGTGCGCTCAAGGCGTTCACGCAATGGCGATCATCCTGGTTGAGCCGCGAGGCCTGGGTGTCGCTGCTCGCATTGTCCGTCATGGCGCCATATGGGGCCGGACTCGTCTTTCTGGATCAGGCCTGGCGCGTGCCAGGCATTGCAGGCGGCATTCTTTCCCTCGCAACCGTTTATGCGACGTCCATGATCTATCTCCAGATGCGGACGGTGCCTCGCTGGAACCACTGGTCGCCGCCAGCGCTTTTCCTGGGATTCGCGCTGGCAGGAGGAGCGCTCATGACGGGTCGCGTGTCCGTGGCGCTGTGGGTCCTGCCGGTTCTGGCCATCGTTCAGGTCGTCGCCTGGATCGATCAGGAACGGCGGGAGAAGGCCACCGACACTGACTTGGCGACAGCGACGGGTCTTGGTCATTTCGGAAGCGTTCGGGCATTCGAGTCGCCCCATACCGGAGAGAGCTACCTTACCCGGGAAATGGTGTTTCAGGTCGGGCGCAAGCATGCGATGACCCTTAAGGTCATTTCGGTGCTGCTCTTCGCGGTGCTTCCTGTTGTTCTGCTGCTCTTGCCGTTCACGCATTTTCTTGTGGTGCCCGCGGCAGCAAGCCATCTACTGGGTGCCCTGATTCAGAGATGGCTGTTCTTTGCGGAGGCGCGTCACGTGGTGGCCCAATACTATGGACGCTGGGACATGACGGGCATGCGCAGGGGGTGACGATTCGCGCGTTGAATTTTTTCTGCACCTGCATAATGTGCGCGCGAAATCGCGGGTGATGCAGCTGCCCGCAGGCAAATCAGGAGGAATTCAACAATGACCAATGTCGTCATCGCGTCTGCGGCCCGTACTCCGGTCGGCAGCTTCAATGGCAGTTTCGCCGACACGCCGGCCCATGACCTGGGAACCGCAGTTCTTGAAGAGCTCGTGTCGCGCGCCGGCGTCGAAAAGGACGAGGTGTCCGAGACCATCTTGGGTCAGGTGCTGAATGCAGGGCAGGGCCAGAACCCGGCTCGGCAGGCGCACGTGAATGCCGGCCTTCCGGTCGAGAGTGCGGCGTGGGGCATCAACCAGCTCTGTGGCTCCGGCCTGCGCGCCGTGGCGATCGGGGCGCAGCACATCCAGCTAGGGGATGCCGGAATCGTGGCTGCGGGCGGACAGGAAAACATGTCGATCAGCCCACATGCGCAGGTCCTGCGCGCAGGAAAGAAAATGGGTGACGTGAAGCTTGTCGACACGATGCTCAGCGATGGGCTGCTGGACGCGTTCCATGGCTATCACATGGGTCAGACAGCCGAAAACGTCGCGGAAAAATGGCAGATCAGCCGCGATCAGCAGGATGAGTTTGCGGTAGCGAGCCAGAACAAGGCCGAGGCGGCACAGAAGGCGGGCAAGTTTGACGACGAAATCGTTCCGTTCACGGTCAAGACCCGAAAGGGCGACATCGTGGTCGACAGGGACGAATATGTCCGTCACGGCGCGACGATCGAGAACATGCAGAAGCTCAGGCCGGCCTTCAACAAGGAAGGGTCTGTGACGGCTGGCAACGCCTCAGGCATCAATGACGGCGCTGCCGGCGTTCTTCTCATGAGCGCGGAAGAGGCCGAAAGGCGCGGCATCGAGCCATTGGCCCGCATCGTGTCCTATGCAACGGCCGGACTGGATCCCTCGATCATGGGTGTCGGACCGATCTACGCAAGCCGCAAGGCACTCGAAAAGGCGGGATGGAAGATCGACGACCTAGAACTGATCGAAGCGAACGAGGCATTCGCTGCGCAGGCCTGCGCCGTCAACAAGGACATGGGCTGGGATCCCGATATCGTGAACGTCAACGGCGGCGCGATTGCCATCGGTCATCCGATCGGCGCTTCCGGCGCACGGGTCCTGAACACGCTGCTCTTCGAGATGAAACGACGCGACGCGAAGAAAGGTCTCGCCACGCTTTGCATCGGTGGCGGGATGGGCGTTGCGCTCTGCGTAGAGCGACCGTGAGGATGTGACCGGGGCCGAGACACGGTACGGAACTCGGTCAACGGTCTCGGAACGCCCCGAATTCGAACTTGAAGGTGCCGGGCGGCGCCTTGGCATTGCCAGAACATGTTGGAGGTAGAGATGACACGTATAGCACTTGTGACCGGCGGGAGCCGGGGAATCGGCGAAGCGATTTCGAAAGCATTGAAAGCGGACGGGTATGAGGTTGCGGCGACCTATGCCGGAAACGACGAAAAGGCGGCGGCGTTCACGTCCGAGACCGGTATCAAGACGTACAAGTGGAACGTCGCGGACTACGAGGCATCCGTCGCCGGAATCGCCAACGTGGAAAGCGATATCGGACCGATCGACACGGTAGTGGCAAATGCCGGCATCACCCGTGACGCGCCGTTCCACAGAATGACGCCAGAGCAGTGGAACGAAGTCGTCGCCACCAATCTGACCGGCGTGTTCAACACGGTGCATCCGGTCTGGCCCGGCATGCGGGAACGGAAGTTTGGCCGAGTGATCGTAATCAGTTCGGTCAACGGGCAAAAGGGGCAGTTCGGGCAGGTGAACTACGCCGCGACCAAGGCGGGCGACTTGGGAATCGTGAAGTCGCTGGCGCAGGAAGGCGCGCGCGCGGGGATCACCGCAAACGCCATCTGCCCCGGCTACATCGCGACCGAGATGGTGATGGCGATTGACGAGAGCATTCGCGAGAAGATCATCGCGGGCATTCCCGCCGGACGCCTTGGCGAGCCGGACGAGATTGCGCGTTGCGTGACGTTCCTGGCGTCAGAGGGAGCCGGCTTCATCAACGGCTCGACCCTTTCCGCCAACGGCGCGCAATTCTTCGTGTAAGGCAGGCTATGGCCGCGCCGAGAGATGCCCTGGGTTTCAGGCGCTCCCCGTCAGGATTTTTTGGCGTCGTCGCGACGGATGGACCTGACGTCCGAAGTGCGAGATCACATGCGATTCCCTGAGGGGCGTGCAATGCTTTTTGGAATCATGTCCAAATCGCATCTGGCCTTTTTGGCCTGATCGGCCAAGAGGCAGACGGGTCAGGTCGGTTTGTGCGAGGGCTAGCAGGTCGCTCCGGGTTCCGGAGCACGCTGTCGTCTATGTCTGATGACTGAGCCGCTCGATTTCCTCTTTGATCTTCAGCTTTTGCTTCTTGAGCGCGGTGATCGCCAGGTCGTCGAATGACAGGCTGCGTTGCGCCGTCTCGACTTCGATTGAGAGATCCTGGTGTTTTTTGCGGAGTTCCTGAAGATGCGAACTCAAATTCATTTGCTTCTCCTTCCTTTTCGGTGATGCCAGTCGAGCACGAAATGCGATTCGTGTCACGCCGTGATAGTCAAAAAAATGTCAAACCAAGAGTTTGAATCGTAAGCGTCATTTAGAGCCCATACCTCGGCACCGTTTCCCGCCCGGCGATTTTCGCATTCAGTGCTCGCCACGAAGCTGAACTTTCCTGGAGGGATTTCGATGACGGATGTTTCCCTGGCCGCAACGGGCGTTGCGGAAGC
>JAJDVJ010000175.1 GCA_022826205.1 Silicimonas sp. | reverse complement strand
CTGGCAGGCGACAGCGTCCTGGCGGTGATGCCGACCGGCTCGGGCAAGTCGATGTGCTACCAGCTTCCGGCCCTGGCGACCGAGAGCCTGACCGTGGTGGTGTCGCCGCTGATCGCGTTGATGCGCGACCAGGTGGCCGCGTTGCGCCTCAACGGCGTGGCGGCCGGCGCGCTCAATTCGGCGATACCTCAAGCGGACGCCGCAGAGACGCACCGCCAGCTGCGCGACGGCCGATTGCGCCTGCTCTACATCTCGCCCGAGCGGCTCATGCGGCCGGAGGTGCTGGAAGGCCTTGCCCGCCTTGGCCCTGCGCGATTCGCCATCGACGAGGCCCACTGCATCTCCCAATGGGGGCACGACTTCCGTCCGGACTACCGCCGTCTTGCCGAACTGCCGGAACACTTCCCCGACTCCCGGCTCAGCGCATTCACGGCGACCGCGGACGCCGTCACGCGGGAGGACATCGTCGAGCGGCTGTTCGGCGGCCGTGCAAGGGTGTTCGTCGCAGGATTCGACCGCCCGAACCTGCAGATCGGAATTGCGCCCCGGAATTCCGCGCCACGGCAGATCGACAGCCTGCTGAACCGGCACTCCGGGCAGTCCGGCATCGTCTACACGCTGTCGCGCAAGGAAGCCGAGCGAACGGCGGAGCGCCTGTCCTCGGACGGGCGCTCCGCCCTGCCCTACCATGCCGGCATGGACCAGGCGATCCGAGACCGCCACCAGGACCGCTTCCTTTCCGAGGACGGCGTGATCGTGGTCGCCACCATCGCCTTCGGCATGGGCATCGACAAGCCCGACGTGCGATTCGTCGCCCACGTCAACATCCCGTCCACCGTCGAGGCGTACTATCAGGAGATCGGCCGCGCCGGGCGGGACGGACTGCCCGCCGAGACCCTCATGCTCCACGGCATGGATGACATCAGGCTGCGCCGCCTGATGATCGACGACTCCGACCGGCCTGACGAAGCAAAGCGTGTCGAGCATCAGCGGCTGAACGCGCTGCTTGGCCTGTGCGAAACAGCGGGCTGCCGCCGCCAAGCCCTGCTCGGCTATTTCGGCGAGGCCTGCGCGCCGTGCGGCAACTGCGATCGCTGCCTGGCGCCGGTCGAAACGATCGACGGCACGGTTATCGCCCAGAAGGCGCTGTCGGCCGCGCTGCGCACCGGCCAGCGCTTCGGCGCCGAGCACCTGATCGCCGTGCTGCGCGGTGAGGCGACCGGAAAGGTCCGCCAGCACCGCCATGACCGGCTGCCGACCTTCGGCGTGGGGGCGGACACCGACAGGGCGCTCTGGCGCTCCTACCTTCGCCAGATGGCGGCCGCGGACGTGCTGAGGATCGACATCGGCGGCTACGGCGCCCTGCAGCTCGGGGACCGGGCGCAGGCCGTGCTGAAAGGTGTCGAAAGCGTGGCGCTGCACCAGGAGGCCGCGGCAAAGCCTGGGAGGCCAAGAAAGCGCAGGCAGGCGGAGGCGATTCCGCCGGCAAACGTCGACGCGGCGCTGCTTGCGAGGCTGAAGCGGGTCCGGCTGGAGATCGCGAGGGCGGAGGGCGTGCCGGCATTCGCCGTGTTCCACGACCGCAGCCTCCAGGACATGGCCGCCAGAAAGCCGCAAAGTCTCGAGCGGCTTGCCGATTGCCACGGCGTGGGGGCCTCGAAGCTGGATCGCTATGGCGAGCGAGTCCTTACGGTCCTGCAGGATGCCGATGACTCCCCGCCGTTGGCGGATGCGGAAGTGGCGCCTGATGATCCGCAGCAAGCATCGGCAGCGGAACAGGTGCATGCAGGCAAGTTCGATTCCCGGCTGATCCGGCGGCTCAAGGCGCTGCGGCTGCAGATCGCGCTTGAGGAGGACGTGCCGCCGCATGCCGTGCTTCACAAGTTCAGCCTGCAGGAGATGGCGGCGAGCCGGCCGCAGACGCTCGATGCGCTGGCGGAGTGCTACGGCTTCGACGCCGGGAAGATCGCGCGCTACGGCGAGCGCTTCCTGGCGGGGCTCAAGTCGGCCATGAGCGGAGGAGGAGTTTCCGGCGACATCCACGAGCCGGAACCGCAGGACCTGCTCCCGGAACCGGACCTTTCCGGCAGGCATGATCCGGGACTGTTCGCCAGGCTCGACGCGCTTCGGATCGAGATCGCCAGGTCGGAAGCCGTCGCGCCGCCTGCGGTGTTTCCGGACAGGACATTGATGGAAATGACGGCTCTCCTGCCGCGTACGCCTGACGCCCTGGCGGAGTGCCACGGCGTCGGTCCCCGCAAGCTGGACCGCTACGGAACAAGATTCCTGGACGAGATTCGCGCCGCCATCGACGCCTGAAAGGAGATCCCGTCATGGCGTCGCGCGGGATGTTGCACCGGGCCGTCACAACTGTCGCATTGTGCAACTCCTGCAAGTGGACTTCGGGGCGCGGCCAGCGGTCCCTCAAGCCTCGGCAGGATTAACATCAAGCAGGTCGCTGCCGATGCTGTCGGTGACCCGAGAAGCGGCGTTCCGTATCGAGTCTCGAGCAAGATGTGCGTAACGCGCAGTAGTCTGAATCTGAGTATGACCGAGCAGGCTTCCGATCATCGGCAGGCTTTCCCCGAGTGCCAAAGCCCTTGAGGCATAGCTGTGGCGCAGGTCATGGATGCGCAAGTCCTCCAAGCCAGCACGCTTCCGAATGCGCCGCCAAGGGCGTTGCAAGTCCGTTAGGTGAGTTCCCGGCAAGCGTCCGGCGATAACCCAAGGATTGCAATCATCTCGCGGAATGGCGTCCAGAACCGCCCGTGCCTTCGGTCCCAGCGGCACGGCCCGTCCACCCGTTTTGGTGTCCGGCAATTCGATGAAGTCCGCTTTCACGTGCTCCCATCTCAAGTCGCGGATCTCGGACAGGCGGCAACCGGTTAGCAGCAGCAACCTGAATGCCGCGACGGCCGACGGCATCTCGCTTTCTGCGTCACGCAGGACCGTGCCTAGTCTCACGATCTCCTCCTCTGACAGGAACCGCTCGCGCCTGCGCTCCTTGTAACGCCTTACAGCCCGGCACGGGTTCGAGCTGTCCAGGCGCCAGCCCCAAATGTCTGCAAGCGAGAACATCTTCGAGAGCAAGCTGAGAGCGCGGTTCGCCTGATATGGACTTTCGCGAAGATCGTGATGCAGTTCCGCGACATCCTTGCGCTGAACCTCCGAAACCTTCATCGCCCCGAGCGCTGGGACGATGAGCGTCGTCGCCAAACGTGTGTACTCCCGTTGTGTGTTAGGCTTGCAATGGCTCGGAACGTATTCGTTGAGGAACCGATTGCAAAGCACTGCAACGGTTGGAACGGGGCCGCGTTCGGTCTTCGCGTTGCGGGGATCAACGCCCTTCTTTGCATCGGCGAGGATTTCCAGCGCTCGCGCCCGGGCGCCGTCGGGCGTCAGCGGCCCATGCGGACCGATGGTGAACCAGCGAAGCTTGCCGGCCACGCGTGTCTGCACGACATAGTTCTTGCGTCCGGACCGACGCACGCGGAGTCCGAAACCTGTCAATTCGCTGTCCCAGTAAACCTTGTCCGCACCGGATGCCTTTATGGCCTCGACACTACGCTTGGTCAGTCGGGAAACTCGGTTGGAAGGCATCGCAGAGCTCCTGCCTCAGGGAAGAATCGGAAGTGCAGTATGACAGGTTGGCAAACAATTGGCAAACAATTCACATCGCTTCCCGGGTGCTTCGTGTCATAGCATGTCGCTGCGTCTTCTATATATAAGTTTGAATATAAATGAAAAATCAGACTTACGACCTTCACTGACTTTGCATGCCATCAAATTTGAAGCAGACTTTTAATCAGTAGGTCGCAGGTTCGATCCCTGCACGGCTCACCAGAAACCCCCAAGAAAACAAGACTTTAGCGACTCGGACCCCACAGCAACAAGTCGCCATGCGCGACGAGTCAGCAAAGAGTCAGCGCGAATCGCCACCTTTTAATCAGTGGGTCGCAGGTTCGAATCCTGCACGGCTCACCACTTTCCACGATGCGGTTTCTCCTCGTTTGGCACCCTATGGTCGGCACTCACTCCTCGGGTGCCTCGCCAAACCCCAGCACTCCGCCGACGTGCCTGCCCGTGCAGCGGATTGACTAAAGACTGATACGGTACCGGACGAATCCGTCGTCGCCGTCACCTGCGGACTCGATAGTGACACCCTTGACGTCCGAGATGACATCGACGCTCTTCGGTCCGGTATCGAACAGAACTGAAGTGCCGGGAAGATCCTTGAACGACCAATTGGCATCGGCTGCCGGGTCAATGGTTCCCTGATTCACAATGTAACGCACGATAACGTCCCGGTTCGTGTCGGGTGCCTCGAAGACGATGGTCGAGCCGTCGGCGCCGGGAAAATTGCCGCCACCGCTTGCGCGGTAGTTGTTGGTGGCAATCACGAACTCTGCCTCCAGGTCCAGCGGCTTACCGTTGAACGTCAGGTCCACGATCCGCTCTGCGTCGGGATTTGTCAGTGCGCCACGTCCCCCGAACCTCGACGGTTGGCTCAGATCAATCTTGTATTGAACACCGTCGATAACGTCGAAGTTGTAGGACGGGAAGTTCGGATTCAGGAGAAGCTGATCAGATTCTCCCGGTGTGACCTGATTGAAGATGCCTGCCGACCTTTCCAGCCAGTCCTTGACTTGTCTGCCGGTTACTTTCACTGCCCGGACAGTGTTAGGGTAAAGGTAAAGATCGGCCACGTTCTTTATTGCCACGTCACCGACCGGAACGTCCGTGTAGTACTCTGGACCACCACGCCCACCCGCCTTGAATGGCGCGGCGGCAGAAAGCAGCGGCAAACCTTCATACTCCGTTCCCTTCAGCATCTCGGTAAGGTACCAGCGTTGCGCCTTGGAGACGATCTGGACCGACGGATCGTCGGCCACGAGCGCGAAGTAGGAATGTAGCGGGGCCGAGGTCTTGCCAACGGCACGGCGAACGTAGGCGAGAGTCGCGTGATGCATGTCGGCCACGCTGTCGAGCACAACCTGATCGCTTTTGACAAGGGCGGTTATGGAGCGATCCTCATTGCGCTTCGAGATTGGATGCGCCTCGGAACTGTGGTCGACCACGCGCCATTCACCGCCGGAGGTCTCCAGCATCAGGTCGACGAGCCCGAGATGGGACCCCCAGAACCCGGCCATGACGGCAGGCTTGCCGTGGATCGTGCCGCTGGCCACATCTACGGCTTCCATGCCCTCATAGGTCGCAGAGGGAAAAACGTTGTGATGGTGGCCTGAGAGTACGACATCAATTCCCTCGATCGCGGCAAGCGGCACCGCCGCATTGCCCATGAATTCAGTATGTCTTGCCGCGGAAATGCCGGAATGCGAAAGCGCAATGATGATGTCGGCGCCCTGCTCTTTCATCACCGGAACATAGGCCTTCGCGGATTCGACGATGTCGCGGGCGTGCACGTTGCCTTCCAGATGCCGACGGTCCCAGTTCATGATCTGAGGCGGCACAAAGCCGATCAGGCCAATCCTAATCTGGTGCACTTCCCCGATGCCGTCGGTAATCTCCTTATCCGTCACGACATAGGGCGGAACCAGAGTGATGTCCCTGGTCGGATCCGCTCCCAGTTCCTTTGCGACATTGGCGGAAATCACCGGGAATTTGGCACCGGCGAGCGACTTCATCAGGAAATCGAGACCGTAGTTGAACTCGTGGTTGCCAAGCGTCGATGCGTCAAACTCCAGCGTGTTCAGTGCGGTGATGATCGGGTGCATGTCCCCTTCCTTCATGCCCCGCTCATAAGCCATGTAGTCGCCCATCGGGTTGCCCTGCAGAAAATCGCCGTTGTCGTAGAGGACCGAATTCGTGGCTTCGGCCCGGATCTTGCGAACGATCGAGGCCGCACGCGCCAAGCCCATCGTGTCGCGCTCACGGTCGGCGTAGTAGTCATAGGGCCAGATATGAACGTGAAGGTCGGTAGTCTCCATGACACGCAAGTGCGCCTGATTGACGGCGGCATTTGCTGCGAACGGGTGAAGCGCCGCGAAGCTGGCGGTTGCCGCAAGAAATCCACGGCGATTGAGAACGAGAGACATTGAGCACCCCATGTTTACGTGTTGGCGTCCCACGAGTATCCCTCCGAGTGGGGTTAGTCCACGCCAGCGGTGGCTTTGGACCCAGCGGCATTCGGTCGTGATCTCCTGCGATGGACTTGTGGTGACCAAGCGACATCCTCACGAGGGCCGGAACGTCTAAGTGAAATTAGTCTGCAAGCCAGAAAGCCAGTCCGAACTTGGGCTGCCAAGCACAGCACGGACCGGATTCGATTCAGCAAGAACTTGGCATGGGAATTTCCTGGGCCGCAAATTTCGCGACCTCGATTCGCCCTTCACCACCACGCCGCCACTCACACAAACCGACGAGGTGCACACCCTCGCGACCTCCGTGCCGTGTCCCTGAATTCAGAACTGGTTCTGGGCAACGCGGGAGCGTAAGTTCCTCAATGAACGGGAGGGGAAGCACATGCATGCGCGCGAAAACAAGTCTCCGAGCAAGACTGCCGAACTCGTGGCAGCCGCACGGGCGGAACACACACGAGCCACGATCGCTCCCATATTTGAGGATCGGTACGCCTACGCCATGTGTGGGCGCCTCTGGCGCACTATCCTCTCTAGCCGGATTCTCCTGCTGCTGGTCAAGGACGGGCTGCTCCGCAACTTGCGTCCGATCCTGCCCGCCATCTTCACGCGTGCGCGGTTCGGCGAGGATTGTCTTGAGGCGGCAATGGCAGAGGGCGTGGATCAGTACGTCATCATCGGGGCGGGATATGACACATTCGCGTTTCGCCGCCCCGACCTGATGGAGCGTCTCACGCTCTACGAACTGGATCAGAAGGCAACGCAAGAAAGCAAGTTGCATCGCATGCGCCTCGCCGGAATGGAGGTTCCGAAGTCAGTCCGCTACGTGCAGGCCGACCTGACCGTGGAACGCCTGCAGGATGCGCTTGCCCGTGAAGGGTTCGATTTCTCGCGCCCGGCAATGATCTCATGGTTTGGCGTTACCTACTATCTCGACGTGGACACGGTCAGGACAACGCTGACTTCCATTGCGCGTGACATGGCGCCCGGCACTACCGTGGTCTTCGATTATCTTGCAGATGCCGAGTGGGTTCCCGAAGAAGCCCAACCCCTGCTGACGCGAGCGACGGCCTTTGTCGCGCGACGCGGCGAGCCTTGGCTGTCCAGCTTTGTTCCCCCCGACCTGCCGGGCATTCTCGCCAGTCTGGGATATGAAGACATCGACAATCTCGAACCGGACAAGGTCGAGGAGCGATATTTTGCGCAATACCCCGATCTCAAATATGCTCCGGTGATCGGGCTCTGCCGCGCCAGAACAACGCCCTGAGACGCCCGCGGCAGAAAGCCCGATGCCTGCTGACACGATGGGCGCCTTGCATCCCGGATTTTGACTGTGTGATTGCGAAGACCCGTCAGCCCCGGGACGAACTCAAACTTGGATAGCCCGCCAAATCTCAGATTGTAGCGCCGCCGTCCGTAATGGAGCCCAAAGTCAAGCACGGATTTCTTCGCTTCCAACGGACGCGATGCCAAAATTTAACGAGACAAGCCTGCCATCGGCACAAAATGACGCGGCGTTGTTTCCGGGATCGGTCGCCCTTCCGGGCAGCGAGGGCTTGGCCTGCGCATACATGCAGTCGATCAACGCCGTTCTGTCTGCATTCACTTGCCACTTGCACACATCGACGCCGGCTCCGGTTGCAAACCTGCTCGAACACGCAAGCTCCTACCGCGGCGCACAGGCGAATTTGGCAGTTCGGCGTACGTCCTTGGCCTCCTCGCGGGCGGCTGCCGACTTGCCCAAGACAGCAAATGCGGATGCAAGCGCTCGCACGGCCTCCGGATCGCACCATCAGGGTGCCAGCATTGTCCAGAGTGACCGTTAGCCCTGCGGCTTCCATCCAGAAACTCGGCAGATCAAGCGCCGCCACGTGCTCGGTGCCAAAAGCGGACGCGTCGCACCGTGACCATAGTCGGAGAACTGCCGCAGTTCTGCCAACATGGCAGCTTTGCGCGCCAGTCAGTCAAGTACCCGCTGCCGGTCTGTTGATACCGGCACTTGCTGCGCCAATTTGGCATAGTCGCCAGTGGTGGCCCTCCGATAGAGATGCTTCAATGCACCGACCGGGTCGTCGGAATGGTGGTCGATCCTCAGTGTAAGGGGCGGCCGGTCTGAATGCAGCACGAGCAGCGCTGCTGACAGCAGACCGCGGTAGTCCCCGCCCGCGTCGCGGGCCGCGAAAAGAGATGCCAGCAATCGTGCCCCGAAAGCGAGATCCGAACAAACGAACCCGTCCACCATAGCTGGCAAGACGTCCTTCCCGCCCAGCATGTTTCCCGCAGCAATGCCGCCAGTGAACTCGATGGTCCCTTTCGCGTCCATGTTTTCGGAACCTGTAAAGGCGGCGGTACCGCCATTTAGGTCAAGTGCCGCGAGCTGCCTGTGTTCGCGTCCCTGGTCCCCAGACGTCACAAGATCCACCGCGCGACTTGCATCCGAACCGTCGTGCATGCATCGAAGTACGTCCTCTCCCCAAAAGGTAGAGGGTGCCGCTCCTTGGCTGGCAGACATGCCCGCCGCGAGGTCGCCGCGCAGCACCCAGCCGCCGACGCAAAGACTGCCGGTCGCTGCGGCGCCACCTATTGCCCCAGTTTCAGAATCACGTGCGAGAATCGAAAAGGTCATGCCTCACCAAGGTAGTTCCGTGGAAATTATCATGATAAATTGACATTTGCAATTTATCATGATAATTATTGCGGCAGGAATCCAACAGGGAGAACTCAGATGAATCTCACGCCATGGACCCGCAGAGGTCTGTTTCTTGCAGCCGCCGCGGTTGCTCTCATTTTCGGAATGCCGGAACGCGCCACGGCTCAAACGCCTCCCGGCGTACTGATTGTCGGCCAGGTTGCGGAGCCGAAATCGCTTGATCCGGCTGCGGTCACGGCAGTCAACGATTTCCGGATTCTCGTGAATGTCTACGAAGGACTTACCCGGTACAAGTCTGGCACGCTCGAAGTCGAGGCGGCGCTGGCGACTGGCTGGGACATAAGCGAAGACGGTACGGAATATACCTTCACCCTGCGTGACGGTGTCAGCTTCCACGATGGCACACCCTTCAATGCCGAGGCGGTAAAATTCAATTTCGACCGGATGCTGGACGAGAATCACCCCTATCACGACACCGGCCCGTTTCCCTTAAGCTTCTTCTTTGGAGCCGTGCAGGCAACCGAAGTCGTCGATGACATGACCGTCAAGTTCACGTTGAACGCGCCCTATGCACCTTTCCTGTCGAATCTGGCCTACCCGACCGGCCTTATTGTTTCGCCTGCCGCGGTAGAGGCACATCGCATGGACTTCGGCCGCAATCCTGTTGGCACCGGTCCGTTCACGTTCGCCGAGTGGCGCTCGAACGAAGCCGTGGTGCTCGAACGCAATGATGCCTACTGGGGAGAGGCTGCTGGCACCCAGGCCGTCGTGTTTCGCCCGATCACCGACTCCAACACCCGAGTGGCCGAAATGCTGGCTGGCGGCATCGACTTGATGGTCGAAGTGCCGCCCACCTCCTTGGGCCAGTTCTCGGGTGACGGATTTTCCATTGTTGAGCAGGCCGGACCGCATGTCTGGTTCCTTATCCTGAACGCCAAGGAA
>JAJDVJ010000151.1 GCA_022826205.1 Silicimonas sp. | reverse complement strand
TCGCGTCGATCTCCGCCCGCGCGCTGTCGGCCTGCGCCAGCAGCTCCCTGATGACCGCCGCGTCGGACTCGGCGCCGCTTCGGGCCGTGCCAAGCTCGGCCCGGGCCGCGGCCAGCGACGCCGCGGTCTCGGCCCCGGCGGCCTCGGAACGCTCGAGCGCCGCCAGCGCGTCCGCAAGGGACGCGTCGCGCGCCGCGACGTCGGCAAGGGCGCGGACCAGCAACGCGGCGGTCTCGGTCTCCTCGTTTCGCGCATCCTGAACCCGAAGCGCCTCGGCGTCCCGAAACGCCTGCTCGCGTTGCGCCAAGAACCGGTCAACGAGATCGGTGCCTGCCTCGAGAACGACGATGCCGGGGCTGCGGAATTCCGAAAACGGATGCCCGCCCGGCAGCTGCAGGTCGAGCACGTTGACTTGGACGTCCCAGCGGCCGTCTTCGTAGACTGCAGTGGCGCTGCCGAATGCTGGCACGGTCTCGCCCCTCTCGAGGAGTTTTCCTACCAGACGGTATCCTTCGCCATGGCCGATCTCGTGATAGAGCGTGACTGGAAGAATCACGGACGCCGCAAATTCGCCGTAATAGCTTGCATCGGGTCCGTCGCGCCGGAGTTCCTCGGCGGTAACGGTGAGTTCGATGACCCGAAACCCGTCCCCGATCTCCGTCTCGACCAAAGTCCGGATGTCAGGGGCCTCGTCGGGATTGGCCGCGGCTTGGACGGTCGTCAGGAGAACGGCGAAGAACGTTGCCGGAAGGTGTTTCATAGGGTCAGCGCCTCGTTGGGAGAACGGGCGCAAGGCATATTTTGCCACGAATTCGAATGCAAGGTAGGCGCAGGGACCAGGCCTGTTCGGCGGGGCTGCTCAATGCCCGGGTCAATGCTCGAAGAAGTCGAGAATCCCGGCAAGAATGCCGTCAATTCCCGGGTCGTCGATGTCCTTGTGAAGCACCATCCGGATTGCGCCGGTCGAGCCGCCGCCCACGACAACACCGCACCCTGCCATGTGCGCTCGGAACGCATCGTTCAGCCCGTCACGCGGCGTGAGGAAAACCATGTTTGTCGATTGCTCGACCGTGCCGGCCCCGGCCTCATCCAGGACGGCAGCAAGGCGTGCCGCCCTGAGGTGATCTTCGGCAAGCCGTTCCACATTGTGCTCAAGGGCATAGAGGCCAGCTGATGCCAGAATGCCTGACTGACGCATGCCGCCTCCCAACATCTTGCGATACCTGCGCGCGCGTTCGATGAGGTCCGATCGCCCGGTCAGCACCGAGCCCGCTGGCGTTCCAAGACCTTTTGAAAGGCAGAGCGAAACGGTGTCGACAAGATCGGACAGGTCCTGCTCTGCGCAGCCGAGGGCTGCGACCGCGTTGAAGAGTCGTGCGCCGTCCAAGTGGACCGAGAGGCCAGCGGAACGGGCTGTGTCGGCGCACTCAGCCAAGCGGTCCAAGGACACCGCCTTTCCGTTGTGCGTGTTCTCAAGACCGACCAGTCGACTTATCGGCATGTGACTGTCGTCGGGCTTCACTTGCGCAGAGATCCGGTCGGGCGACAGGCCGCCGTCAGCCTCAACCGGAATCGTGCAGATGGCGATGCCGCCCAGAACCGAACTGCCAGCCGCCTCGTAGGCCGCAACATGATATCCACGCCCGACAATCACTTCTTCCCCGCGCCCGCAATGGGCGAGAAGCGCCGTCAGATTGCCCATCGTCCCGCTGGAGACGAACAGGGCCGCATCTTTCCCCAACCGCTCTGCGACCGACTCCTCAAGGCGATTGACGCTGGGGTCTTCGCCGTAGACGTCGTCGCCAAGTTCGGCTTCGTACATCGCGCGGCGCATGCCGTCGTCCGGCTGGGTGACAGTGTCGCTGCGCAGATCCAGCCTTGGCGCGTTCAAATTCGCCGTCCGGGGAAAATCTGGGTGATCGTTCATGTCGCGACCTGCTCAATGACAAGCGCGGCGACAATGTCAACGCGCCTGGAATGCTCCGAATTGACATGCACGAAACAGGTGTCGGGAAACTCCGGATTGAGCTCCGAAAAGCCGATCTCTGGCGCCAGCGCTTCGTGCATACTGGCGACACTGAACTTCAAGGCAGGCCGCACAATTTTTGGTCTCGGCACGAAGCCCGCAACGTCGTGATCATCAATCTGGGGCGAAAACGCCATGTCTGGCTCCGTCAGGTGAATCCCCGTGCGTCAGGTTTGTAACGCCAGGCATCGGAAGTCCACTGCCGAGACGCGATCAGAGGTTGTGGACTTCGCGCTCCGCGTTCCAGGTCGCTTGCGCCCTGGCGGGGATCATGGCTGTCAGCCGATCAACCGTGCCCTGATGTGCTGGCTCGTCGAAGAGATTCGTCATTTCGAGCGGATCGGCTTCCAGATCATACAGTTCTCCCGCGCCGGAAATCAGGTCGATTGTGATCCTGTGCCGGTTCGTGCGCAACGTGCGAAGCTTCAGCTCGACGCCGCAACGTTCAGGGCCGAGATCCCACTCGTTATAGGCAAATTCGCGCCCCTCGCGCCCTTTGATCACAGGCACCAACGAGCGACTCTCGATTCCTTCGGGCTGATCGACGCCCGCCCAGTCGTAGAAGGTGGCGGCCAGGTCAAGCGTGGAGACGGGATCGGCTATCCTGTGACCTTCCTGGATTCCGGGGCCGCGCATGATCAGCCCCACGCGAAGCAGGCCGTCATAGTGCGTCGGGCCTTTAAGGTAGAGTCCGTGGTCTCCAAGGAGTTCCCCGTGATCGGTCGTGAAGATGACGATCGTGTTCTCGTCGAGCCCGGTTTCCCGCAGCGTGTCCAGGATGCGCCCGACCCCATCGTCGATGAAGGAGATCATGCCATAGTAGTTGGCCGTCATGGCCGCCAGCTGATTGTCCGTCTGGGGCTGGATGCGGGAGTATTCTTCCCGCAATGTGCGAACCTGCGGATTCTCTTCCTGGGGCAGGTTTTCCAATGCGGCCCTGTGCCACCAGGGACGACGGTCAAGGTCGCGCCTGTGCGTAGGGCTGATGTCGATGATGGCCGGGTCATACATTTCGGACCACGGTGCCGGGCAGTCGAATGGATGATGCGGGTCGGGATACGAGATCCATGTGCAGAACGGCTGATCCGGATCCGCAGACCGAAGAAACTCCTGCGCCCTTTCCGTGACCCATGTCGTCGTGTGCCATTCGGGCGGCAGGTCCGATGACCATGTCTGCGCCGCAACGGTTCCGTACCGCGCGTCCTCGCCGGTCCTGCTGTCCGCGGCCCAGCGCTTCCAGGCGTCCTTGTGTCCGTGAAACCAGCGCTCGAACTGGTGCCCGCCTGGAGGCCGTTCGCAGGGAAGAAGCGAGTGCCAGTGCCCAATCAGAAGTAGGTCCATGTGATCGAGGCCCATGTAGGGGCCGTGCCAGTCTTCCGGAAAGTTGCGGCTGTCGTTCCGACTCTCGGGCGAGCCCCAACCGGTTGCCTTCGGATCGCTTCCGAAATGCGCCTTGCCGATCAGCCCGGTCAGGTAGCCATTTTCCGACAAGACGCGGCCCCAGCCCCTTTCGCCGAGTTCCGCGTCAAGGCTGATCCTGTTGTCCGTCACGCCATGCGTGAGCGGCAACATGCCTGTCAGAATCGATGCGCGTGCCGGCTGACAGAGGACGTTTGGCGTGATCGCGCAGTCAAAGCGTGTTCCGCCCTTTGCGAGGCTGTCGAGATTCGGGGTCTTGATGTTCCGTTCCGCAAAGCCGAAGCAATCCGGACGATGCTGGTCGGATGTTATCAAGAGGATGTTCGGGCGCTTGGTCAAGGTACGATCTCCGTGAGGTCTTGGGCAACGGTGAAGCGGCCCGAATAGCATGCCGCCACTTCCTTGCGGACCCTGTTCAACACCTCTTCCTTGTCGTGCTGCACGCGCCAGTGAGTCAGGACCAGGTGCTTGACGCCGGCGCGTTGGGCAAGTCCTGCCGTCTCGAGATGGCCAGGAGACGTGGCTGCAAAGTCCGGATCGGGCGCGGACTCGTGGCTTAATCGGTAGCACCAGTGAATCAGCAGGTCGGCATCCTTGATCAACGCTTCCAGTTCCGGCGAATGACCGCTGTCTCCTGCGTAGACGACTGAATTGCCGCCGGATTCGATACGAAACCCGAGACACGTTAGATACGGCTGCGCGTGCCGCACTTCGATCGCCCTCATGGTCCAGCCGTTCCCGTTGACCACGAATGGCGGACGCATTTCCGTCACCTTGGGCTCTGGCCAGGGTCTCGGCAGGGCACCACCTCGTTCCTGCCAGACCTTCTTGCTCTGGGGCAGTTCCGTTCGTGCAACAAGGTCAAAGGAAAGTGCGCCGTCTGGCCCGAAATACCTCCTTGTCACTTCCGCAATCGGTGCCGGGCCCCAGACGCCCAGGTTGTCGGCTCCGGCATCCCAACGAGCGTGAACCAGTCTTGCGTAGTCCATCATGTGGTCTGAGTGGAGATGCGAGAAAACGAGATGCGTCACGTCGCCCGGAGTTCGCCCGGATTGCAGCAACCGGTCAAAGACGCCTCCGCCGCAGTCAAGGAGAAGCGTTTCATCGCCTGCCTCGACAAGATATCCCGAAGAGGCGCGCGAGACATGCGCTTCCGGCGAGCCGGTGCCAAGCAGTGTGACTTTCATGTGGACGCTCTCCTTCTTTGGATCGTGATCACGATGATGGCGACCGCGCCCGCCATGAAGGCGACGGCAATCCAGCTGGAAAACAGGAAGAACGGGTCGCCGCCGGTGGCCGAAAACGCCTGGCGCGCTGTGCTTTCGAGCTGGCGTCCGAGAACGAACGCGATGACGAAGGGCAGAGGCGAGACGCCGAGCTTGATCATGATGTAGCCGAGCGCCCCGAAAAACAGGGCGAAGCCGATCATGGCCATGCTTGTTTGCTGGACGTACAGCGAGGCGAACGTGAGCAGCAGGACCACGGGAAGCAGGTACTGCTTCGGAATGCGTATCATGATGCCCATGCACCGCATGAACACGCCACCGACCGTCCAGTTCAGTATGTTTGCGATGACCATCGTGGTGAACAGGCCAAACGCGATGACAAGTTCCGGGTTCTCTGTTGACGTGAACCTGAAGACCCCCGGCCCCGGGTTGAAGCCTCCAATGGTGTCTGCTGCGAGGACCAGGAATACGGCAGCCGTATTGCCAGGAATGCCGAGCGATAGAACCGGAATCAGGTTTGCTCCGGCAACCGAGGAATTTGCAGCTTCCGTCGCTGCAATTCCCTGCATTGCACCCTTGCCGAATTCCGGTTCGTCGGGTGCCTTGCGGCGTCGGTGGAATGCGCCTCCGGACGCATAGCCGAGAGTGGCGGCAAGAGTTGAGCCAATCCCGGGCAGTGCGCCGATCGCTGTCCCGATGACTGCAGAGCGCCCGATGTAGGGAGCGATCCGCCGGATGTCCGTCCAATGAAGGCGCCCATCCCCTGATTGGGACGTCGGCGTGATGGCTCCTGCGATGGACTTCTCGCGCCACAGCTTTTCGAGCTCGGAAAAGATCGAGCCGACGACCAAGACGCCAATGACGGCGGCAGTGATGGGAATTCCGTCTGCAAGCGCCGGGGCGTTCAACGAGAGACGGGGATGGAAGTCCTCGCCGGTCCCGACATAGACGAAGAAAAGTCCGAGCGCGGCTGCTGCAAGTCCCTTTGCCGGGCTTCGGCCCACCACGACCGCAATGAAACTGAGCGAAAGGATGATCAGCGCGGTCTTTTCCGGCAGGTCAAGGTAGCGCTCGACCAGGATTGCAAGTGATGGCGCGAAGACAAACAGGCAGATGTCCGAGAACGTGTCCCCGCTGACAGACGAGAAATGCGCGACCCTCAGCGCTTTCTGCGCCTGCCCGTTCCGGGTCATAGGATAGCCGTCAAGCGTCGTCATGTAACTGTCGGGCGTGCCAGGCGTGTTGAACAGAATCGCCGGCACCGCACCGCCAACGGTCGACCCCTTCATGATTCCGATCATGAACCCCATCACCGGAAGCAAAGCGCTGGCGTTGAATCCGAAGATCGAGATCAGGATGGGTAGCGAGATTGCCAGCGCGATGACCTGTCCCAGGCCCGGCGTGGCACCGACAACGATGCCGGCAAAGAAGCCTGCGACGACCATGAGAACCGTTACGGACACCGGGATTCCGAGGAGCGTGAAGGCCTCCGGCCCGTGAATCACGGCGAGGACACCCGCAAGAATGTAATCAAGCGCCGTCATCAGACGTCGCCGTTCGGTGGCAGGAGAAGGTCTTCGAAAGGCAGGTCATAGAGGGCGATGATGAACAGGACCGCCACGACTCCGGCAAGCGCGGCACCTCGGCTGAAGCGACCCTCGACTACAGAGGAAGCACCGGCAACGATGACGAACCCGCCCGAGGAAAAGCCGAGATATTTCCAGGGAACGGTGTCCCTGAGCAGGCGGTAGTCGTCGTCGGCGAACAACATGGTTGCCGCCGGTCCCGCCCACCGCATCAGCACCATCCCGGCGAGCACAATCGCGATCATGGCCGAAAGGAACTTGACGTGACCTGTGTCGAGTTTCGGCGCGTCGCGCGCTTTCGATCCGAACAGAAGAAGGAGTCCTGCAATCGCCATGACCGTGCCCGCGAATGCCGGCGCGAGGGCATCTCCGATCGTGAACTTGCCCCGCTTGATCTCGTAGAGGCCGGTATCCGTGTCGGCGGGCAGCCAGAACACGAGCACCAATGCGGCGAAAGCCAGCAGGATCACTGCCAGGGCGGTGTCGGGATGAATTCTGCGCATGGGGCGGCGGCCGGGGCGGCCCAAATCCGCCCCGGAAACTCGTTTGCTCAGTTTGCGGCGTCCGCCATGAGCTTGCCGGCACCTTCGTACCCGGCGTTTATAAGCGAGCTGAGTTCATCCCCCGCAATCACGACGCTGCCGCCGAACGCCTTCTTGATCATGCCACCGGCCTTGGTGCCCGTGTCACTCACGATCTCGGCAATTGCAGAGGAGATCGCGTCGGCTGCCGCCGTGTCCATGTTCGCGGGACCGACGAAGACGAAGTGGCCATCGGCATTGTACTCCACGCCGAACGCGTCGAGCGTCGGCGCATCGGGTGACTGCACAAGTGGCGCCGAGAGGGCCGAAGCCAGGTTGACCAGGTCGCCCGCGGCCACGCCATTGGCTTGTATGCCGGCCATGAACCCAACGTCCATGTCCCCCGCGTTTACGCCATCGAGGACGGCCTTGCCGCCCTGCACGGAAATGATGTTGAAGTCGACGCCGTTTTCACGACCAACGACATACGCGAGATCGGCCAGGCGCGGCGACATCACGCCAAAGCGGATTTCCGCGCCGCCCTTGGCAGCCTCGAACACGTCGGCGAGCGTCGTGTAGCCGCTGTCGGTCTTGGACACGATTCCCATCTGGAAGCCTGCCGTGGTCGTCAGCCCGGTGAAGTCGGAAGGCGACAGGCCGGACCCTTTCGCGGCCACCATGTTGTAGCCGAGGGTTTCGGTAACGAGGATTGCGATCGCGGTGCCGTCAGCAGGCTCGTCCTTCAGCGCCAAAGCGGCATTGATGCCGCCCTTGCCGGTCACTTGCTCGGGGATGATCTTCCATCCGTGGCGCGCCTCGAGCTCTTCTGCGATCAGGCGTGCCTGGGTGTC
This sequence comes from Silicimonas sp., assembly GCA_022826205.1. Taxonomy (GTDB): domain Bacteria; phylum Pseudomonadota; class Alphaproteobacteria; order Rhodobacterales; family Rhodobacteraceae; genus JAJEFO01. Next base: position 4,661 of record JAJDVJ010000151.1, on the reverse strand, counting down.
CGCGCCGCCGCCGGCCCGGAATGCAATGATCATCTTGATGGGTCCGGGCGGCGTCCAGTCCGCTGCCGCGGCGCCCGATGCGGCGGCGGCCAGGCCAAGTGCCATTACCGTGGCTTTCAACAGTCGTGTCATTGAATCAAGTCCTCCCAAGTTTCAGATTCTGCTCAATTGCACACAGCTTGGCCGACAGGTCAACGAAAAAGTTGACCCGTCAACCTTTCCGTGAGACCCTGCCATCAATCGGGAGGAGCAGATGGACACTTCCTTGGCGTCGCAGTCAGGTCAGATGGGAAGACCGCTGGATCAACGCGTGTCGTACCGTCTGGCGCGGCTTCACGTGAAGCTGAACGCGCAGGCGACAAGGATTCTCAGGCGGCATGGGGGGCTGACCTTGGTGCAGTGGAGAGTTCTCGTGATGCTGGATGCCTTCACGGAGACGACGGTCGGGCAGGTGGCCCGCATGACCCGCTTTGACAAGGCCCTCATCAGCAGGACCGTGAAGTCGCTGATCCGGGCGGGGCTTGTGAAAGCCCGGTCGGATGACTCGGACCAGCGGCAACAGCTCCTTTCGATGACCAAGTCGGGTGCACGCGTCTTCGACTCGGCCGCGCCTCACATGTACGCCCGCCAGGACGCTCTCCTAGGCTCCATGGATGCCACGCAACGCGAAGTCATGTTTGACGCCTTGGACCGGCTTGAGGAAGTCGCAGACCGGGTCGACGCTTTTTGATGACTTCGAATTTCCTGGTCATAATGTCTGACGAGCATCAGGCCCGGGCGCTGGGTTGCGCAGAGCACCCTTTGGCAAGAACACCTAACCTCGACAGGCTTGCCAGCCGGGGAGTTCGCTTCACCAACGCCTACACGCCTTCGCCCATCTGCGTTCCCGCACGCGCCAGTTTCGCAACCGGCCGGCATGTGCATCAGTTGCGGTGCTGGGACAACGCGATGCCCTACACGGGAAGCGTCCCGGGTTGGGGGCACGCACTTCAGGAAAAGGGCATCCTGACCGAGTCGATCGGAAAGCTTCATTATCGAGACGAGAGGGATCCAACGGGGTTCGACAGGCAGCACATGCCGATGCATGTAAAGGACGGCATCGGACAAGTCTGGGGCTCCGTTCGTCGCGAGTCGGAGCGCGTGGCCAGGGACGGCGATCGCATGCTCGGTCCGCATGTCGGGCCCGGAGAGTCCGGATACACGCGATATGACGATGCCGTCGTCAGGCGTACGGAAAGCTGGCTGGCCGAACGTGCCGTGTCAGGCGACGACGGGCCCTGGTGCCTGTTTGTCGGGCTGGTGGCGCCGCACTTTCCCTTGGTTGTCCCGCAACCCTTCTTTGACATGTATCCCGCAGAGCGCTTGCCGGAGGCCAAGCTGCACCCGTCGACGGGCTATCAGCGGCATCCTTGGGCGGAAATGCAAAACGCACTCATGAATAACGACGAGAGGTTTCGGGATCCGGCGGAGCGGCTGGCGGCGATGTCGGCATATTACGGGCTTTGTTCCTGGATGGATCACAATGTCGGGCGCATTCTGGATGCGTTGGAGGCGAGCGGCATGAAGGACAGCACGACAATTGCCTACACGTCGGATCACGGCGACAACGTCGGTGCGCGCGGGCTTTGGGGCAAGTCGAATTTCTACGAGGAAAGCGTTGCAGTGCCTCTGATCATGGCAGGACCGGACGTGCCAAGCGGCACATGCGACACGCCAGTGAGCCTGCTGGACCTGTCGCGGACGGTTGCGGATCACTTCGGATGCGAGATCGATGCGGCAGCCGGCACGGAGTCGCTCGCCTCGATTGCTGCGCGGCCGGAAGAGACGGACCGCGTGGTCTTCAGCGAATACCACGCCGTAGGCTCAGTTTCGGGCGGCTTCATGTTGCGGCGCGGCCGCTGGAAGCTCAATTACTATGTCGGATTCGCGCCGGAGCTATTCGACCTCGTTGCGGATCCGGAAGAGATGACTGACCTCGCGTCTGATCCCGGTCACTCGGATATTCTCGCGGAGCTGGAGGCTGAACTGCGAGCCGTGTGCGACCCCGAAGACGTCAGCGCCCAGGCCTTCGCGGACCAGGATGTATTGATTGTGCGTCACGGTGGGCTAGGGGCGGCGCTCGGACTCGGTGCGCCGGGCGCTACCCCGCCCCCTGAAGGCGAGCAGGAATCAGCCCGATCTGGCGCGTGAAGATGACGGGCTTGCGCTAACGTCCCAGAGCGTAGAACTCGTCGTTCGGGCGCATGGACGTGAAATTCGCCATCCTGTTGCTCATCGCGAAGAACGCGGAAATCCCGGCGATGTCCCAGATGTCCTCGTCGCTGAAGCCATGCTCCTGCAGCGCTTCGAAGTCCGAGTCGCAAATCGCGCGGGAGTCGTTTGAGACCTTCAGGGCGAAATCAAGCATCGCCTTCTGGCGAGGCGTGATGTCGGCCTTGCGATGGTTCACCGCCACCTGGTCCGCGATGGTAGGGCTCTTTGCGCGTATCCGAAGAATGGCGCCATGTGCGATGACGCAATACAGGCAACCGTTGTTGTTGGACGTGGCAACGACGATCATTTCACGCTCGGCCTGGGTCAGGCCGCTTTCACGTTCCATGAGCGCATCGTGATACGCCATGAACGCCCTGAACTCGTCCGGTCGGTGCGCCAGGACAAGAAAGACATTCGGAACAAATCCGACCTTCTCCTGAACGGCCAGAACAACCTCCCTGATATCGTCAGGCATGTCCTTGATGTCGGGAACGGGGTATCGGCTGACGGACTTTCCGGTCATGGCGTCATTCTCCCCCTCGTGACTCCTGCATCCTTCCGGAAATCAAGTCTTTCCGCCACGCGGCTCAGGTTTTTCGACGGGGCCGCCGAGTTCTTCCCAGGACGAGAACCCATCTTTCAGGTGTGCGGCCTCGAACCCCATGTCCTTGAGCGTGGCAACGGTTAGGGCCGACCGCCACCCGCTTGCACAGTGGAACACGTACTTCTTGCCTTCCTGTCCGAACACCTCCTTGAAGTACGGGCTTTCAGGGTCAATCCAGAATTCGACCATGCCGCGTGGCGCGTGCACGCTACCGGGGATGAAGCCCGTCCTCTCGCGTTCGCGGATGTCGCGGATGTCAACTATGACGACGTTCGGGTCATTGGCCGTGGCGATAAGGTCCGAAGTTTCGATCTCGTCAATGCGGTCGCGTGCTTCGGCCACCATTTGTGCAGACGTCTTTGTTAGGGTCGGCATGGTTCAAGTCCTGTCATTCTAGGCGCGGATTTTAGGTTACTGACATGTGCCTGGATTTGCGGCAAGAGCACTGACGCATGTCCCATGCGATGTCGGCATACTCCGACAAACTGCGCAGCAGCGTCCTGCCAAGCGTCAGCCAGAGCCGGGATGCGACGCCCCGGCGGGGAGTTTGAATGGGAACAGCATAGGATCGGGACTTGTCCACAGCGGCGAGGGGCTAGCATCGAGGACGACCAGGCACGCGGCCCGCTGGAAGATGAACGCCAGGCAACGGTGACAGCGGCGGGAGGGAGACCTTGAGTCCAGGATCGGGAGTCCGCGGACTCCGAGGCGATTGTAGTTGTTCTGGGCACCGGCATCGAGATTGGGTTGTCCACGCCGTGGCAAGGGGGTCCATGCGCGGGCTGCCAGAAGCGAATCCTCTCTCCCACTTCTTCATGTGAAGAACCTCCATCGCTGCGCTGGACGGTTCAGGAGCAATCGGTGACCGCTGGGGCCCGGCTCAGTGAGGCGTCCTTGATGAGGCATGCCGCGTCCCGTTCTCTTGACAGAGTCCGGGGGTGTGCACTAAATTACACAAATGAATTCACAGATGCTGGAAGTTCGGCAAACCCACGAGTTCAGGCGCTGGCATGGCGGCCTGAGGGACGCGCGCTGTCACGATCATTGACGCGCGCATCAGGAGGCTTTCCGTGGGGCATACGGGCGACGTGAGGAGCGTTGGTGACCGTGTCAGCGAGTTGCGCATCCATTACGGGCCGGGCTATCGGCTGTACTTCACGCGGCGTGGCGACAGCATCGTCCTGTTGCTCTGCGGTGGAGTCAAGAAGAGGCAGGACGCTGACATCGCCGAGGCCAAGCGACTGAAAAAGGAGATTGAGAATGACGAAAAAAACGGAACTGTGGGATCCGACGGAACGCCTGGGCACGGTTGAGGCACAGCAGGTCTATCTCGAGGACGCTCTGGAGAACGGCGACCCGGCGTTGATCGTGGCGGTCATTGGCGACATTGCACGAGCGCGCGGGATGACCGAGATCGCAAGGAGCGCTGGGATCAGCCGGGAGGTGCTGTACAAGTCGTTCCGCCTTGGCGGCAATCCGACCGTCAACACGTTGTCACGGGTCGTTGAGGCGCTCGGCTACAGGGTCACGTTTGAGAAGGCGGAAGAGAATGAGACGGAAGCGGCATAGCTTCCTTGCTTGGTGTAAATGCTCAGAGACGCACTCTGCCCCCGCTTTCCTGTATGGAAATGCCTCGGCGGGCCCGGATGCGCGACAACGGATATGGTAGCCCCCGCCCGCGCGCGGCGCGAGCCCTGTCGCGAAAGTAAAACGGTGCTTGCGGCGTCGGTTCAGAGGATGTGATCTGTCGGCAGGTCGGGGCAGTCGAGGTCGGAGTTGCAATGGCGTGCCCAGTCACCCGCAT
>JAJDVJ010000170.1 GCA_022826205.1 Silicimonas sp. | reverse complement strand
CGTCATTACTCTCTCTTCTTGCAATCACGTGGGAACTGCGGAGGAGTAACGGGCACATAAGGGAAACGCCCGCGTTGCTTTGTGGCGGTCGTACTTGGGTCGGTGCCGCCGCGGACATAGACTTTCCCGGGGTCATAGCTGGGGCCGAAGTCCCAACTTGGAAACCGTCCGTGCTTCATGGCGTCTTGGACAAAGAGACGTTTGCGTTGCGACTTACGGATTCGGTCTTGAAGGTCTGTCTCGTCCCAGCGGTCCATCATGGCCACGAACATGCGGTTGATTTGATCCTGATGTTCCGGCGCCTCGGCCAGGTTGGTCAGTTCGAGGGGATCCTCCTCCATGTCGAAAAACATCTTGGGATCGGTGCGCGTGTAGACCAGCTTCTTCGCCCCCTCGATCATGATGAACGCCGGTCCGTAGAGGCTCTCGCCAGTGGATTCGACAAGGACCCGGTCGTCGGGTCCGTATCGCTCGGGCCGGTCAAACAGGCTTTGACCATCGCGCGGTGCGACGAAATCGTCGAAGGTTCCACCGCTGGCAATGTCGGTAAAGGTCGGCAGCAGGTCGACCAGCGATGCCAGGGCCTCTTCCCGGTGGCCCGCCTTGACGCCGGGGCCTTGCATGATCAAAGGCACGCGCAGCGAAGCCTCGTATGGGTTGAACTTGAACCACATGCCGCGCTCGCCCAGCATCTCGCCGTGGTCCGAGGTCAGGAAAATGTAGGTGTTATGAAGCTGCCCGATGCTTTCCAGCGTTTCGATCAGCCCGCCGACCAGTTCGTCGATATGAGTAACCATCGCGAAGTAAGCGCGGCGCGAGTTGCAAAGCTGTTCAGACGTGATCTCGAATTCATCCTGACGGATCGTCATGAAATAGCGCTGCGACCAAGGATCCCTTTCCTCGTAGGGAATGTAGGGCACTTCGGGTTCCGGTATGTCACGGCCTTCATACATGTCCCAGAATTTTCGGCCTGCGACGAAGGGGTTGTGCGGTTGGGTGAACGAGACGTGCAGCATGAACGGGCGATCGTCTGTTGACCTTGCGTGGTCATAGAGTTCTTTCCGCGCAGCGACGAAAACCTCTTCGTCGTAATCGAGTTGCAGGTTCCGCTGGCAATGGCCTGCCTCGACGACGCTTAGAAGGCTCATCACCGAGGGCGCATAGGCCTCATCCGTCCTGTCCCAATCCATGGTCCAGGCGAAATCCGACGGGTAAATGTCAGTGGTCAGGCGTTCCTCGAACCCGTGCAGTTGGTCCGGTCCGACAAAGTGCATCTTGCCTGACAGCGTAGTCTTGTAACCTAGGGTCCGCAGGTAGTGGGCGTAGGTCGGCTCGGACGGCAAGAACTCGGCCCCGTTGTCAAAGACTCCGATGTCCGATGGGAGGCGTCCGGTCATCATCGAGGCGCGCGAAGGGCCGCAGACCGGGTTGTTGCAGTAACTGTTGGCAAAGGTCGTCCCGTTGTCGGCCATCTTGTCGATGTTCGGCGTGATCGCGTAGGGCTTGCCATATGCAGACAGGCAAAGCGCGGTCATCTGGTCCGCCTGGATGACGAGGATGTTGGGGCGTGTCATGGGAATCCTTGCGCAAGCATATCCGCCCGGACGCCGGCCCGGGCGGATATGAGAGTGTTGAATTATCCGCCGGTGCGAGCAACGAATTCTTCGATGCCGGGCACGCCAATCTCGCGGTAGTACTTCAGCGCACCAGGATGCAACGGGGCGCCAAAGCCGTTCAGCACGGTGTCCTTGGAGACGCGGCCAAAGGCCGGGTGAACGCCAGCCAGATCGTCGAGACTTTCGAAGATCGCCTTGGTCATCTCATAGACGCGCTCTTCGGATACATCGGCCAGGACAACCAGCCCGTTCGCGAGGCCGTAGGTGGGCGTGTCAGCCGCCACGTCCTCGTAGGTGCCGCCAGGAATAGAGAGGCGGAAGTAGGGCGGGTACTTGGCGTTGAGGTCGGCGAAGAACTCGTCCGAAATCGGGATCAGCTTCACGTCACGTTGTGCGGACAGCTTGATGACCGGAGGCAGAGGAAACGACCCGTTCCAGAGCGCGGCGTCGATGTTGCCGTCGCTCAGCATGTCGACCATGTCGGCAAGACGTACCCGGAAGGCCTCGAAATCCTCGCCCGCGACCATGCCCATCAACGCGTTTGCATCCAGCATTGACACGCCACCTGGCTGGCCCATGCCGACCCGCTTGCCCTTCAGGTCTTCGACCGAATTGATGGGGCCACCTTCCAGCGTGATGATATGCATGCCGACCGGTGCGATCGACATCCACGACAGGATCTTGCCGGGTTCGCTGCCCTCGTAGGGGCCGGTCGCCGCCCATGCTTCGTAGGACGACAGGGACGTCGCCATCGAGGCCTCTATCTCGCCAGCCTGCAACAGGTTGATGTTGGCCACGTAGCCCTTGGTTTCTTCTGCCGTGACCTCGATGGCTTCGACGTTCTTGTTGATAACGTCGGCAATGCCCGCGGACCATGTGTAGGCCGTGCATCCCACCGGGCAGGATCCGATTGAGAAGAAGTCGGCCTGAGCTGCAACCGGGGCGACAAGTGTTGCCGCCGCAATCAGTGTGTTTCTAAGCGTGAGTTTCATTGGAGTTCTCCCTTTTGGTTGATGTGATCGGTTACGAACCGATTTCCGTTGCGGTAGTTTCGTGAGGTGTGCCCATGCGCAGGTTCCAGGCGATCAGTGCCGCCGCCATCAGCACCGCCACGGCGTCAAACCGCCAGTCCGAGCTTAGGAAGAGCACTGCCGCCAGCGCAAATCCGAGACGCTCGATGACACTCAGGCGGTATGCAAAAAAGCCCATCATCGCTACACTGGCCGCGACGCCTCCGGCGACGGCGGTGACGAAGGACAGGACGACCTGTACCCAGGTGACGTCGATCGCCAGAAGGGCTGGGTCGTAGACAAAGAAGTACGGAACCACGAAGGCGGCCATGCCGAACTGGCAGGCCAAAACTGCGATCTTCAAAGGGTTGCCATGCGAGATCGAGGCCGCCGCGTAGGCCGCAAGCGCAACTGGCGGCGTGATCGAGGACAGCATCGCCGAGTAAAGCACAAACAGATGGGCTGCCAGAAGCCCGACTCCCAGATCGACGAGAGCAGGCGCGACCAGCGTGGCCACCAGGATGTAGGCCGCCGCAGTCGGCAGTCCCATCCCAAGAATCAAGCAAGTGAGCATGGTCAGCACCAGGGCGACGTGCAATTGACCGCCTGACAGAAGCACCACGAGGGTCGAGAACTTCAGCCCGATGCCTGTCAGCGTAATGATCCCGATGATCATCCCCGCCGCGGCACAAGCCAAGGCAACCGGGATGACGGCATTGGCCGCCGCAATCGCGGTCTCGATCACCCGGCGCGGCGTCTGCGCCGAGGCGCGGCTCAAGTAGCTGACGATCACCGACGTGGCCACTGCCCAGAACGATGACAGCATGATCGAATAGCCGTTCAGCAGCATGCCGATGAACACCGGCAGGGGCGCCAACAGATAGGACCGTTTGGCGATGGATCCCCAATCCACAACGGTATCTGCGTCGCGCAGGAGGGCGATGTTCCGTTTCACCGCCTCGAAATGCACCATCGCCAACAGCACGGCATAGAAGATCACCGCGGGCAGGAAAGCTGCCTTGGCAATTGTCAGGTAGGACGTCGCGGTGAATTCGGCCATGATAAAGGCCGCGGCACCCATCACCGGGGGCATCAACTGCCCTCCGGTGGAGGCGACCGCCTCGATCGCCCCTGCGGCTTCCTTGCGATAGCCGCTCTTGCGCATGAGCGGAATCGAGATTGGACCAGTGGTCAGCACATTCGCGACGGCGGTGCCGGAAATCATGCCCATCAGGCTGGAACCAACCACGGCTGCCTTCGCGGGTCCGCCACGCAAGCGGCCCGTCAGCCCTGTGGCGAAATCCATCAGCACCTGCCCGGCGCCAGTCTTCTCCAGCAAGGCACCCAAAACCACGACGCCGGTGACGAAGGTGGCACTGACGCCCAACGGCGTGCCGAAGATACCGCCGCCGCCAAGATAAAGCTGCGCGGTGACACGTTTCAGGGAATAGCCTCGATGCGCCAAGCCATCGGGCAAGTAAGCACCGAACAGTCCGTAGGCGATGAAAATAGATGCCAGGATCACGATCGGCCAGCCGACTGTCCGGCGGCACGCATCGAACAGGACCGCCATCAGAATGACGGCAAAGAAAATCTCGAGGTCTGTGATCTCGCCCCATCGGTCATTGATGGCGTCGAAGTTCACAAGGTGATGCCCGGTCGCGATGATGCCCGCAGCGAGGACAACAAGAATCCAGAGCCTCCGCAGGGTCAGCGAGAGGCCGGCCCGCCCTTCCGTTTCCATGGAGGCCCTAAGCGCGACAACGTAGACCAGCGCTATGACCAGAAGCAGGTGACCGCTGCGCTGCAGGCCATCGGGGAAAACGCCGAAATAGGCGGTGTAGAGCGTCAGGCCAACCAGCAACACGGACAGAATGCCGATGAGCCAGCCACATAGCCGGTCAGGCAGTGCGCTACGCATTGGCCGCCTCTTTGACATTGCCGGATGCGCTGTTGTGCAGGCGCTCGAAGTCAAGCCGATCAGAATAGCAGAACGTGTGCAATGCCAGCAGAGACGCTGCGTCGGCAGGTGAAACCACACCCTTCACCAATCGAAACCCGCTGTCGGGTCCATAACCGAAGGAGGCGGTCAGCTCTTGCTCGGCACCTTTGAAATAGGCATCTTTCGACCCCAGCGTGCCGCTGAGGATGATCAATTCGGGCGCAAGAATCTTGGCCAGTGGGTCCAGCGCTTCGGCCAGACGCAGCCCGGCCTCGTGAAGGTGGTCAGCGTTCGATGCGTCATCGACCGCTGCCAGGAGTGACCTGGCATAGACTGGCAGTTTCGAGCAATCGAACGTGTCGTGATCCAGCTTTCCCAGCTTGGCGAGCAGTCCGAAACCCGTGGCGGATAGATTGAGGCAATCGTTCCGCCCGCAGGTGCAGCGCAGCGACCGCGTCTCCGAGCGGAAATGGCCAATGCGACCCGCACCACCAGACGCACCACGCACCACCCGACCGTCGGAGACGGCACCGACACCCGCAAAGGTCGCGACATGAGCCAGCGCGAATTCAGAGACATCGCGTGCTGCACCGAACCGCATCTCCGACAGGGCTAGCGCGTTGGCGATGTTCTCGATTTCCACCGGCAGGCCAGTGTTCCTGCGCACTTCCTCCCAGAACTGGCCGCCGTCGTTTCCCCACCCGAAATACTCAGACCGGACGATCTCGTTCCGGTCGGGTGACGTATCGGCAGACAGGGCCACGCCGACACCAACGATACGGTCAATATCGATTCCGGTCTCATTTATCAGGGCACACAGTGCGCTGGAATAAAGTCGCGCGGTTTCGGCGGTGTCTTCGAAAGACGTGTTGTCGACTCCCTGGCGGGCAATTGTCTGGCCATTCGCGTCGCAGATCGACACTTCGGAGAAATAGGCCGACACGGTAATGCCCGCTGCAAAAACGCCCTTGGGAATGATCCGCAGCCCAATGCGCGGCCGGCCAATTCTGCGTTGCTTGCCGGTGTCCGGCGCGGGCGGGTCAAACTCTTCGATAATCTCGGCGCCCAGCAAATCCCGCGCGATCCGTGTCAAGGCCATTTCGGAAAATCCGAAGCGCCGGACCAAATCGGCACGGGACACCCCTGGTTCTGCCTGGATGCGGCTCAGCATAAGGCCCCGATGCGTGCGGCGAAGGCTGGCCGGGGTCGCGCCTGAGGGGCTTTTACTAACCATCTGTTAGTTTGTAATGGGACTGCCTCGATTCTGTCAAACGCTTCGTGCTCAAGAAGGTTCCTCACATTCCTGAAAGAGGGCCGGTTTTCAGGACCTGCCAGCATCGCGTTCACTCTCGGAAAGATGTGCAGGCAACGGCAAGAATCCATCGATGATCGAGGCCACATCCTCCTGAGAAATGGCAGGAAAATGTGGAGGGATCGGATCGATCTTGGGCAATCGCCGGTCTGCCTTGGTTCCATCCACGCCACCGGATCCACGTCGTACATAGCGCGTCTCGTCGCCCTTGCGCGCCACGTAATCCCAGTCAGCTGGATCGCCGGGTGTGGCCTTTAGGAACAGCCGTTCGGCTTGGCTGGCGCGGATCTGTCGGTCGATTTCTTGCGGATCCCAGCCGTCCAAAAGAATGGACTTGAGCCGCACGAGCGTGTCCTCGTAGGCCGGATCGCCCGCAAGGTTCAGCAGTTCGTCGCGGTCCGCCTCAAGATCGAACAACAGGTCGGGGTGACCGTGAGTATAGATCAGCTTGAACCGACCCTGCCGGACCATGCGGTGCGGCACGCAAGGTCCGATGCCATAGTAGTCGGAAGTCACCAGATCGCGGGTCGTTCCTCCCGTCAACGCGGGCTCAAGGCTCTCACCGTCACAACGCAGCGCCACCTCGCCACCCCCGATGCCAACCAGCGTCGGCAGCAGATCGACTAGCGAGACGCACTCTTTCACCCGTCGCGGCGCATATAGCTGCGGTGCCGAAATCATCAAGGGAACCCGCGCCGACCATTCATAGAAGCTTTGCTTGAACCACATTCCGCGTTCGCCCAGCATCTCGCCGTGGTCTGAGCAGAAGATGATAACGGTGTTGTCGGTCTGACCGCTGGCTTCCAATGCCGCGCGGATCTCGCCCACCTTGTCGTCGATGAATGAGATCATGGCGTAATAGCCGCGCCGTGCGCGGCGGAGGTCATCTTCGACAACTCGATGCCGGTGCCGCCCATGGGCAAAGAACAGCGCGCGAGACGCGTAGTCGAGGTCGTCGAAGGGCAGCGCACCGACTTTAGGCATGTTGATCTCGTCGGGGTCGTAGCGGTCCCAGTACTGTTTATCAGCGACAAACGGCGTGTGCGGGCTGGTGAATGACGCGATTTGAAACCAAGGGCCCGCGTCAGCGGCACGCCGCGCAAGATCATACATCGTCTGAACGGTGGAATGGGCGACTTCTTCGTCGAAGTCCTCTTGCAAGGTCCGTGCCGCAGGTCCGGCATCGACGACACCGTTCAATCCCGTCGCCGAAGGAACGAAGGCCGGGCCCGCCTGCCAGTCGGCCACCCATTCAAAACCCGACGGGTATACGTCCGTCACCGTGCGTTCGTTGAATCCGTGCAGTTGGTCTGGGCCGATGAAGTGCATCTTTCCCGACAGGACCGTGTGATAGCCAAGGTGGCGTAGATGATGTGCCAGCGTCGGCTGGCTGGAGGGCAGTTCGCAGGCGTTGTCCCAGACCTTGATTGCGGGGACCAGCCGTCCCGACATCATCGAGGCGCGCGACGGCACGCAAACCGGATAGTTGCAGTAGGCATTGTCGAAGATCACGCTTTCCGCCGCCAACCGGTCCAGGTTCGGCGTTTTGCAAACCGGGTTGCCATAGAATGACAACGCCTGCGGTGCCAGTTGGTCGGCCATGATCATCAGGATGTTCGGTTGATCGGTCATCAATGCGCCCTCACACGCTGGCCCTGCGATCGACCGGGTGCTCGATGGCATCGAACCGGATGATCGCGGGGCCGTACAACCCGCCGACGCCCACCGTGCTGTCCATGACGCCGACAAGCGACAATTGGATCTCTGGGACTTCGCCCGTGTTGACATGCAGCATGCCGCTTTCGCCTTCGGCAACAATGCGTTCCACAAGGCCAGCGCATTCGGAATTGAGGCAGGACGAATAGCCGAAGGTGATGTCGTTTTCGACACTTGCAGCCTCGTCCACCGGGACATGGGCGATCGCCGACAGGAACGGACCGAAGATCTCTTCGCGCCCGACGTGATCATCCAAGTCGCTGACGGACGTCTCACCGCAAGTTGCCACGATTTGGTCCGGGGCAACGGGGTTGAGAATTTCAATTGGCATGGGTGTTTTCCAGACTGATCTGATGTCTTTTGGCGGAGACCTCGGCGCGGATCATTGCGGCGGCCTTTTCGGCGATCATGTAGGTGGCCGCATTGGTGTTGGCCGAAGTGATCCTTGGCATGACGGAGGCATCGACGACGCGCAGCCCGTCGACACCGTTCACCCGCAACTCGGGGTCCACGACAGCCCGCGTGTCCGATCCCATGCGGCAGGTGCCAACCAGATGATAGACCGTTCCTGCCATTTGGCGCACGGCCTGAAGCACTTCGGCGTCGCTCTGATGCTCGGCACCCGGAACGACCTCGCGCCGCCACCGCTGGCGAAACTCGGGCCGCCTATAGAGCTCGCGCACCAGGCGGATGCCCTCAACGACAACCTTCTGGTCCTTGTCGCTTGAAAGATAATTTGTGCGAATGCGCGGATCAGCGAGTGGATCGGTCGTCGCGATCTGAACCGAGCCGCGACTTTCCGGGTGGCACTGCCAAAACGAGGTTGTGAAGCCGGAGTAGCGATGCAGGGGCAATCCCGGTTTGTCGACCGACAGCGGCATAACAAACAATTGCAGATCCGGGCGCCCTCTTTCGGCGTATTTTGTGCAGGCAGCCCCGCCAACCTGGCCTGCGCCGACGGTCAGGGGTCCGCGCGCTTGCAGCAGCCACTCCAGGCCCATTTTGGCCAGGGCGAACGGGTTGCGCACGTGATCGTTGAGCGATGCGCCACGCTCGCCCAACTCCACAATCGTGCGCATCTGCAAATGGTCTTGCAGGTTCTCACCAACCTCTGAAGCATCCTGGCGCACGAAAATGCCGTGCTCGCGCAAAAGATCGGCTGGCCCGATCCCCGACAATTGCAACAGCTGCGGCGACTGGACAGACCCGCCGCAAAGGATCACTTCGCAGTCGGCGTGGACCTTGGATTCCACACCGTCCCTGACATACCGCACGCCCACGGCGCGTGACCTGTCAAAGATGATCGACGTCACATGGGCATTTGTTTCCAGCGAGAGATTTGGTCGCTGCAACGCCGGATGGAGAAAGGCCGTTGCCGCACTGTCGCGCCATCGTCCGCGCAAAGTCAGTTGGTATGTTCCTACGCCATGAGCGCTGTCACCGTTGAAGTCGTCGTTCCGTGGCAGCCCATGGGCCAAGGCCGCCCGCAGCCAGTCGTTGCACGCCGGATTGTCATTGCGCAGGTCCGAGACCTGCAAGGGACCGTGTGCACCGCGAAATTGCGACGGCGGCCCGGCATAGGTCTCAACCGCCCTGAAGTGTGGCAACACGTCCTGGAACGACCACCCGTCCGCTCCAAGAGCTTCCCATTCATCGAAGTCCGCATGCTGTCCCCGGATATAGATCAACCCGTTGATCGAGCTTGACCCGCCAACAACCCGCCCACGCGGACAGTCCGCCCGTCGCCCTGCGATTCCCGGATCGGGCTCGCCAAGATACAAGTGCGAAACGCGTTCATCGTAGATCGACTTGTAATAGCCAACAGGAAGCTTCAGCCAGAAACCGCGGTCTGCCCCACCACCTTCTAGGACAAGAATGCGCGCTGCTTCATCTTCGGACAAGCGCGCAGCAAGCGTCGACCCCGCCGTTCCCGATCCGATGATGACGAAATCATAGCCAGTCACGCAGGCCATCCGCAAAAGTTCTATCTGATAGGACTAGTCGGCCAGCGCTGGTCACGCAACAAAAAATCTATATATAGGTTTTTAGAACTTATTCGGGTGACCGCGCACATGGCAGATGCTCTTCGGCAAAGCCGATCTCCACTCTACCTCCAGATTGCCGAGATCCTGCGACAGAACCTGGGTCGTGGCGTCTGGACACCGGGTGAACTCTTGCCAACGATTTCCGAGCTTTCGGCAGAGTACTCGGTCGCCAAGATTACAGTGCGGCAAGCTGTGAAAATCCTGGAAGAAGAGGGCTTGCTGGACTCGCGACGTGGGCGCGGAACGACGGTCTTGCCGCCGCCCCCGGCACGGGACCGGTTACATCTGGGCACGCGTCTATCCACGCTAGTCGACCTATATCGCGGGGACAAACCCGCGCTTGTTCTGCTGGAAGATCGCGACGCTGAAGTGCCGGGCGAGCCGTTGATTGGTGAGCTGTCGGACAACGGCTATCATCTTTTGCGCCGCACCCATGCGCGCGACGGCGAAACCTATTGCGTAATCTCGATCTACTTCGACAAGGACCTGTTTGCCCGCCACGAAGCCGAATTCAGAACACAGCTTGCCTTGCCTGTGCTTGTCGATTCCGACGATATCGACGTAGCACGCGCCCGCCAGTCGTTGACGATCGGAAAGTGCGACTACGAATTGGCTGTCTTGCTGAGCCTTGCGGTTGGCGATCCGGTCGTCGAGGTCCGTCGTGTCATCTGCGATCGCGATGATCGGGTGCTCTACTTTGCAGACGTAACCTACCGAAGCGACTTCGTCCGCCTCGAGATGGACCTTCTCGCATGATCGACATTGCCCGCATTCAGGCTTGGGCCTTCCGCTGTCCCACGAAGGAGCCGGTCGCCACGTCCTTCGGCGTAATGCATGATCGACCGGCGGTGCTGGTTCGGGTCGAAGACCGCGACGGTGCATTCGGCTGGGGAGAGATCTGGGCAAACTGGCCCGCCGCCGGGGCCGAGCATCGTGTGCGCCTTCTCGAAATGGACTTGGCACATCTGGTCTTTGATACCAAGGCAGCGTCACCGGCGGAGTTTTTCCGCAAGCTTGACGCCCGGTCTCGAATTCGCGCCGTGCAGTGCGGTGAAGTCGGACCGTTCGCCCAAGCGATCGCCGGGCTCGACATCGCGCTTTGGGACATGGCCGCACGCCGCACGGGCCTTCCGCTCCGACGCCTGATCCGCGCGGCCGCGCCGGACAGTGTGCCAGCGTATGCGAGCGGCATCCAGATTGCAGCGGCGAGTGACCTGATGCCGCACGCGCGGACCGATGGGCACCATAGGTTCAAGCTGAAAGTAGGCTTCGATATGGAGGCCGACATCGCCGCCGTATGCGACATCCAGGCGGAGTTGGCGGAGCACGAGTTGATCGCTTGCGATGCCAACCAGGCTTGGACGCTGGAACAGTCCCGACAATTCGTGACCGGCGTCGCGGTAGTTCCGTTGCATTGGCTGGAAGAACCGCTGCCCGTCTTCGCTGACACCACCCAATGGCAAGCTCTTGCGGACCATTCCACAATTCCGCTGGCGGGAGGAGAAAACATCTTCGCGGAAGCAGACTTCGATCACGCCATCAAGTCGGGTCATCTGTCCGTTATTCAACCCGACGTGACGAAATGGGGCGGTGTCTCCGGCTGTCTCGCAGTGGCACGGAACGCGCTTGCCAATGGCCGCCGCTATTTCCCGCACTTCCTTGGCGCAGGCATCGGCATGGTCGCGTCGGCCGAACTTCTGGCCGGCGTGGGCGGGGACGGGATGCTGGAGGTCGATGTCAACGACAACCCATTGAGGTCGATGTTCTTCGACGGCGGCGAACCAGTGGCCGACGGCATGTGGAAATGTTCCGACGGGCCCGGTCTGGGGATTGACGACATTCCTGATGGGCTGGAGCACCTTCAGACGCTTTATTCCGAAATCAGCTAGTATCTTGTCACAGTGATTTTGGCGGTTTTGGCCTGTTCATTTCAGCGTCGGCAGATCTTCCCGGCTGACGAGCTGTCGGATGTTTCGGGGCGAGGAACAGGCACTGAAATCTCGCCAACGGGCAAAAACTCATCGACCGACACAGCGTCGAAGCCACACGGATCGTCAATGACTTTGGATCCAAACTCGGCGCCGAAATCTATGAGCAACTACTGGACCAGCTCGCCTTGCTCGATCCAGCCGCAAGGTCAGAGACTCCGAGCCATGGGCGCTGGGAGTGTTCGCCCAGCTTGGATTGCGCTTGTCAGGCTTCGCTCAATCGACCGGGTTGAACGCATGATCGAACTGCTCCCGGTACTCTTCGAGCTTCTTGCGGAACTCCGCCTCGGTCGCTCGACCAGATTTAGCGTGCGGTGAGTCTTCGGACACCGCGCTGTAGGGGAAGTCGTCGAGCTTTTTCATGCTCGGGCGACTTGCCATCCGGTCCCACCATGCGCGGGTCTTGGGAAAGGGCTCCATCCAGAAATCCAGAAAGCGCACCATCTCCAACACCTTTATGAAGGGTGCCAATGTGGTCTCGGCCAGTGTGAACTGGTCGCCCATAAGAAAAGGCCGATCATCCGAAAGATCGTGCTCCATAAACTTGAAGACCATTTCGAACGAGCCGATTGCACGCATCACATAGGGTGAATTCACACCTTCAAGCACGACCGACTTCTGGCGATAGAGGCGGTCAATGCTGGGGATCACTTTCCAGCGTTCCTCCATCTTGTCCCGCGGCACGGTCAAACGAAACTTGGTGACGAAATTGACCACGGCCGTGGCTTCAAAGGCGCGCTCATCGAACAGCTTGATCCATTCGTTCATCCGATACTGTTCGGACAGCTCCTTTGGTTTCAAAGACGGTTGCGGGTAGAGATCGTCAATGTACTTGCAGATCAGCGAGGACTCGCGGATTGGCACGCCATCGTGAACGAGCGTCGGTACAACCCCTTGCGGGTTGATTTTCAAATATTCAGGCTTGAACTGATCGCGATTCATCAAGATCATTTTGTGCGGCGTCCAATCGGTGATGCCCTTTTCAGCGAGCGTCACCACCACACGATTCGAACATACCGAGTCAGTTTCCTCCAGGTAGTACAGATCCAAAGCCAAGGTTAACCTCCATTTCAAAAGATTTGCATTCGGCGACCACATCTTGATCAGCCATCGAGGCATGCGCCGATCCGCCGGTGAACCGCAATGTCGCCGCAAATGCCGCAGCCAAAACACCTGAGAATTGATTCAACGAACCATTGAACGTCATCGAGGTATCCGTGGCTGTTTTGGCCCTTTCATCTGTCAACGTCGAAACCGGCGAGTTCGGGACTATCGCCGGAGTACCGGTAAGCCCGAAAGATCAGGTTGGACGGGTCGCGCGCACCGGGAAGATGAGTGCAAAAGTCCGAGTTGATGAAATCCCAGACAATCTCCATGCTTTCCCGGTGAACCTCGAAAATCCGACCGTTCACCGACTCACAGACTAGAGTGTTTCCATTGGGCAGGCGTTGAACGTTGCCCATGACGTGGCTGTAGAAATTCCAGGGAATGCCCGCTTCCCACCGCCAGACTTCATCACCGGTTTCCGCATCTAGCTCAATGACAGCGGAACGCTGCGGCTTGGGCTTGTCGTAGGAGCCGTTGGCGAAAAACAGGATCCGGTTTCCGTCAAAAACAGGCTGCGGGTCATGCTGGCGCCCCCATTTTTCGTCGCGTTTTTCCCAGATGAGACGACTTTCCGTCCGCGACAGGACCGCCATCGTGTCGAGGTTGCGGAAGCTGATCATGAAATTGCCATCTGGCAACGGACAGACTGTGTTGGCATGGCCAAATTCGCCCCGATCGATGCCATCTGCGATCGGGTATTTCTCGGGGTCGAGCGAGGAGGTTGACCATTCCCAAACAGTCTCGCCTTCCGGCGAGATGATGCGAAAATAGTCTTCGTAAATCTTTCCCTCGACTTCTGAGCCGGGGACACCGCCAGGGATTCGTGCGGCGAATTCATCCGGCAGTGCCCGCCAGCCGATGTAGACTGTGCTGCCGTCGTCCAATCGGCGAAAATCGTGGTGCTGGGTATCATCCGTGTATTCCCACAGGATCTCCCCATCCCAAGACATCTCAATAATGCGGCCACCGCGTGCCGTCGTCAGAGGACATTCGCTGGGAATCATCACCGATGTCAGAAGTCGTCCACCAGGCAACAGATATGCAAGACCGCCCAGTGGGCCAGGCAGATCCCAGTGATGAACTTCCTCGCCGCGAATGTTCACGAGCCTCACCGTGTTGCCACGAAGTGTTCCGAAAATAGTAAAGCCGCCCCAGCTAAGCTCGGCGTTGTGAGTGAGAAGCCCCAGCTTCTGAAACTCCATTGTTGTCCTCCCTCAGCGCTCCTCCACGCCTTATTCAAATCAGAATACTCATTCTGTTTGACATGGCAAGATGAAATCTGCATTCTCAATCTCGATCACGTTAGAAGGCTTGAAATGAGTGAAATCGCACGATTTTCCGATGATGAGCATGTTCCGGGCGTCAGGCCTGCGGGACAAGAGCGCAGCCGTGCTCTACAAGACAAATTTGTCGTTGCCGCGCGCAAGATGCTCTTGAAAACGAAAATGAAGGACCTGCCGATTCCCGTTTTGGCGAAGGCGGCCGGATCGTCGGTCGGCGGATTCTACTCCCGCTTCGAAAGCAAGGATGCTCTGTTTGAACTCATGCGCACGCAGATGTTTACGGAACATCTGAAGATTCACGACGAATATCTCGACCCGGACACCTTCGAAGGGGCATCCCATCTGGTCGTAAGTGCCGCCTTTGTCGACCTTATGCTGCGCATCTTTTCCGGCCCCTGGCGCGGAGTCTTGCGCGAAACATTCACGCGAGTCTTGGATCATCCCGACACGTGGGCACCTATGCAAAGGCGGTTCGAGTATCTCTGTGACAGGATCATTCCGCTCTACAAGAACCGGGTTGAAAACGGCGATGGGCTGGAAGAGCGGGTCGCGATAGCATTGCAATTTCTCCTCTCGGTGTTCGACAACGAAATGATGAACCCCAATCTCGATTTCCGCATTGGAGATCCTCGGTTCCGCTTCTATCTCGTTCAGTCCTTCGACAACCTGATTGTGGGGGACTTTTGCATGCCACCCGCTATGCGTGGGGGTGCGGCGCCAAATGACGCTCACTGACGGGTCCGACAACCGCTCTTGAACCCAAGAGGATGGCCCGTCGTATGACATGGGCGATTTCACACCCTCCGCAGAAGCGCATGAGGGATGCGGATCGCCGCACAAGGTCTGGCCCGCGAAAACAGCGACTTTCCTTTTTTGGCCAGATTTGAGCCGATCCATCGCCTCCAGCCACCGATGAAGCCCCCTAAGGTTCAATCACGTTGAACCAGAGATCAAAGGTATCGTGCATCGCCAGATAGGACCTGAACAAGTCAACTGACCCCGTCAGTTCAACGGACCCATCCTTGATCGCATCATCAAGCGAAAGGCGCCCGTATGCGATGTCATTCAGCGTCATGCGTGCCAGCGAAACACTAAGATCTGCCGCAACGCTGCTGGTGTTCAGCCGATGGTTCTCAACCTGATTGTTGACCGTGACTGCCACCCTGTCGCCCGTGTCCGTAAGCGCGTAGTTGATCGTCAATGACACGCCCTTTGCCCTTTCCGGATCCAGCTTGACGGCAAGCAGGTTGAAGAAGTCCCGCAACGGCATTGCGCGGGCGATGTCTTCGTTGACACCCCCGACACCCTGACGCGGTTCTTTCCCTTCGCGCAACTCCTGCGCGCCGCAAAGATAGATATTCCGCCACAGCACGGATTCCGCTTGAAATCCAAGCTGCTCATAAGCTGACGCGAGCATGTTCCGGCCTGTCTGATTGGTCGGGTCCGCAAACACAAGGTGATTGAGAATGGTGGCGACCCAGCGGTAGTCCCCCGCCTCGAACGCAGCCCAGGCGGTATCAAGAACGGCTTCCGCCCCACCCATGGCGCTGACGTATCGCTTCCCTTCTTCAACCGGCGTATGCGGGTTCAGAGAGGCCGGGTTCCCATCAAAGTAACCATAGTACTTCTGATATGTGGCTTTCGTATTGTGGTTGAGCGTCCCGTAATACTCCCTGACCGAGAAAGACTGCTTCATGAACTCTGGCTCTTGGACCTCTTCTGCAATCTCTCGCGGCGTGTAGCCGGTATTGGCCAGTCGCAAGGTCTGGTCATGAATATACCGATAAATGTCCCGCTGTTCTTCCATGAAAGCCCGGACATTGGCGTTGCCCCATTCCGGCCAGCAATGGCTGCCAAAGTAGATGTCCGACTTGTCGCCGAACAATTCGATGGCTTCGTCGATGCAAAGTGACCACAGAAGCGGATCACGAACCTCCGCTCCGCGGAGCGTCAGAATGTTGTGCATCGTCCGACAGGTCACTTCGGCCATGCACAACGCTTTGTATTGCGGAAGAAAGAATGTGAATTCCGCCGGAGCCTCGGTGCCCGATGCCATCTGAAAGACGAACTCGACACCGTCGATGGTCATCCTTTCTCCAGTTTCTGAAATCTCTTTCGTTGGCAGAACAAAGCTTCTGTTGCCGCGGGCGTTGCCTTTGCCGATGCCTGCATCGAGATAGCCTGCGGGACCAGGCGGGACGATCAGTCCAAATTGGTACATCGCGCGCCGTGCCATTTGATTGCCGGCCAGCACCGCCTCGCTCACCGCATTTTTGGTGAAACCCTCTGGAACAATGACTGGAATGTTGCCGTCGGAAATCAGCTCATCTGTCAGTACGCCGCGTGTTCCTCCGAAATGATCGGCATGGGTATGCGTGATCAGAACGGCACTGATCGGGCGTTTGCCAAGGTGTTGGTTGGCCAACGCCAACGCCGCCCGCGCTGTTTCGATGCAGATCAAGCAGTCGACGATGATCCATCCGGTGTCGCCACGAATTATCGTCATCAGCGCGATGTCATAGCCGCGCACTTGATATATTCCGTCGGTGACTTCAAAGAGCCCGTGGTTGGCGTTCAATTGAGCTTGTCGCCACAAGGACGGGTTGGCCGTTTCCGGGGCGGGCGTGTTCAGAAAGTCAAAGTTGCTTGAGTCCCAA
This sequence comes from Silicimonas sp., assembly GCA_022826205.1. Classification (GTDB taxonomy): domain Bacteria; phylum Pseudomonadota; class Alphaproteobacteria; order Rhodobacterales; family Rhodobacteraceae; genus JAJEFO01. The sequence goes on along the minus strand of JAJDVJ010000170.1, from coordinate 67,679 downwards.
GCTGCTCGGCCCTCAGCTGTCACGATTGGGCCCTCGATCGACGCGATCCACCCGCGACGCGCCTTTTCGAAGTCGGTCTGGTCCGACAAAGGCAGTGACTGCGCAACGGCGGCATTTGACGCGCGCGTTGCATCGGTGGCAGTGCCGGGATCAGGCAAGGGATAGGACTTGGCCATTTGTCTCTCGATTCTTCAATTTAGGGACCGCAGTTGGCTTGCCTTGTCGTGGCCCCATTCGGACTCGCGGATCCACTTGAGGAATGCCGTGTCGAATTGTGGTCGAGAACTGATGCGTTCGTACCAGGCCGTGATGTTGGGGTAGACAGAGAAATCGAATCCACCGATTGTCATTGTCGTATAGGTCGGCCCCCACGAAATATCAGCCAGCGAGTACGTGTTTCCGACAATCCAGTCAGACGCCTCGAGAATCCTTTCCATCTTTGCAAAGACGCCGTCCATCAGCTCTTTGGCGGCGGCGGCGTCTTCTTCCGTCAGGCTGGACCCAGGGGCACCGTGCTTGGCATGAAATGCCTTCAGTTCCGGGTCCTTCTGCAAGCTTTGGTAGCGCGCGTATTCCTCGGGATCCTTTTTGAGGATCTTGGCCACGCGATGGTAGTACTGAAGCGTCTTGATGCCTGGCAGGTGGATTTCGCCCGAAGTCTTGAGCCACCAGTCGATCTCGGCCTGTTCATCATCCGGCACATCGCGAAACCCGGGTTCTGGATATTTTGCTTCAAGATAGACCAGGATGTCATTGGACTCTGTGACGACGACCCCATCATGGACCAGAGCAGGCACCAGCCCTTTCGGGTTTATCGCAAAGTACTCTTCTGTGACGTTTTCCTTCTCCTTCAGATTGATGTGATGGCTGGTCCATGGCAGCTGTTTTTCCTCGAGCAGCAAACGCACGCGAGCCGAACAATTCGACCTGTCAGAGTGATAAAGATGCAGCCCTTCCAAGTTCCTCGCGATGCTGCTGTTGGTCTCGACAATTGGCATTCTTCTCCTCCATAAGCCTTGACTACGGTTTGAACAGGACGGAACAACCAAAGACACTTTGTTCGAGTTCCTCTGAATGTCTTGGCAACATCAATCGATGCCCTGCAAACCGGCTAAGCGTCTCCCAAAATGAAATCTGAACCACGATCTGCGATCATCATGGTCGGTGCGTTGGTATTCCCGGAGACAAGCGCGGGCATGATCGAGCAGTCGGCGACACGCAGGCCTTCGACCCCGTTCACGCGGAGCTCACTATTCACAACTGCATCTTGATCCGTTCCCATTCGGCAGGTTCCCGAGGGGTGGTAGATCGTGCGGGCCTGGCTTCGGATCGCGTCGTCAAAGGTGTTCGAGCCGCTGCTGACGTTGATGTCGGGGGGCGGCCAGATCGGATCGCCGAGAACATCCGCCAACTCGGGCTGCGCGCAAATATCGCGCGACAACCGAATGCCGCGGCGCAGGGTGTCGAGGTCTTCTTCCGCCTGAAGCACATTGGCTTCGAACCTCGGGTGATCCTCAGGGTCCGTTGATGCCAGTACAAGCCGCCCACGTGATTTTGGCCGCATTGTCATTGGATGCACGTGGAAGGAATGGCAGGACAGTGGCCCTTCACCCGGTGCTCCCGGTGCGAACGGCGCAAAGTTCATTTGAACATCTGGCCGCCCCAGGCCGAGGGTGTCAACGCAGGCGCCAGCTGTCAGAAGGTTCGACGTCAGCAATCCACGCCCCAACATGAAATACTCGATGCCGTTCCTTAGTGCCCGCAAACCCTTGTCGGCCCCGTAGTAGCCGTTGTTGGTCTTGATCTTGTAGGTGACCGGTGTGCCGACATGGTCCTGGTAATTCGCGCCAACCTCGGGCGCGTCCTGCACCTGGTCGATCCCATGGCGCAAGAGCACCGCCGCCGGCCCCACGCCGGATAGCATCAAGAGCTTGGGGCTATGGAACGACCCCGCAGCCAGGATGATCTCTTTCTGGGCCCGCAGGAGTTTCGGCACCCCGGCCCGAGTCGCTTCCAATGCAATCGCGCGGCGGCCATCAAATCGGAATTTGCGCGCAACGGTATTGGTCAAAAGCGTCAAACGCTCATCGTTGATCACTGGTTTCAGGAAACACCGCGCGGCAGACTGGCGTTTGCCTGCATGCGCTGTCGCCTGATACCAGCCTGCACCATCCTGCGTTTCGCCGTTGAAGTCGTCGCTCCAGGCGATCCCGGCAGACATCGCCGCCCTTAAGGCGATCTTGTTCAGCGGATGCTTGTATACGGGGCTTGAAACGACCAGTGGTCCGTCCTGTCCATGCAATGGAGCGCCGAACTGCATGTTCCTTTCCTGGCGTACAAAGGATGGCAAGACGTGCCTGAAGCTCCAGCGCGCGCAGCCGTGTTCGTTCTCCCATTCATCGTAATCGGCGGCCTGACCGCGCATGTAGATCATCGCATTGATGGACGACCCACCCCCGACGACGCGTCCCTGCGGCACGGCAAATTTCTTTCCGTTGAGCGTGGCATCAGGCTCGGAGACTACGGCGTCGACGGATTGGGTTTGGTGTGCCTTATGGTAAGTGGCGGGAATATGGATCCAGCGGTTCGCATCCATGCCGCCGCGTTCAACCAATGCAACAGTGAATCGGCCATCCTGTATCAGCCGATTGGCGATGACGCAGCCAGCCGACCCTGCCCCAATGACGACATAGTCAAACTGGAACTCTTCAATCATCGGGTTCTTCTTTGCACATAAGTACTGACCTCGAACTCTTAAAGAGAATAAGTATTCTTATTATATTTTAGCTCTGCACAGTCAAGCGATTTCAAGTCGCGCACTTCCCCAAGTAGCGACATACTGTCGTTGAACGCTTCTTTGTTGCTGAGAGACCGGTAGACCGGTACACCCAGTATCAATCGAAACGACGCCAAGACTGCCTATTCCGCACAAGTGCTTGCACCATTCGGGTCATGCCGCTGGCGATCGTTGGCCTTCTTGGATCGTATGCCTGGGCGAGCAAGTTCGAATTAGCCAACGAAACGCAAATGTTCAGTGCTGACCTGGGCAGTGTCACGTTCGTGAACCGTTATGGAATCTCGACGTGGACCCTGCCGTCCACGACACGGGCCGGATAGGTCTTCAACGCTTCACAGGCAGGCGACCTGATCGCGTTGCCCGTCCGGACATCGAACTGACCGTTGTGCTTGGGGCATTCGATCGTGTGGTCGACCACCAGCCCGTCGGCAAGATGCACCTTTTCGTGCGTACAAAGGCCATCTGTGCAATAGACTTCTTCGCCCGATATCCGATAGACCGCGTAGGTTCGTCCCTCGTGGTCCAATCGAACCAAATCTTCTTCTTCGATGTCAACAAGTGCGCAGGCATCTATCCAAGGCATCGCGTTCTCCGGCGTCAGGCGGTCTGGTTGGACCGAACGGGCTCCCACACACCCGCCCCTTCGGGCAGTTGAGGGCGGATGAAGTGACGCGGGTCGCGAAGCTGCCGCCGCACACAGGGGATAATCTCGGACCAAGCGTTCCAGAGCGATGGGTTGGGCGCGGGCAGGTCGTGTTTCACCACCTCGTGCAGCTTGGGCAAGGCGTGATAGGGCACCATCGGATACATGTGATGTTCGATATGATAGTTCATGTTCCAGTAGATGAAGCGCAGAATCCGGTTCATGAGGACTGTGCGTGAATTGATGCGGTAGTCGAGCACGTCTTCCGCCAGTCCGAGGTGCTGGGGAAGCCCCATCACGAGCAATAGCCAGATCCCGTAGGCCCGGGGCAGCCCGATGATCATGAGTGGCAGGAGCGACCACGACCAAATAGAAATCAAAGCCACTAGAACGTAGATCGCTATATGGATGCGGCCGACACGAATGGCCTTGCCGCGCTCGGTTTCGGGGATGAGGTCGGCCTCGTCTGGCGGAAGGATCCCCGCGGCATTCCGGGCCAGCGCAACGAGGCCTTGCGGTACGGCAACGATCCCAAACAGGTTGAGGCAGAGTACGATCAGCTGCGGTGGTCGCATGCCCGCGATTTCAGGGTCCCTGCCCACGATGATCGTATCGGTGTGATGGCGGGCGTGAGACCAGCGCCAGACCACCGAGTTTCGCATTATCAGAAAGCTTGCCAATTCATAGACGGCATCGTTCTTCCACCGGGTCTTGAAGGCCGTACCGTGGCCGCATTCGTGCCAGCGGCTATCGGCGGCGGAAGCATAGAAGACGCCGTAGACAAAAAAGAACGGCAGTGCCCACCAGCTTCCCCAAAGAAGAATGCCACCCGCGCCGCTGCCGACCAGCACGGCAACCCAAATCGCCATATCGCGCGTCGCCGGCCAATCCGTACGCTTCATCAGAGATTTCAGCACCTTTCGGTCTACCGGCGTCCTATACCACTCCGCGCCCGCAAGGCCCTTGTCGAATGCATTCTGCCGCTCGGGACCGGTCAGGGAATAGTCCCGCTCCATCGGAAATGTTATCAATCGCATCAGGCCCAAGGTTCGGCTAGCTCCAATTCGCCAGTGCAGTTTCGAACTTGTCCAACTCTTCGTCGGAGATCTTGACCAGCTCGCTCTCGTCCGGAAACGATCCCGAAGCCACATCGCGCCGGAACTCGGAAAACGCCGCCACGCGGTCCTGTTGCAGTCGCGCGTATTCGGCCCGGAAGTCCCTGTAGACCCGGGCATGACGGGGCACGTGACCTTCGGTTTCGCCAAGGACATCGACCGAAAACAGGTATTGGACATCGCAACCTGCGCCCGAGCCCATGGAAATCACGACGAGTGACGTCCGCTGGGAAATCGCCGCAGCAACGGCGGGCGGCACGATTTCGATCTCGACCGCAAAGGCGCCCGCGTCCTGATAGCGGCGGACGTCGTTCAGAATGGCGAAGGCATCATCTGCCGTTTTGCCGCGTGCCGCATAGCCGGTCCAACGGGCCTTTTGCGGCATGAAGCCGATGTGTCCGACAACAGGAATCGCCTCATTCGCCATGGCTTCGATCACGTTGTAGTGCATCGGACAATAGACACTGTCGGCTCCAGCCTCCATTGCCTCGAAGGCCGCGCGCTTGGCCTCATCGGCATTGGCGTATTCGCCGTAGATCAAGCCGAACGTGAAATGCGTGTTCGGTGCGGCAGTGCGAAAATCGTCGCGGGAATGCTTGCGGCCTGATACGATGATCTCGATGCCGGCAGCCTCGGCGGCAGCGGCATGCTCAACCGAAGCCACGTTGAGTTCGGTAAGCTGACCCCTTCCCTTGTGGTCGATCAGGTCCCTGACCGTCATCTTCATTCCGCTCGCCCTCCGGTCTGTGGCAGGTCGGTGCCACGCAAGATCAATTCCGCGTCGATCAACTGCTGATGGGGTCCGGCGTCGCCGTTTAGCTTCGCGACCATCATGCGCCCCAGCCGCATCCCAAGCGCGTCGAGATCCTGGCGAAACGTCGTAAGACCCAATCCGACATGTGCTGCCACGGGTACGTCATCGCAGCCGATCAACGCCATGTCCGGGCCAGGCCGGATCCCGAACTTGTGCATGGCCTCCATAGCCGAAAGGGCAATCACGTCGTTGCCGCAAAAGATCGCGGTCGGACCGACGCCGCGTGTAATCAATTCGGTCACGGCATCCGCGCCGGTCTTTCGCGACACGTAACATTCAATCTCGAGCGCGGGGTCGTGGCCAATGCCATGCACCTCCAGCGCATCACGGTAGCCGTGCAGGGCATGCTTCGAATAGGTGTACCTGAGCGGGGTCATCAGGTGTGCGATGCGGGTATGACCAAGCCGGATCAGCCGTTCGGTGGCCTGATACCCGATCTTGTAGTGATCCACATCGACCCAGTCGTGATCGGACTTGTCCGTTCGTCCGACGGTCACGAATGGAAAGCCGCGCGCCTGCAGCCATTCGACCCGCTCGTCCTCGGGCCGGGTTCGCCCGAACAGAAGCCCGTCGCAGCGGCCCCGTTCAACAGAATTGCGAATAATCTCGAACTCGGTCTCGTACTGCCGCGCCATGATGATCTGTAGCGCATAGCCTTGGGCTTGCAGCGCAAGTTCAACGCCGTCGAGAAGGATCAGGAAGAACGGGTCAACAAACTTTGTCCAGGGCTTCGAGACCATGAAGGTCACGGTCTTGGTCTGCTTCGATCGCAGGCTCGACGCAGCAAAACTCGCACGATAGCCAAGTTGCTGTGCAACGGCTTCTACCTTGCGACGGGTTTCGAGCTTGACGTCTGAGTATCCGTTGAGCGCGCGGCTGACGGTCGAGACCGAAAGTCCGGTCTGTTCGGCCACGTCCCTGATCCCCAATCTTCTGGCGGGTTCGCCCATCAGCTTTCCTCTGCGATCACGTAGCCATGCGCAGGCAACGCGGCCTCACGAAGTTCGCCCGAAAGCAAGTTCATTCGGTCGTGCCACGGTACACTCCGCGGGGAGCCCGAGAAATTGAACGCGCACATGATCCTTTGTTCCTCGTGAACGCGGAAAAAGACAAGCCAGTCCGTCTCGTGCTCTGTCGGTTCGAACGATCCGTATCGCAGGGCCGCGTTCGCGCGGCGCAACGCAATCAGCGCGCGGCAATTTTCCAGAATTGACCCGCTCAACCCGTCCTGCCGAGCAACCGAAAGCGCAGCATGTGAAGGTTCGCAGGGCAACCAAGTACACGCATTCTTCGAGAACCCGAGTTGATCCGTGTCGTCCCAAGGAAAGGGCGTGCGCGCACCGTCGCGTCCTCGATCGTGCGGCCAGAACCGGATGCCTTCGGGGTCCTGAATTGCTTCACGCGGTACGCGTGAGTGCGGCAACCCCAGTTCTTCCCCCTGGTAGAGGATGACGGTGCCGCGAAGACAAAGCAGAAGTGCGTGCAGCATCGTCACCCTTGCCGGATTGCCCTCGGCGCCCCACCGGCTGGCCACTCGGAAGACATCGTGGTTTGAGAGCGCCCATGTCGGCCACCCGTGACCTTCGCCTGCTTCCAGAACCGTGGCTGCGATGGTCGACCCGTTCAGTTCGGGGGCAAGCAGGGAGAAGCTGTACGCCGTGTGCAGCCTGTCAGGTGTCGTGTATTCGGACATGCGCTCAACCTGCCAGTCGCAGGATATCTCGGCCAGCAGCATCCGGTCCCCTGCGACATCGCGCATGCGCTCGAGAAATGGCAGGTTTTCCGGCCGCGAACGGTCGTAAAGCCGTTGCTGCATGTAATACGGATTGGCGGGCACCTCGTCGATTTCGGCCGCAGGGTTGTCCCGCAGCGCCGGGTCGTGCATGAAGAAGTTGGCGACGTCCAGGCGCAGACCGTCGACACCCAAGCCGAACCAGAAACTCATGATGTCAAGCACCTCGTCCTGCACGTCCATTTTGTGCAGGTTCAGGTCGGGTTGCTCGATCAGGAAATTGTGCAGGTAGTACTGACGCCGCTCGGGAGCCCATTCCCACGCAACGCCGCCAAACCGTGCGAGCCAGTTGTTTGGCAGGCCGCCGTCGGCCTTCGCATCTGCCCAGACATACCAATCCGCCTTTTCGTTGTCCTTGCCTGTGCGGCTTTCGACAAACCACGGATGCCGGTGCGAACTGTGGGAATAGACTTGGTCGATGACAACCCTTAGCCCCAGGCCATGCGCCGTCTGCACAACCTCGCGGAAGTCTTCCAGCGTTCCAAATCGCGGATCGACCTGTCGGTAGTCGGAAACATCGTAGCCCGAATCGTGCATCGGCGAGGGAAAGAACGGTGTGATCCAGATCGCGTCGATCCCGAGCCCTGCGAGATAGTCCATCCGGCTCAAGAGCCCTCTCAGGTCACCCTCGCCGTCGTCATCGGAATCCATGAAGCTGCGCAGGTAGACTTCGTAAATGCAGGCCCCTCGCCACCACTCTGCGTGCTCTTCACGGCGTTCAGTCGTCACGGTCATCTCCGGCAATGTCGCCATATTCAAAAACGTTTTTGGAAAACGGTCAAGAATTCTGCCGAAATTTAGCCGAATCCGGGGCCAGAATTGCAAAAAACCTTGACCAGACGGCACAAGTTCGCAACTCTGCCACATGAAGCCCAAAAACGTTTTTGGGGTTTCTGACGCAAAGAGCTTCAGGGAGGGAAATATGCGTAAGTTCCGTAATTCAGTACTTCTGGCCGTATCTGGCCTTGCGATGAGTGTCGGGACAGCCTGGGCGGGTGACTGGTGCTCAGGACAAACGATCCGGCTGTTCTCGGGCGGCCCGGCTGGCGGTGCATTCAACTCGATCATCGATCGCGGCGCGATGCAGGCGGCGGAAGACACCGGCGCAAATGTCCAAATCATCTATTCGGATTGGGACTTCGACAAGATGGTCACCCAACTGCGCGAGGCGATCAGCCAGGCACCCGACGGCATCGCGATGATGGGGCACCCGGGAGATGACGCGATCATGCCATTGGCGGCTGAGGCCGCTGCTGCGGGAATCCCGATGATGTACATGAACGTGGACGTGCCGAAGGTGCGTGCGGCCTTCGGGTCGGGATACGTTGGGGCAACACTATATCAGCAGGGACGGAACCTTGGCGCCGAGACCCTGCGTCTTGCGGGCGACAGGTTGCAGCCTGGCGACACAGCAATCGTCATGAGCCGATGGGAAAGCGAAAACCGCGCTCAGCGCGAACTCGGCCTCGTGGAGGTGCTAGAAGAGTTCGGCATGAAGGTCATCAAGCTGCAAGAGGCCGAAGGCGCTTCTGCCGACCAGATGCTGCAAATCCCGGTTCTGACCTCGACCCTGCTCGCCAACCCCGACACCAAGCTCATCGGCTATCCCGGTGGCCCGTGGCTGGCCGCGGCACCGGTGTTCATGGATGCAGTTGGCAAAGGTCCCGGCGACATCATGGCGGTTGGCTTCGACCTTGGTCAGGGAGTCATGACCGCGTTCGACGGCGGGTACGTGACAGTGACAGCGGATCAGCAGCCCTACCAGCAGGGATACCTTCCGGTTCTGTCGCTCTGCCAGCAACTGGTCTACAAGCTGGGACCGCTTAACGTGGACACCGGCGCTGGCTTCGTGACGGCGGACAACTACAAGGATGTGGTTGCCCTCGCCGAGCAGGGCGTCCGCTAATCCAAGAATTCACCCGGGCCGGCTGATTCCTGACTCCGGCCCGGGGCCGGACATTCCAATCCGGAGCACGCTTATGTCCGCGGCATCAGAGCCGGTCGTCGAACTGCGCAACATCGTAAAGCGATTTGGATCGGTCGAAGCCCTGTCAGGCGTCACGATGACCGTCCGCCACGGCGAGGTTCTGGGGCTGCTGGGAGACAATGGCGCGGGAAAGTCAACACTAATCAAGACCCTTGCCGGGGTGCACGACCCCGACGAAGGCGAGATCATCGTGAAAGGAGAGGCTCGCAAGCCCTGGACACCCGCGGCGGCGCGCGACGCAGGCATAGAAACGGTTTTCCAGGATCGCGCGCTGGCACCGCAGCATTCCATTGTGACCAATATCTTCATGGGGCGCGAGATTACGAACTCTCTCGGTCTTCTGCGGGTGCAAACGCAGATCGACGAAGCCAACAGGCTGATGCGGGAGATCGGTTTCACGTCGAAGGTATTCAACCCGGAAAGCACAGTTGGGACGCTTTCAGGGGGTGAGCGACAGGGGGTGGCGATTGCCCGCGCGCTCTACAATCAGGCGGATGTGATCGTGCTGGATGAACCGACGACAGCGCTGTCGCTGACCGAGACCCAGAAGGTCTTCCGTTTCGTGGAGGCGGTCAAGTCTTCAGGCCGGACCGTGGTTTTCATCGGGCACAACATCCATCACGTCTGGGACATTGCCGACCGGTTTTTCGTCATTGACCGCGGGACAGAAGCCTTCGAAGGCGCCAAGTCCTCTTTCACCGGCGCCGATCACCTGATCGAGATGATGCACCAGCTCGCAGAAACCGGCAGCGCGGACACGAGTTCGCTTTTGGAACCGGCGTGAGGATGAATACCGTGAATGACGCGACAACCGATGCCAATTCAGAGGACCATCGCACTGAGCAGTCCCAATGGACGCTCTTTTACCGCAAGAACGGCCGCGCGCTAAACGCATTCCTGGCCCTTGTCCTGGTTTGGGTCTTTTTCGCGGTGAACAACCCGACGCTTTTTCTGAACCCGCTGTACTACAATGCATTCCTGTTTTCGGTTCCGGCAACGATTTTTCTGACCACGTCTTTGGTCTTTGTCATCGTTTCGGGCGAGCTAGATCTGGCATTCCCGTCGGTCGTCGGTGCCGCCGGCGGAGTGTTCATGTACTCCGTCGTGCTCGGAGTGCCCGTGATACCCGCGTTCCTTCTGACCATGGGCTTCGGGGCGCTGATCGGCCTTGGCATCGGATTGATCGTTGTCTACGGGCGCATTTCGTCTCTGGTCGCAACGCTGGGGCTCAACTTCTTCATCCTCGGCATTGTCAACCTGCTCGCCCAAGGTCGGACCATCTCCGCACCCGAAGCGATGAACAGCTTCGGATACACGCTTTTCGTCGGGAAATGGCACTTGTTTGACACGACGCTGAGGGTGCCGAACCACTTCATTTGGTCACTGGTCTGGGTGGCATTCTGCTATGTGCTCTTCAAGTATCATCGGTTCGGCAACCGTGTGCAGCTTGTCGGAGACAATACCGACAGCGCACGTGAAATGGGCATCAACATCGAGCGCATTCGCGTCAGCGTCTTTATCGTATCGGGTGTCGCCGCTGCAATCACAGGTGCATTGCTCGTACAGATGGCTAACATGGTCTGGTTCCCGACCAGCGGAAAGGCGTATCTATTGATCGCGCTTGCGGCACTTTTTGTCGGCGGCACACCGACATGGGGCGGTGTGGGCACGATCTTCGGCGCGTTCTTTGGAGCGATGACCGTCACGCTGATCCCGTCCGGCGCGGTCGGCGCCGGATTTGCCGGCTATTGGACAGACTTCATATTCGGCCTCGTCATCATCCTGACCATGATCGCGCATCGATTCTCGGGCGCAAGGGTCCGGTGACGTGCGCGCGGCGGCGATCCCCGTGGCCGCGGGCGGCGTGTTTGCCCCGCGCGGCATCTGGGTGAACGCCGTCAGCCCGGGCTGGGTCGATCCCGCCTTCACCGACCGCGCGCTGGCCGAGTTGCCGGATGGCGAAGCAGTCAGGGCAAAGGCCGGCGACGCACACATCCTCGGACGTATGGCGCGACCCGAAGAAATCGCCGACGCGATCGCTTTCCTCATGTCCGACGCGGCAAGCTTCGTCACCGGTACCGAGCTGATTGTCGACGGGGGTTCCTGTGCAAGCGATGAGTGACGACACCTCGATTGACAAGAAATTACTGGCACGAGGATACGCCCACCTCCCGTGTCTGTTGCCGGACGAACTCCTGGCCCGACTGAACCGCATCTCCGCGGCTAACGTGGAGCGGGCGAGCGTTGCGCATCGGGCGGCAAACCGTTCACAGGGTTCGCTGATCAACATCGCGACGGACCCGGGCTACGCCGAGATTGTTGCCGCTCCGGAGATTCTGAACGGGCTCGCAGGTCTGGGTTTTTGCGATCTGCGATTTCAGTCCGGTTTCCTGATCTCGAAGCCTGGCAATTCGCCGGCGCTCTTCTGGCACCAGGACTGGTGGGGATGGTCGCTTGAATCCTCCTATCTTGCCTGTCCGCAGCAGATCGGTGTGATGGTCTACCTTGGCCGGACCAGCGTCGCGAATGGCTGCCTAAGGGTGCTGCCGGGCTCGCACCTGCGAAGCCACCGCCTGCACGACTCAATCACGGCGCACGACGCCGGGTTGTCCCGCGTCGAAGACGAGAGACACGAACTCTACCGGAGCTTCCAGGGGGAGGTTGCCCTTCCGAGCAAACCGGGGGACGTGCTTGTCATCGACGCCCGACTTCTGCATTCGGCCTATCCAAACACCACTGACCAAGAGCGGATGCTGCTGACGCTTTGGTATCATCCCTTCTGGCCAGATCTGCCGCGGGGCATTCGCGCCCATGCCGCCAACGTTTTCGACGGTGCGGTGTCCGACATTTCCCATGACAGCCGTCCAACACCCCGAAGTTGGCCGCCGGAGGCGCTGAAGAAGATCGCGGCTCTGGTGCCTGAGCCCCCCGGCGGACCACCGGTCGAATTCGACAGGCGTCCCGACACCAATCGGATGGAAGCCATGCGTGACTGACACGTACACGAAAGACGGTGACGCGCTGGTCATCCGCTTCAACAGCGAGTGCGTGCGGATCGAAGCCTGGGGGCCGGACGCCCTGAGAACTCGGGCGCGCCCTGGGGGGAAGGTCGCCGAACCGCATGTTAGCGCGCTCTTGGCGACCGCGCCGTCAAGAGCGTCGATTGCGATCGACGGGAAGCACGCCCGTATCCGAAACGGGCGAATCGAGGCGCGGGTCAGGCTGGCTCGCCGGCTTGGCGCGGACGTCCGCCTGGAACCGGTGATTGGCTACTACGACACCGTGACCGGCGAAGAGATCCTGTCTGAAGCGCGCAGTCATTTTGCCGGACCTCCGCCGCGGCGGTTCAGGCCGATCGCATCGGGAAGCTTCCAGCTTGAGGCCACGTTCACGGCCTTTGACGATGAGCACCTGATGGGCCTCGGCCAACCGCAACACGGGCTGGAGGATCTGAAGGCAACCTCTACCAACCTCGTGCAGCAGAACACGCACGTGGTCGTCCCTTTCGTGATCTCGTCACGAGGCTATGGGTTCTTGTGGAACAATCCGGCGGTTGGTCGGGTTGAGTTCGCATCCAACATCACGCGTTGGCGGGCAGACGCGACGCCGGGCCTCGACTACTGGACCACCGCTGGCGCGACACCGGAGCGCATACTGCGAACCTACATTGCCGCGACCGGATTTCCGCCTGCGTGCCCCGACTGGGTGACCGGTTTCTGGCAATCGAAGCTGCGCTATCGCTCGCAACAGGAAATCGTGAACGTCGCGCGCGGCTACCGGCAGCGGGGGATTCCGCTGTCGTGCATCGTGATCGACTTCTTCGCCTGGACCCGGCAGGGCGAATGGGAGTTCGACCCCGCTGAATGGCCCGACCCCGAGGGCCTAGTGCGCGAACTAGGCGAAATGGGCGTTAAGACCATCGTCTCGATCTGGCCGACGGTTGGTGCGAACGCGAAGTACTTCGCCGAGATGCGCGAAAAGGGGTACCTCCTGCGCACCGAGCGTGGCGTACCTGCGGTGATCCAGTTCCCCGACAAGGACCCTTTCGGGGTGCACTTCCTGACCTATTACGATGCCTTCAACCCGGATGCCCGTGACTTCCACTGGGACAAGGTCAGGCGGAACTACCTCGACCGGGGCATCAGCAACTTCTGGCTGGATGCCTGCGAACCCGAGATGCGACCCGCCGATGCGGAAAACGTGCGGACCCACCTCGGCAACGGGGCGGAGATGCTCTCGGCCTATCCGCTGCTCCATGCGCAACGCTACGCCGAAGGCCTGAAAGAGGCAGGTGCCGACGACGCGGTGCTCCTGTGTCGCTCGACCTGGGCAGGCGGGCAGCGCTATCCGGTCATCCTGTGGTCCGGCGACGTCTGGTCGACATGGGAGGATTACCGCGCCCAGATCGCTGCGGGACTGCACGCAGCCATGTCGGGAATCGGCTGGTGGACAACCGATATCGGCGGATTCTATGAGGGCCACGCCGACGATCCCGAATTTCCCGAACTTCTTGTCCGCTGGTTCGAATTCGGCGTGTTCTCGCCGGTCTGCCGCCTGCACGGCGTCCGAGTGCCGAACGGTGTTCCTTTCGCATCCGCTGACGGCGAAGTCGACTATGGGCGAGACCTCTTCCACGTCTTCACCGACACGGGTGGCGACAACGAGGTCTGGAGCTACGGACCCAAGGTGGAAAAGATCCTGACGCGGTTGCTGGAGCTGCGTGAACGGCTGCGCCCCTATCTGAAAGAAGTCATGGCAGAATACACCACGACGGGCGTGCCGCCGATGCGCCCCTTGCCCTTCGCGTTTCCCTCCGACACAGCGCTACGGATACCACAAGGCGCATATATGCTCGGGCCCAAACTGCTTGTAGCGCCCGTGCTGGAGCCCAGCGCGAATTCGCGGGAAGTATGCCTGCCAACTGGACGCGATTGGGTACACGTTTGGACTGGCGAGTCTTACGAAGGCGGCACTACGGTCCGGGTCTCCGCAAAGTTGGGGATGCCGCCCGTTTTCTGCTTGGCAGAACATTGGAGCGTTCACATGAGTGATTTTGAGAACCTGTCGCCGTAAGCTCATCGCGACCCAGACCCAAATCCCCACACGGATTTCACATCGCGCAAACGCGACCCGGATCAGAGGTCCGCCAAGGCACCGCCGTGAAGAACTGCCGGTTGTCCACAACGGTGGCGCTGGGATCGGTCGCTTCGCCGGGCAGCATTTGCTCGACCGGCACAATCCTGTCTCCATTCATTTGATACCTGCTCGTTTGACTGTGCCGCCGTTCCGACGGTCAGTTCGGCGGGAAATGGCGACACTCCGCTCGATTCGAAACCCAATTGTCAACGGGCCATAGTGCATGATTGCGGGCGGGCGTTACCTGCGCAAGCCGGATGGTTCATACGAGACCCATGATCCGCGAATCAGTGCATTGCGGCTGGCAGGCTTATCCGTGCTGGTTCTCGATCTTCGAAAGTTTCCCGACAACAGGGAAATCACCGCAGCAAAAAGCTGAGTAGAGCGCCCATCTTCGCCGCGTTCTGCAGACGGCCCGGATCGAAGGCGACCGTGGCGATGAACAGAGTGACCGTGAATCTGATCGAGGCCACTCAACCGATCAAGAAACGATCGACTCCGGGCACGCCTGAAGGCAAACCAAGCTTCATTGGATTGACCGCGAAACAGCCGAAGAGCAATACGCCGAAAGGCTTTCCCGCGATCAGGCCTAGGAAATCCGGCCATATCGCCGTGCCATTGCCGGAAAATTCGACACCCGCGTCCAGCAGGCCAAAGAAGATCAGAATGACCTTGACGGGATGCTTTAGCAAGTGCTCGCAGTGGTTCGGCAGATCCGTCAGGTACCGCTCAGACTCGGCAATTAAACGCCGTATGCGCGGTCAGCGTTTGGAAGCGTCGGTACGATGGGGGACAGGCCCAGTGCGGGATGCAGACCACTCTCCTGGAACGTGTACCAACTCATGGCTCCACACGAGCAACCATATACCCGGATGCTCATCAATGCTGCGCCAAATCCGGACGCTCGGGTTGAGCGGATACGCAACCGAATTCGGGTTTCCGGAGAACAGTTATCGCCGCTCGACCCGGAATTTGCGCTCCGGTTCCTGCCATCCAGACCTGGGCGGCCTGGCTACAGGCCAAAGCTTCAGGAAGTCAGCTCGGGCCACTGTGTGGCAAAGCACAATCCGCTGGAGACGAATCTTGCTGCCAGGACAAGCCCTGGAACGCCCCGCGCAACAGTGGGCTGAGATCTTTGCCCAAACAGGCCTCTGCTCGAAAAATCCTCTGACATGGTCCTGTCCGGAAATTCTATGCGACCGGAGAAACTACGGAAACACGCACAAATTTTCTACTTGATGGAGCGGCAGTTGCGCGTTCACTTTGATCGACGAGTCGATGCAAAAATTGAACGTGACGCACTCAGGGAGAACTTTCAATGGACCGACGCACATTCTTGAAAGCAGGCGGCGCCGGCACCTTCCTTGCCGCGGCTGGACTTGCCTGGGCGCAAACACGATCGAATCCCTTGCCGATCTTTCCGTTGAATGACGTGACAGGTGGGTTTGACGAACGAATTCAGCTGAACCTAAACGCAGCCGCACATGACTTTGGTTCTGGCGCTGCCAGCAAGACGCTCGGCATCAACAGCAACTATCTTGGTCAGGTGCTACGGGTGAAACAAGGACAGACTCTGCCCTTTGATGTCGTAAACGGAATCGGCGAAGTGACAACCATTCACTGGCACGGGTTGCACATTCCGGGTGATGTCGATGGAGGCCCTCACCAGGAAATCGAGCCAGGTCACACATGGGCTCCTGACGTGCCCATCCGACAAAACGCCGCGACGACCTGGTTCCATTCTCACATGCACGGAAAGACGGCCGAGCAAGTCTACAAGGGCCTCGCGGGCCTAATGCTGATCGAGGATGACGCCAGCATGTCCGCCGATTTGCCGCAGACCTATGGGGTCGATGACTTCACCATAGTCTTGCAAGACAAGGTATTCGATGACGATGGAACGATGAGCTATTTTCTGAACGGGGAAACCTTTGAAGATGGCTTTCTTGGCGACACCTTGGTCATCAATGGAACCATTGCCCCGGCAGTACAGAATGTTCCAAGTGGCCTGATCCGGCTACGCATATTGAATGCATGCAACGCCCGTTTTTTGACGCTTAAGATGGCGCATGGGCCGCTAACCGTCATTGCGTCCGACGGTGGTTTTCTGGCATCGGCTGTAGAGACCGAAGACCTGATTATTTCGCCCGGCGAACGCTACGAAGTGCTTGTTGATATGAGCACCCTGGAAACCAACAGTCTCACTGTAGCCAGCTTTCCCGGCTACGGACGGCTCTTCAGACTGCTGGCACAGTTTATCAATGAACAAATCCCGGAAACCTCGGTGCTGACGCTGTCTCGAACAGGGGAGAAAGGGTTCACAGGTTCCATGCCACGCCGACTTGCGAACCTCTCGCCGGCTCGTGCGGATGAGGCAAAGGTAACGCGGGAATTCACTTTGAACATGGGCGAGAGTGACGAATTGGCGACTCTTGCAGCCAACTGGGGAAACTTCTGCGGTGAAGGCATGGGCATGGGAATCAACGGCCAACCGATGAAAATGGATCGAATCGACCAACGCGCCCGGTTGGGCCAAACAGAGCTTTGGAAGATAGCGGCAGAGGAAGAGATTCATCCTTTCCATGTTCATGGCTGTTCGTTCCGCATCCTGAGACAGGAAAGCCATGACACGGTGTCCTACGCACAGGGTTGGAAAGACATGGTGCCTGTTCAGAATGGCAAGGCAGAAATCCTGGTGCGCTTCGACCACGAGGCACCGGATCACGCACCTTACATGTATCACTGCCACATTCTTGAACACGAGGACTGTGGCATGATGGGGCAATTCACTGTGTCATAGGCAGCGTGAATGGCCGCTTCATTCGCAACCAATATTTGGGCTCAATTGGTCCGGAATTGCCACTGACAGGGTTTCTGGTGTCTGAGATCGACGAAGTGTCTGGCTGGGGTGGTAGGATTCGAACCTACGATACACGGTACCAAAAACCGCTGCCTTACCACTTGGCTACACCCCACTGCGGGCGTTACTTACGCAAGCCGGCCAGTCCATGCAAGACTTGCTGCCCGCGATTCAGTGCATTGCGGCTGTCAGGTTCATCCGTGCTGTTTCTCGATCTTCGATAGCTTTCCGACAATCAGGGAAATCACTGCAGCGAAGAAGCTGAGAAGAGCGCCCATCTTCGCCGCATCCTGCACAGGACCCGGATCGAAGGCGACCGTAGCGATGAACAGCGAGACCGTGAATCCGATCGCGGCCACGCAACCGATCACGAAGAGATCGATTGTGCGTACGCCCGACGGCAATCCAAGCTTCATTGGACTGGCCGCGAACCAGCCGAAGAGCAGAACGCCGAAAGGCTTTCCCACGATCAAGCCCAAGAGAACCAGCCAAGTCGCCTCTCCAATGGCAGAGAACTCGACACCCGCGTTCAGCAGGCCAAAGAAGAACAGAATGACCTCGACGGGATGCTTCAGCAAGTGCTCGCAGTGGTTCAGCAGATCCGTCAGGTACTGCTCCGCCTCAGCAAAGATGCCGAATGCGCGGTCGGCATGTGGAAGTGTCGGCACGATGGGGAGCAGGCCCAGTGCGGGATGCAGACCACTCTCCTGGAACCCGTACCAACTCATGGCTCCTGCCACAAGATAGGGCCAGAAGGACAGATTCTTGCGCACCCAAGTCGATTTGCGACGCAGCGGGTCCTCCCGATCCAGCCAACGAGGCAGCCAGTTGAAGAGCACGTAGACAGCGATCGCCGAAAAAACCGACAGCAGGAACCACTCGGGCGCCAGCTCGCCGGATGGGTAGAAAACTGCGAGAATGATCAGGCCGCAGGCGTCATCGGCAATTGCGAGCAGCAGCAGGAATCGGACCGCCGGATGCCCGGCCCCGAATACGAGCCGGCCCACAAGGTAGCTGAAGGCAATGTCCGTGGCAGTCGGTATGGCCCAGCCGTTCGCCACCGCGTCATAGGTATCCGAGCCAAGATATGCCGCGAGCCCGAGATATACGACGATCGGACCGATCATCCCTCCTGCGGTTGCTACCAGCGGCGTTGCCGCCTTCCTGCCACGGAGCGAACCGTTCTCAAGTATGACCGCCTCCCAGACCTCCTTCGCCGCGATCGCGAAGAAGAAAGCCATCAGCACGTCATTCACGAGGAAATGCAGGCTCAGGACTCTCTCGACGTCCGGCAAGTCACTGATTTCGTAGTACTTGCCGTAGGCCTTCAGCCAGTAAGCAGCATCTACGCCTACCCAGTCGTTGAACCAGAGCGGATACTCGACCAATAGCTTGTAGGTTCCGGGATCGGCATTCGCCCAAACAAGTGCGATCAGCGCCCCGATGATCAACAGCAGCGAATAGTTGGTAACGAAGTTCCAGACGCGATACATCCCGAGGCTCCTTCAAGCATTCAGGTCGAAATAGACTGCCAACCCGCGCTGGGCAAGCCGAGGGCCCGCAATTCCATGGCACCGCGCGAAGATGACTGCGTGCAGGTCAAACCCTACCGAACTGAAGAGTGCTTGGCAGGCCGTCAGGCGGGGCAGGCCGATCGGCCAGTACCAGCGCTCAAGCCATCGTGCCCCAGGCAAGTCCCGCGATCAGCGCCCCCAGAAGTGCAATTCCGAGATAGCCGGCAAAGACGCGTGGCTTGACCAGCGCCCAGACGGCAATGGCGGCAGGAATGGAACTCACGCCTCCGGCGAGCACGAAAGACATGGCGGCTCCTGGCGCCATTCCCTGGGTCAGCAGGGCATCCACCAGTGGCACGGCAGCATAGCCGTTCAGGTAGGCCGGCGCGCCTACGATGGCTCCCAGAAGGACCGGAACCACGCCCTCGCCGCCAAGGATGCCCGCGATCAATTCCGCAGGCACATAGGCAAGCATCAGCGCTTCTATCATATAGGCAAGCATCAGCCACTTGCCGAGAAAAAGCGCGTTCTCCACGACGGCGCTGCGGAAGACCTCTCGGCGTTTGCGTTCGCGCCAGAAACGCCATTCGGGCGTCCCCTTGAAGGGTGATGGGCCGCAACAGCACCCATTTGTCTGGGACTGCGGCCTCAAAGGGTCGGCGAATACCGGAGATTGGAAGAAGAGGCGGACAATCATCCCGCCGAGAAGACCCATGCCCACTGCGCTGACGGTCTTCGCGACGGCGAAAGGCATGCCGAGCGTCCCGGCCGTGATCAGGAACATCGCCGGGTCCATCAAGGGAGAGGAAAGCCAGAATGCCATCACGGCGGACAAAGGTGCGCCGATCGCCAGAAGTGCCGCGATGAATGGGATCACTTCGCAGGAACAGAAAGGCGACAATCCGCCGAGAAGCGCCGCCAGCACGATCATCCGCACTTCGCGCCCCTCGAAGGCTTTCGCGAGCAAGACTTCCGCGCCGGTCGCCTTGAGGACTCCAACCGCCAGAACCGCGAACAAGATGAACATGCCAGTCTTGGAAAATGCAGCGATCGCGAAACTCACGGTTTCCTTCGCCTGCAACGGATCGATGAGCGCAACAAAGAGCGGCAGTACGAAGACCAGCAGCCAGACCCGGTCGATCCTCACTCGTCCAGCAAGCGATGCAGTCAAGTCAGCCATGGTGCCTGGCCCTCCCCTCAGCCGCGTCAGCGCAGCACTCGTTCAACAGGAACGTCGAGAGTTCCTGCATGCGTTCATAGGCGGCGCCGACGCATATAATCCTGCGTCCTTCCCGTACCTGACGCACTAGGCCCGCCGCAGCGAGGAATTTCATGTGGTGGGTCAAGGTAGACCCGGTCACACCCGACCTTTCGCCCAGCTCTCCAATGGACAATCCGTCAGGTCCGGCACGCACGAGGACCCTGAGCACGGACAGCCGTTGCTCCGAGCCCAGCGCCGCGAAACTTGCGGCGGCCCGGCTCAAGTCTGGCGTCGATTCGGGTGAGGTCATTTTCATATTTCTAGAAATATAGAAATGAGAGAGGTTGTCAATGAATTTGTGCACAGAGTGACAGCCTGAAAGACAGGACTGTCGTCACGGGCCAAGCTGGCGGTCGTTCATCACGCGCAATCGCTCGGTCGAATTCACCAATCAAGGACTTCCGGGTTGACCATGTGGATCGGGTCTCCCCGGGCAAAGGCATTGATCTGCTCGAAAACGTCCCGGAACTGCAATTCGAGCTCGTCTTCCGTCACGTAGCCGATGTGAGGAGTCGGCAAGACGTTGGGCTGGCTCAGCAGGATATGCGTCGGATCCTGGAGCGGCTCAGTTTCAAACACATCGGTTGCAACCAGAAGGCGACCGCGCCGCGCTTCCGATTCAAGCGCGCCAGGTTCGATGAGACCTGCCCGGGACGTGTTTACCAGAAGAGAGCGATCAGCCATCGCAGCCAGATCGGCACCAGTGACAATTCCGCGTGTCGCCGGCGTCAGGCGAACATGCAGGCTGACAATGTCAGACGTCGCGAAAAACGCCTCGCGGCTCTCGGCGACACGTCGCCCGTCTGTCCGGGCTCGCGCACGGCCTTCCTTTGATCCCCACCACTGAACGTTCATGCCGATCGCGGCTGCATATCCCGCAACCACCCCAGCAATGCGTCCGTAGCCGTACAGTCCCAATCGCCGGTCACGAAGCGTCCGGCCGACACCTGCTTGCCAGTTCCCTGCCCGAATCGAATTCACATGCTCAGGAATCTGCCGCCAGCTCGCCAGAATCAGTGCCAGCGTCAATTCTGCCGCAGCATGGGAAGGTGTGTCCGCGTGCATGTTCGAACACAACAACACGCCGTTTCGCGTGCACGCATCAACGTCCACATGCGAATGCGCGCCCCGCAATGAAATCAGCCTGAGGTTGGGCAACCGGTCGAGAAGTTCCGCCGTGATCCGGGACCTTTCGCGGATGAGCACCATCGCTTCGCCCGGAAGCATCCGGGCAGCAAGTGCCGCAACATCCGTTTCGTGATCGGTCCGGAGCGTGTCGGACCAATCGTCAAGAATGTGAACTTTCATGCCTCCGACCTGCTCCCTTTGCCCTTGCCGCCAGCACGTCCCACGCAACTGCCATTTGCCAAGATATGTGCGAAATCCATCGGTCGACGCAATCGCGTCGTGACGGAAGCCGGGGACACCTGCCGCCAGCCTCCCGCAAGTTTTGGGCAAGCACCCTTCAGGAACGTGGTCAACCGACTCGGAAGCCTGTAGGAGGTGCAAGAGCCAGCAGCGGCACCAGGCGACCCATGGACAAGGGCCTTTCCGATCTCAAGAAACGTCTCGGCGCATGCGAACTCTGCGCCGCGCGCTTCGCGGCAACGGCCACAGGACATCGACCGCGCCCGGTTGTCTGGTTTGAATCCACCGCCCGCCTTCTTGTCGCCGGACAGGCACCCGGCCGGCAGGTGCATGAGATCGGCATTCCCTTCAAGGACAGGTCGGGTGATCGCCTCCGCAAATGGATGGGTGTTGACGAGTTGACCTTCTACGACACCTCGCGCGTCGCCATCGTGCCGATGGCATTCTGCTTTCCGGGCTACAGCACCGGTGGCAGCGACTTGCCGCCGCCCGGAGTCTGCGCGGAGACATGGAGGGCTCGCGTGCTCGACAGACTGCCGGCCATCCGGCTGGCGCTGCTCGTTGGTTCCCATGCACATGCATGGCATCTCGGACTCCCCCGCAACGCCCGGGTGACCGAGACCGTCCGCGACTGGAGATCCAGACTTCCGGATGCGATTCCCCTGCCCCACCCGTCTTGGCGAAATACGGCTTGGCTCAACACCAATCCGTGGTTTGAGACGGAACTGCTGCCCGAACTAAAGTCCCGTGTGCAGGAGGCGCTCGCTTGAAGGGCATTTTTTGAGAGCGCAGGGCTTGACCTTGGGACGGAACAGCGCATTTCCTCGAACAGCCTGAAGCCACGCCCAGGCGCCGCAACGCATGCACGATCTGTCAGCGACGACAGGTCAATACCCTAGGCGCCGATCGACGAGATGCAGCAGTGGCTTTCCTGACTCGCCACGGCGAATGTTCTCGACAATGACCCCGACCGCTGTATCCGGCCGCGTTGCGGACGCGACATGGGGCGTCACGGTGATGCCCGGATGAGCCCAGAACGGGTGATCGCCTGGCAAGGGCTCTTCGCGAAATACGTCAAGCGTGGCATGCGCAATGTGGCCACTGTCAAGTGCTGCGAGCAACGCGTCATCGTCGATCAGGGGACCACGTCCTGGATTGATCAGGATGGCCCCCTTTGGCAGGAGTGCAAGCCGCTCTGAGTTCATGAGCTCCTCTGTCGCGGGTGTGAGTGGCAGAAGGAGGATCAGCAGTTCGGCCCTGCGAAGCGCCTCGACGAGACCGCCTTCTCCCGAAAGGCACGTCACGCCCGGCACGTCCTTCGCGCTCCTGCTCCAGCCCGCTACGGGAAATCCCAAGCTCGAAAGCGCTTCTGCCACTGCGCGGCCAAGCACGCCGAGCCCCAGGATCGTCAATGGCCGTTCGCGTGCAAGCGGCGGCACGCACTGGTCCCAAACCGCGTTGCGGCGGCAAACGTCCCTGTCGATTCCAAGATGATGCCGCAATGCGTGAGCAACACACCATTCGACCATTCCGCCGGTCAGTCCGGGGTCCACCATGCGTACGAGCGGCGCCTTCAAGGAATCGTTGGTCACCACGTCTTCCACGCCCGCCCAGAGATTGATGACCGCCTTGGCACCTGTGAACGGCGAGAAATCCTTCATGTCGCTCCACGGTGCGTAGATGATGTAGTCAATGGTCTCCGGCGCTCGCGGCATTCTCTCGTGAATGACCTCGGCCTCGATGCCGGCATTGGTCAGCGCGGCCAGCAAGGGCTCACCATACTCATCCCAGTCCACACGCTGTCCGGAAATCAGGACCCTGATCAATTTCGCCACCTGTAGACGTGCGCAGACTGCACGAGGCCGAAGGCCATCATCAGGACCAGCAAGGCCGATCCGCCATAGGAGACAAGCGGAAGAGGAACTCCCACCACCGGGGCAAGTCCCACGACCATCGAAATGTTCACGAGGACATGAAGGAACAGTGCCGCCGACACACCCAGAGTAAGAAGCGCCCCAAAGCGATTCTTGTTCCCAAGCGCCGACAGGACGCACACGAAAATGATCAGGCCGTACAGCGAAAGCAGGGAGAATCCTCCGACAAATCCGAACTCTTCGGCAAGCGTCGTGAATATGAAGTCCGTGTGTTTTTCCGGCAGGAAGTTCAGGCGTGATTGCGTGCCTTGCATGAAGCCCTTTCCGGCCCACCCGCCGGACCCCAGCGCAATCTTGGACTGAGTGATGTGATAGCCCGCGCCAAGGGGATCGATCGAGGGGTCAAGGAATATGTTGATGCGGCGGTACTGGTAGTCTTGCAGGATTTGCCAATCCGTGCCGCGCGAGAGAAAGACCGTGAACACCATGCCCGCCACCGCGCCGACCACGCCCAGGAAGTACCACCAGCTCACACCGGCGCAAAACATCACGATGCCGCTGCCCACGACCAGGAGCACCATAGTGCCCAGATCCGGTTGTCTGAATATGATCGCTGCCGGGATGAGGATCAGGATCAGTGGCACAAGAACCCATAGTGGCCGTGACACGCTCGAAAGAGGCAACCAGTCGTAATAGGCCGCGAGACACATCACGAGCGCGATCTTCATCATTTCCGACGGCTGAAACTGGATGAATCCGAGGTCAATCCAGCGCTGCGCACCCATGCCAACGGTTCCAAAGAACTCCACCATGATCAGGAGGACGAGTGCGCTGGCATATGCCAGCCCGGAAACCGAACGCCAGAACCAGATCGGCACAAGACCGATCAACAGCATCAGGACGAGACCCGCCGCAAACCGCACCATATGTGGTTCTGCCCAGCGGGACACATCCCCGCCCGCCGCCGAAGTCAGCATCAGGAAACCCACTGAGGCAACTGTAGTCAGCAGGACCACAAGCGCCCAGTTGATATGAAGAAGCTTGCGCGCGCCTCTCGGAATGAACCGTACCCTGTACTCGAGAAAGCTCATGCCCTGCTCGCTTTCCGGACCGGTTTCTGGCGCGGGCGCAGCAGCATCTCTTGATGCTGCTGTCGAATCGCTTCCCGCTGGTCCGGCGGATAGGCTGTCAGCGGCGGAATGCCCCCGGACAGCGCATAGAGCAGGATGTCTCGTGCCGGCAGTGCCACGAGCGCACCGCTGCTGCCGTGTTCTATGACCACGGCGATCGCGTACTTCGGCTTGTCATACGGCGCGAATGCAACAAAGAGGCCGTGGTCCCGCAGATGCCGGGGAAGCTCTTCATTCTTCGTGACACCCTGATCGCGCTCGGTTTCCGAGATGCTGCGCACCTGGCTGGTTCCTGTCTTGCCAGCCATGAGGAACTCCTCTGCGACGATCTTCGCCCTCCGTGCCGTTCCCCTCGGACCATTGACCACGTTGTACATGGCCCGTCTGACCAATTGCATCAGGCCTTCGGGCAAATCGAGCTCTGCGGCCGGCTCGACCGATGTCTCGACACCATCGATCGACTTGATCAAGCGTGGCTTGACCGCCCGCATGCTCGCGATGCGCGCGGTCATGACCGCGAGTTGCAACGGCGAGGCCAGAACGTCGCCTTGCCCGATGCCCGCATTCAATGTCTCGCCCTGAAGCCATCCCTCTCCACGAACACGTGCCTTCCACTTGATGGACGGCACGATTCCGGACCGTACGGCCGACACGGGTATGTCAGGGCGCTGACCCAGCCCGAATTCCGCGCATAGCTCCGCAATGCGATCGATTCCGACGCGACGGGCAGCCTCGTAGAAATAGACATCGCAGGATTGGGTAATTGCCATGTCAAGATCCATCCGACCGTGGCCGCCGGGCCTCCAGCAATGGAACTTGCGCCCACCGAACTCCAAGTGTCCAGGGCAATGTATGGTATCGCGTGGGCCCAGCACTCCTGCCCGCAAGGCAGCCAGCGCGGTCATCATCTTGAATGTGGATCCCGGCGGATACTGCCCTTGAACGGATCTGTTGAACAGAGGCACGTGGGCGTGATCTCGGAGCGCGCCATAGTCCTTCACCGAAATCCCGCGCACGAACAGGTTCGGATCAAAGGACGGCGACGAGACCATGGCCCGAATGCCGCCGGTTTCAACGTCAATTACAACTGCGCTGCCGCTTTCGCCCGCAAGTCGCGCCTGCGCATAGTTCTGAAGCGCATGATCAACGGTCAGCTGCAGGTCGCGGCCGGGAACGGATTCATCGCGACCAAGCTCCCGCATGACACGGCCTGCCGCGCTGACCTCGATCCTGCGGAGGCCGGCCCGCCCGCGGAGATCGGTCTCACGCTTTGCCTCGATTCCGATCTTGCCGAATTGATACCCCGGAATCTGCAGGACGGGGTCCGGCGGTTCCACCCGGGACAGGTCGCTTTCGCTGACCGGCCCGACATAGCCGACCACATGCGCAAAGTCCGACCCCAACGGATACACGCGCGACAGGCCGACTTCCGGCGTGATGCCGGGCAATGCTGGCGCATTGACTGCGACTTCGGCGACATCTTCCCAGGTCAGCTGGTCCGCAAGCGTGACCGGCACGAACGGACTCCGGCGATACATCTCCTTCAATGCACGCTCGAGCTTGCTTTCATCAAGCTCTACAAGCCGTCGCACTTTGGCAATTGTCTCATCCACGTCACCGGCATCCTCTCGCACGATGACAATCCGGTAGTTTTGACCGTTTTGCGCGACAGGGATTCCGTGCCGGTCGAAGATCTTGCCCCGGCGCGGAGAGATGAGGCGAACGTTGACCCGGTTGTCCTCGGCCAGAAGCTGGTAGTCTGCCGCCTCGTGCACCTGAAGCTGACGCATCCTCAGCACCAGCGTTCCCAAGAGGGCAAGCTGGCCGCCGCCCAGCACAAGCGCGCGCCGCGAGATTATTCCGGCACTCTCGTCGGATTCTGCCCACGAGCGATTCATTTTCCCTCTCTCTCAGGACCGCTCCCTGTCCCCAGGATGCAGCTTCCTGATACCGAGGACGCGCTCGGACAGAAGGACGACAACCGGATAGAACAGGATGGCAAGCCCCAAGTGCATGAACGACACGTCCATGCCCGCATGACCGGCACCAGACAGCAACAGCATCACGGTCTCCACGACTTTCATCACCAGGAGCACAATCGCAATCAGCAACCATTCCGTGAACAACGTCGCCGCAAACGCTCGTGCGCGTCGTCCGCGAAGGAACTCGCCGGCAAGAACCACCAGTGCGGCCCACAGCCCGGGAGGGCGCATGAACAGTATGTCGGCGATCAGGAAGACCGCTGCCAGAAGAAGCGCAGGCACGTATTCCGGGCGCCTGACGACCCAGGCAAAGGCCATGACCAGAACGAGTTCCTGACCGGGCACCCAGTCGTCGGGGCCAATGTCCAAGGGCAGAAGCTGGACAAACCCTGCGGCGCCCGCCAGCAGGAAGAAACCCGCGCGAAACAGCCAGACACGGCTCACGAAGTCAGCCATCGGCATTCTCCCCTTCCGCCCACACGGCTTCGACCGGCGGCAGCAGCGGACCAACCAGGACCGCCGGAGCATCCAGTGTCTCGACCGGAGGGCTGCGAAGCACACGAAGGAATTCAATCCGGTCGTAGTCGGCAGCAAGCCGCAGCCTCAAGCGACCGTTACGGTCCAGCACCACATTTCCGACCAGCAATCCGGCTGGAAGCACGCGACCGGCACCGGAAGAGACGACACGATCGCCCGGCCGGACATCATCGGGTGCGTCAATGAGCTCAAGCACCGGCAATCGGGAGTTGTCGCCCGAAAGAAGTGCATTTTGCCCCGAGGGCTGAATAGTGACGGGGACGCGACTTGCACTGTCCGTCAAGAGCAGCACGCGGCTTGAACGCTGTCCGACTCCGAGGATCCGGCCGACAAGTCCGAGCCCGTCTGTGACGGCCCATCCATCCGCAATTCCGTCGCGTACGCGCCCGACATTCAGCAGCACGGAATGGCGGTAAGGTGAGCCGCTGTCGGCAATGACCTTGCCCGTGACCACGGTCAGTGCCGGATCCAGCCGGGCCCTGTTCAAGTTCAGCAGCCTGGCGTTCTCCTGCTCCAGTTGCAGCGCCGTCTCTCTCCAGGCCCTTAGCCGTCGAAGCTCGTCGCGCAATTCGCGGTTCTGGCGCTGAAGAACGGCGTAGGACTGAATCTGCGTTGCCAACTTGACCGTCTCCGTGACCGGCACCAAAGCCCATTCCAGATTCGTCACGACGAAATCGACGACGGCTATCCGCATGCGTTCGGCTCGAGACGTGTCGCTCCGCCAAAGAACAAAGCTGGCAAGAAGGACAAACACCAGGCAACCGACGGCCAAGTGCCTGATCGGACGAAAATAGTCGACTTTCTTGTCGTTTCGCCGTGCCACGATCCTACTTTGGCAACATCCCTGTTCCACGCCTATGGCACTTGATCATGCCATCCGATCCGGGAGGAATCGACACCGCGACATCCACAGTGCGGGAATACAGAAAGACGTGCCTCCCTTTCAACTTTCGTAGTCGATCACATGACGCAGTTGCTTTTCGTATTCGAGCGCCGTTCCCGTCCCGATGGCGACGCAATGGAGCGCGTTGTCCGCAACGCTTACTGCAAGTCCGGTCTGTTCGCGAATCGCCAGGTCAAGCCCGCCCAAGAGCGCACCGCCCCCGGTCAGCATGACTCCCCGGTCCACTATGTCCCCAGCCAGGTCAGGGGGCGTAACTTCCAGCGTCGACATGACTGCGTCGACTATCTGCTGCACAGGTTCAAGCACTGCCTCGGCCACCTGCCCCTGATTGATCTCGAATTGCGTTGGCACGCCGTTCAGCATGTCAATGCCACGGACTTCCATCGACTGGCCACGTCCGTTTTCCGGCATGCGTGCACAACCGATTGTGGTCTTGATTCTCTCGGCTGTGGCCTCGCCGATCTGGACATTGTGCTTGCGCCGAATGTAGCTCACGATGCTCTCGTCCATGCGGTCGCCGCCTACCCTGACCGACATGGCATAGACTATGTCGCTCAGAGACAGCACTGCCACCTCGGTCGTCCCGCCGCCGATGTCGACGACCATGTTGCCCGTCGGATCCGTTATCGGAAGGCCGGCCCCCATTGCAGCTGCGATGGGCTCAGCGATCAGTCCGGCCTTTCTGGCGCCTGCCGCCTCCACGGACTGCCGGATCGCACGCTTTTCGACCGGCGTCGCACCATGCGGCACGCAGACGATCACGCGCGGCTTTGGAAAGAAGCCGCGCTTGTGCACTTTCTTGATGAGTTCCTTGATCATCGATTCCGCGACATCGAAATCTGCAATGACACCATCCCGCAGCGGCCTGATCGCCTGAATGCTGCCTGGCGTGCGGCCCAGCATCATCCGGGCGTCCTCGCCGACAGCCAGTATCTTCTTCTGCCCGTCCTTGAAGTAGTAGGCCACCACCGACGGCTCGTTAAGGATGACACCCTTGCCCTTGACATAAACCAGCGTGTTCGCCGTGCCGAGGTCAATTGCCATGTCCGAAGAAAACATTCCGCCGATCGCCATGCGTTCTGCCCCAATCTCTTTAGGCCGAGAATCTCCCGGCCACCTCGCAATTTTGACTTCCCCACGCGCCGGAAAGCGCCCTAGCATAGGCGGCGGAAGTCTACTGCGATTTCCTGAACGGGTTCAACTGCTCCCGCCCGCAACACGCCAAATTGAGGTGTCTGGACCAATGTCGGTCGCGACACCAGATCGAGCGGATGAAGCGGCAAGTGCGCAACTGGCGACAGGCCGCAGGTTCCGCATCGACTTTCGGATGTCCACTTGAACCTGCCACTTCGCTGCCCGAAATGGCACAGTGCCAGATGCCGGGCCGATGCCTGAAGTTCTGGCATCAATACATGCGACCGCCAATCGGGACATCCTTGTCCGGCTTCAACAACACAACCTCCCCGTCCTCGTCCGGCACTCCCAACACGAGTATTTCCGACATGACCGGCCCGATCTGACGCGGCGGGAAGTTCACGACCGCGAGCACCTTGCGCCCCAGCAGCGTCTCGACATCGTAGTGCCGCGTGATCTGTGCGGAACTCTTCCTGACACCGAGGTCCGGCCCGAAATCTACCCAGATCTTGAACGCGGGCTTTCGCGCCTCTGGGAAAGGTTCCGCGCGCGTGATCACGCCGACGCGAATGTCGACCTTCATGAATTCCTCGAAGCTGATCGTCATTTTCCGAGCTCCCGACTTCTGCTGGCGGCCGCGCTGACGGCCCGCGAGACAAGTGCGGGAAATCCCGTGGCATCATCCATCAGTATGTTCAACGCAGCCTCCGTCGTCCCGCCCGGCGACGTGACGTTGACACGAAGCTGCCCCGGATCCTCCTGCGAGGACTCGGCCAGCGCACCCGCACCGACCACGGTCGAACGCGCGAGGGTAAGAGCCAGCTCCGATGAAAGGCCCTCCGCCTGCCCGGCCGTCGCGAGCGCCTCGATGAGATGAAAAACATAGGCCGGACCGGACCCGGACACCGCCGTGACCGCGTCCATGTCCGCCTCCCGTTCCAGGCGCACGGTCTGGCCAACGGCGGACAGGAGCTCCTCACCCATGTCCATGCCAGCCTCGGATACCCGATCATTGCAGACGAGTGCCGTAATGCCCCGCCCGATTGCGGCAGGCGTGTTTGGCATGGCGCGAATGACCGGGGTAGATGATCCAAGCGCCGCTTCGAACCGTTCAAGTGTCGTCCCCGCTGCAACCGACAGGAACACGGTATCCTTGCGCCCCCCGAACTGCAGCACCGACTCCAATGCCGTTTCCATCATCTGGGGCTTAACCGCGACTACAACCATCGCAGGCGAAGCAGGGAGGTCGGCGTTCAGGTTCACGCCGACAAGCGCACTCAGTTCGTCGGAAGGTGCCGGATCGACCACCCAGACGGCGCCCATGTCCATGCCTTGCCCGATCCACCCCTTAAGCAAAGCTCCGCCCATCTTGCCGCAGCCAAGGAGAACGAGGCCCCGATGCGCGATATCTCCTATTTCCATGGCGTGCCTCCCTTTCCGGTCCACTCCCTCCTATCCCATTCCGGCACCATGCCGACATCCGTTTTCACATGACCGCAATGGAAAACCGGGTCGCCAGTTCGACGGCCCGGCTTCCAGTGCGCCCGCGATCAGCAAAGGAGGAGACAACGTTGCGGACGCAGCAATCCCTGTTCAGGCGCGGCCATAGGCCTCTGTCATGGCGACATCCATTGCACGTTCCGGCGACTCCTTGCCCCATGTAGCAAGCTGAAACGCCGGGTAGAACCGTTCGGCCGCCTGCACGGCGGTCCGGATCATCGTGTCGACCTGCTCGGCGCTCGCGGACTGGTCCCCGGCCAGCACGAGGCCATAACGCCATGCCATCAGCTTCTGGGACTGCCAGAACGCGAACGCTCCTGACCAGCACATGTCATTGGTCCGATTCAGCACCTCGTAGAGCGCGCCCATCCTGTCCGTTGGCGGATCGATTTCGAAGGTGCAAATCAATCGCAGGGTCTCGTCCTGCGGAGACCAGGCAAGGGTAATTGAATACGTCCGCCACTGCCCTTCGATCGCCATTGCGATCTGGTCTTCCGCAAACCGGTCGAACTCCCACTCGTGACGCTCGGCCACGTGTTCGACAATGTCGATCGGGTGCAGGTCTTCAGTGATGTACTGCTCGGTCAGTGACATTCGCGCTCGCCCCATCTTGCGTGCCTGACGGTTGATCCCACCACGGCTTGCCGTCAATTCAAGACTCGGTGGGTTCTGTCATCCACCTTGCGAGATATGGTGTTCCGAAAGCGAGGATCTGTAAAGCGAAATCTAGTCCAGATCCAAAATAATGTGAGACGGGCGGCCGGTTTCGCCGACGACTCCCCGTCCTCGCGCCGAATCCCGCGAAGGCCAAGCCAAACGGCATTGCGACAACTTCCAGCCACCCCGCAAGGATGCCAGGGGAAACCTTGCCAGACGGGTCAGTCGCGCAGTTTGCGCGACGATCAGATTCTGCGAACACGGCCCGGTCCAGCGAACCTGCCAAGGCAGTTCGAGGTCAAGACTTCTTTCGCTTGCGGGTCTCCAACGCCTCGACCCGTGTCCGGAGCGCCTCGTTCTCCGCACGCGCCTTCTCAGCCATTGCCCGCACGGCGTCGAACTCCTCGCGGGTCACGAGATCTCGACCTGCCAGCCATCGGTCGAGCATGCCCTTCATGACCGTTTCGAACTCGTCCCGGGCGCCGCGGGCGACTCCCATCGAGTTCATCATGAGCTGTGCAAGATCGTCCAATCTCGGGTTTCGGGTCTGCATGCCTGTACCTCGTCCAGCTTGAACACCTCCCGGCATCTATAGTTTGCGAACGCTTACTTCACAAGGTTGACGCAACCTCGCAGCAATGCCACGAACGCGATTCATGCAGCACGGAATTCCGTTCCCCGACATTTCACCGATACTGGTCGAGATTCCCTTGGGCCCGATCGATCTGCCGATTCGCTGGTATGCTCTCGCCTACATTGCGGGAATCCTGGTCGGCTACTGGCTCATCCGTCGAACCATCGGGCGTCCGCAGCTCTGGAAGGACGACTCGCCGCCTCTTGACCGCAAGCAACTTGATGACCTCCTGGTCTGGCTGATCCTCGGTGTCGTCCTGGGAGGACGCCTTGGATATGCCCTGTTCTATGGCTGGGGAAAGATACTGGAAGATCCCCTTTCGATCCTGCGCGTCTGGGAAGGTGGCATGTCGTTTCATGGCGGGCTGCTGGGCGTTGCCGTCGCCGCAACCGTCTTCGCGCGCAGGCACGGTCTGCCCCTGACGGGCCTCGCGGACGGTCTGGCACTCGCAACACCTCCGGGGCTGTTCCTCGGCCGCATCGCGAACTTCATCAACGCCGAACTCTGGGGAAGGCCAACGGACTTGCCTTGGGGCGTAATTTTCCCAGGCTCCGCCGCGCAGAACTGTCCCGGCGTCGAAGGCGCTTGCGCGAGGCACCCGTCGCAAATCTACGAAGCGGGACTTGAAGGCCTGGTTCTCGGAGCCCTTCTTCTTTGGCTTGCCTACGAACGAGGCTGGCTCAAGCGGCCCGGTTCGATTGTCGGCATTTTCATCGCGGGCTACGGCGCGTCTCGCTTTGCAGTGGAGTTTTTCCGGCAAGCCGACTCCCAGTTCATGACGGCGGAAAATCCCTTGGGGCATGTCGTCTCCGCCGGACCGGTCGGGATGTCCATGGGCCAGCTCCTGTCCCTGCCAATGATCGCCCTCGGGCTGCTCGCACTCTACCTTGCCTTCAGATCCCGACCGTGAACGCAGCATCCGGTCCGTCCGCCCATCCGCGCCAAAGGTACAAGACGGCATCAGCCGTTCCTGCGAGGATAGCTTGGCCTGGAAATTCACTGGACGAGGCTCGTCTTCCGCGGCACGGCCCGCCCGCTTGCAAGGGGCACTCTTTCGGATGACTGAACTGGAGAAGCGCCTCATCCAGAGGATCCGCAGCACAGGGCCAATGACCGTGGCGGACTACATGCACGACTGCCTGCTGCATCCCGAATTCGGATACTACTCCAGGCACGACCCGCTTGGCGTGTCGGGCGATTTCACTACGGCACCGGAAATCAGCCAGATGTTCGGAGAACTCCTGGGACTGGCGCTTGTGCAGGCTTGGCTCGACCGCGAGGCGCCGCAACCAGTGTGCCTCGCCGAGCTTGGCCCAGGAAGGGGCACGCTAATGGCGGACATTCTTCGGGCCAGCCGGACGGTACCCGAATTCACTGAAGCCCTGTCCGTCCACCTCGTGGAAGCTTCTCCGGTTCTGCGCGAAGCGCAACGGCAAGCGATTGACCTGCCGCTTCACCATCACGACACGATCGAGAGCCTTCCCCGCTTTCCCCTGTTTCTCGTCGCGAACGAGTTCTTCGACGCACTTCCCGTTCGCCAGTTCCAGCGTGACGGAGCCGCATGGCGGGAACGCATGGTTGGCGTTGACAACGACGGCACCCTGACCCTGGGCCTCTCGGACCCGGTCAGTCCCGAATCGCTAGCCTACCGGCTGGGCGATACACGCGACGGCGACATCGTCGAGATTCGGCCGGCCGCAAGTGTCTTTGCAGGCGAAATCGGAGCGCGAATCGCCAAATTTGGCGGCCTTGCGCTGGTGATTGACTACGGTGGCCAACGATCGCTCGGCGACACGCTGCAGGCCGTTCAGGCTCACAGGAGCGTGCCTCCGCTAACCGATCCCGGCCTGGCTGACCTGACTGCCCATGTGGACTTCGAGGCAATTGCTCGTGTTGCCCGTCCGGCCGCGCACACGCAGGTGATTCCCCAAGGCGAATTCCTCGAACATCTCGGAATCGTCGAGCGCGCAGAGAGGCTGGCCGCAAGGTTGCAGGGATCGGCTCTCGATAGCCATGTCGCTGCGCTTCGCCGCTTGACGCATGAAGACGAAATGGGAACGCTCTTTCGGGCGATGGCCCTATACCAGGAAGGTACGCCCTTGCCGCCCGGATTCAAGGCATGACGATCGAAGTCATCACTTCCGACGCCCTGGCGCAGTTGCGCCATGGCTTCTTCACGCGGAAAGGCGGTGCATCCGCCGGCCTCTTCGCCAGCCTGAATTGCGGCTATGGCTCAACGGACCGGAAGGATGCCGTGTCAATCAACCGCAATCGGGCGGCGGATGTTCTTGGCATCTCGCCGAAACGCCTGGCGACGGTTCACCAGGTGCACTCGGCCACGGCGCTTGCAACGGACGCCCCGTTCGATGTGCAGCCAAGAGCGGACGCGATGGCAACAGCAACGCCAGGCCTTGGCCTCGCCATACTGACTGCCGACTGCCAGCCAGTGCTCCTCGCCGACAATGCCGCACAGGTGATCGGCGCCGCGCATGCAGGTTGGCGCGGTGCCCTGGACGGAGTCCTGGAAGCCACGATCGATGCTATGGAAGAGCTCGGTGCGCGTGCCGCTGAAATCTCCGCCGTGGTCGGCCCGTCTATCAGCCAGCGCGCGTATGAAGTGGGGCCGGAATTCCTCGAACGCTTTGTCGACGACGACCCCGGAAACACGCGGTTTTTCGCGAACGGACGCGACGACCGCCTTCAATTCGATCTTGTCGGCTACAGCCTTCTACGTCTCCGCAATGCAGGCATCGGCAATGCGCAATGGACGGGGCATTGCACATATTCCGATTCGGACCGTTTTTTTTCATATCGGCGAAGCCAACATTGCAAGGAACCGGACTACGGCCGCCTGATATCTGTCATCTGCCTTTGAGAGCGAAGAAGGCGTTTGTTCCCGAAGCCACGGACGACACGGGCGCCACGTTCCAAAGTCCCGGCGTCATGCCTTATGCATTTTCGACTTGCCGCTCCTCGAGCACGTCGAAGGGCACAGCGGGTTCATCCTTGGCACACCGAATCACGAGAGATGTCTTGACCGAGATCACGTTGGGCGCCGACGTCAATTCATCAGTCAGAAACCGCTGAAAGGTCGAGAGATCGGGAGCCACGCATTTCAGGATGAAGTCCACTTCGCCATTGAGCATGTTGCACTCTCGGACAAGAGGCCAGTTCCGGCAACGCGTCTCGAATGCGCTCAGGTCTGCTTCTGCCTGGCTTTGCAGACCAACCATGACAAAGACCTGCACTTCGAATCCCAGTGCGCGAGTATCAACCAAGGCGTGATAGCCCCGAATCAGCCCTTGGTCCTCAAGCGCCCGAACCCTGCGAAGACAAGGCGGTGCGGAAATGCCCACACGTCGAGCCAACTCGACATTGGTCATGCGGCCATTGGCCTGCAATTCCGCAAGAATCTTTCGGTCGATTGCGTCGAGCCTTTCGCCTGGCATGATGGTCTGCTCCCTCGTCTGCAGAATCTTACCGGACTGGATGGTTTCACGCAATAATGTGTCGCAATTGCGCAATTTCGTTAGCCTTGACCTCGCTTTCCATGATCCGGCGCCCTTCGGAACCCTCACCGGTCCGCGCTTTCCGGTCCGTAACGCCGCGCAGGGACCTCCAGAACGGCATGCTCGCGCACAAAGAATTTCTGGCGAAGCCTCGGTCCCAAAGGCACTTTCGATGAACGGGTTCCCGGACTATATCGGTCCAGCATTCTTCCTGGGAGGCAGCTGCCTTGAGCAACACGCGACACACGAAAGTCCTGATCATCGGATCGGGCCCTGCGGGCTACACTGCCGCCGTCTACGCGAGCCGCGCGATGCTCGAACCGCTTCTGGTCCAAGGCGTGCAGCCAGGCGGTCAGCTCATGATCACGACCGACGTCGAAAACTGGCCCGGAGAAAGCAACATCCAGGGCCCCGGCCTGATGGCGAACATGGAGGAACATGCTCGTGCCGTCGGCACCGAAGTCGTCTCTGATCACATTCAGTCGCTCGACCTATCATGCAGGCCCTTCCGTGCAAACGGCGATACGGGCACAATCTACACGGCCGACACCGTCATCCTGGCAACGGGCGCACAGGCAAGATGGCTGGGCCTTGCCTCTGAGGAGGCATTCAAGGGATTTGGCGTCTCGGCCTGCGCCACCTGCGACGGGTTCTTCTTTCGCGGCCAGGACGTCGTTGTTGTCGGCGGAGGCAACACGGCTGTCGAGGAAGCCCTCTTCCTGACCAACTTCGCGTCCAGGGTCACGCTGATTCATCGCCGGGACGAGTTGCGCGCCGAGAAGATTCTCCAGCACCGACTCTTTCGTCACGAAAAAATTGACGTTCTCTGGGATCATATCTTGGATGAAGTCATCGGAACGCATGAGCCGAAGTCCGTGGAGGGCGTGCAGGTGAAACACGTGAAGACCGGAAAGATCACCAAGATTCCCTGCAAGGGAGTTTTCATCGCCATCGGCCACACGCCTTCGAACGAACTGGTCAAGGACAGCCTCGAACTGCACAGCGGCGGCTACGCCGTGACCGCGCCAGACTCGACGGCCACTTCAGTCCCCGGCGTATTTGCCGCAGGCGACATCACCGATCACGTATATCGACAAGCCGTCACTTCGGCCGGCATGGGCTGCATGGCCGCGCTTGAAGCCGAACGCTTCCTTGCCGAGCAGGGGCGGGATGCGGACATCGCAGCCGAGTGACCACATGCGAAGGCGAGCCGTTCGGTTGACCGGGCGGCCCGGCGAAAGCAGATCTCCGGAGCCTCCTACCGCTCGTGGCACGGATTTTTCGGAAATGCAGACCGACTTGCCTTCCCTGCATGGCAATGGATAGGGAAAGCACTCCTGAAAGCTGAAACGGAT
The DNA here is from genome assembly GCA_022826205.1 of Silicimonas sp. GTDB lineage: Bacteria > Pseudomonadota > Alphaproteobacteria > Rhodobacterales > Rhodobacteraceae > JAJEFO01. Next base: position 31,176 of record JAJDVJ010000170.1, on the reverse strand, counting down.
CATCTATGTCGACTTCGAATCACTTCCCCATTCCGGAGCTGCTTGTTCCCTGGAAAAAGTCACAGGAACTAAAGAAAGAAGCTGCAGAGCTGCCTAGCTGGGATCTCACACCGCGCCAGATCTGCGACCTCGAACTACTGATGAACGGCGGATTCCATCCGTTGAAGGGCTTCTTGTGCGAGGACGACTACGGCAGCGTCGTCGACAAGATGCGGCTTGCCGACGGAACGCTCTGGCCAATGCCCGTCACGCTTGATGTCTCGGAGGGCTTTGCCGAAAGCGTCAAGCTCGGCGACAACATCGCTCTTCGCGATCAGGAAGGCGTGATTCTCGCAATCTTGAACGTTACCGACCGGTGGCGCCCGGACATGTCACTGGAAGCGATGAAAGTCCTTGGCACCGATGATCTTGCACATCCTGGCGTCAACTATCTGCAACACGCTGCCGGCCCGTTCTATCTGGGCGGGCCAGTGACCGGTCTCCAGCTTCCCGCTCACTACGACTTCAGGGTACGCCGGGACACGCCAAACGAACTTCGCGCATGTTTTCGGAAACTTGGCTGGCACCGCATCGTTGCATTCCAGACCCGCAATCCGCTGCATCGCGCGCATCAGGAACTGACCTTTCGGGCGGCGCGGGAAACGGCCGCGAATCTCCTGATCCATCCGGTCGTGGGTCTGACGAAGCCCGGTGACGTCGACCACTTCACGCGTGTGCGATGCTATGAAGCCGTGCTCGACAAGTACCCGTCTTCCACGGCTGCAATGAGCCTGCTGAACCTCGCCATGCGAATGGCCGGCCCGAGAGAAGCGGTCTGGCACGGGCTCATCCGCAGGAATCATGGTTGCACCCACATGATCGTTGGCCGCGACCACGCGGGTCCGGGAAAGGACTCGAAGGGCGAGCCGTTCTATGGGCCGTACGATGCGCAGAACCTGTTCAGGGAGCATGAAGACGAGATCGGCGTCAAAATGGTGGATTTCAAGCACATGCTCTTCGTGCAGGAACGCGCCCAGTACATGCAGGCCGACGAGATCGAGGAAGGGTTGACCGCTCTGGACATCAGCGGGTCCGAACTCCGCCGTCGGCTGCGCGAAGGCCTCGAATTGCCGGAGTGGTTCACTTTTCCCGAAGTCGCAAGAGAACTCCGACGCCGTTACCCGCCCCGCTCACAGCAGGGCTTCACGGTCTTCTTCACCGGATTTTCCGGATCAGGGAAGTCGACAATCGCGAATGCCCTCTTGGTCAAGCTCATGGAGATGGGAGGGCGTCCGGTCACGCTGCTCGACGGAGACATTGTCCGAAAGAACCTCTCGAGCGAACTGGGATTCTCGAAGGAGCACCGGGACCTGAACATTCGCCGCATCGGATTCGTCGCGTCTGAAATCACGAAGAACGGCGGCATCGCCATCTGCGCCCCGATCGCCCCCTACGCCGCAGCGAGACGGGACGTGCGCGAACAGATCGAGAATTTCGGCGCCTTCGTCGAGGTGCACGTTGCCACATCAATCGAGGAATGCGAACGACGTGACCGGAAGGGGCTGTACAAGCTCGCAAGGGACGGCAAGATCAAGGAGTTCACCGGCATCTCGGACCCCTATGACGTGCCGGAGAACCCGGAACTGAAGCTTGAAACCGAAAATGTCGAAGTCGACCACTGTGCACAGCAGGTGCTCCTGAAGCTGGAGCAGATGGGTCTGGTCGCTGCATGACATGCTGTTGCCGCGCTTCCGCGGGTGTCGAAGACTGCAAATGGAGAGATCGGCCTGCCAACAGACTCCTGTGAAACGGCCCTACTCTGCTTGAACGGGTTCGAGTGAAGCACCAAGTTCCGTCATAAGCGCCGTGAATGTCGGGAACGACGTGGCGATCGGCATGGCGTCGTCCACCGTCACGGCTTCCTTCGCGCCAAGGCCAAGGGAGAGAAACGACATGGCAATTCGGTGATCAAGGCGCGCCTCGATATGTGCTCCGCCCGGCACGCCGGCAGGGCCCATGCCCTCGACTTCCCACCAGTCCTCACCTTCTCTGACGGTCCCGCCAGAAGCACGAAGACCTGTTGCCATCGCATCGATCCGGTCACACTCTTTCACCCGGAGTTCCCCCACACCCCGCATGATGGTGCACCCTTCAGCAAACGCACTGACAATCGAGAGGATGGGGTACTCGTCGATCATGGAAGCCGCGCGTTCAGGTGGAACCTCGATGCCCTTGAGTTCAGGGGAGAAGCGTGCACGGACGTCCGCGACCGGCTCGCCTCCTTCGTCGCGCTCGTTTTCGAAGGTCAGGTCGGCCCCCATATCGTGAAGCGTGGCATAGAATCCGGTCCTCGTCGGATTGATCCCGACATTGGGGACCAGCACGTCCGATCCTTCGACGATCAGCGCGGCCGCCACCGGAAAGGCTGCAGAAGACGGATCGCGCGGCACAGAAATGACTTGCGGCCGAAGCTCGGCATGGCCCTCGAGCGTGATGACGCGTCCGCCCACCTTTGCATCGATGTCGATGCCGGCACCGAATCCCCTGAGCATTCTTTCCGTATGGTCACGCGTGGCTTCCCGCTCGATCACGACAGTTTCGCCCGGCACGTTAAGTCCCGCGAGGAGAATGGCGGACTTCACCTGCGCGGACGCAACCGGCATGGTGTAGTTGACGGGCACCGGATCCATCGCGCCCGTGATCGTCATCGGCAGCCGTCCGCCAGACTGGCCAACGGACCGCGCCCCGAACTCAGCAAGTGGTTCGGTGACCCGACCCATCGGACGCGAACGGAGGGATGAATCGCCCGTGAAGGTTGCCGTGATCGGCGTGGTTGCCATCGCACCCATGACAAGGCGCACGCCCGTCCCGGAATTCCCGCAGTCGATCACGTCCGCAGGCTCGCCGAAGCCGCCCACGCCCACGCCGTGAACCGACCAACCGCCCTCGCCATTATCGACCACTTCGGCACCGAACGCGCGCATCGCGGCGGCGGTGGCCAGCACGTCCTCGCCTTCGAGAAGCCCCTCGATCCGCGTTTCGCCAACGCACATCGCACCGAGAATCAGCGACCGATGCGAAATCGACTTGTCGCCCGGCACATGCGCTTCTCCTGATAGCGCACCGGATCGACGCGCAATCATCGGTTCAGGTGCACTACTTCCCGACATCGGCACTCCTTCATCGCCCACGGCTCATTAGACCAGTGCATGACAAGGGTCCACCTTCACGCATCGGGCTTCCTGAACGAGAGATAAGTGGGCGTACGACCCTCCCTCACCGCCTTCTGCTCGTAACGCGTCGGCTGCCAATCCTCCCACGGCCTTCGCCAGTCGTCGGGACGATCCGCCTGCCAGACAAATCCAGCCTTCGGCACTTCCTCCATGGTTTGGCGCACGTAGTCCGGAATGTCTGTCGAGATCCTGAGCTGTGCACCCGGTGCCATTATCGAATAGAGTGGATCGAGGTGTTCCGATGTCACGAAGCGTCGTCTGTGGTGCTTCTTCTTCGGCCAGGGATCCGGATAGAGAAGAAATGCCTTGGCCACGGACTGGTCGGGCAACACGTCCATCAGGTCGCGTGCATCTCCCGGATGTACTCGGATGTTTCTGGCTCCGGTCGACCTGATCCTGCCAAGCAGCTTTGCCACTCCGCTGATGTAGGGCTCTGCCGCGACAAAGCCGACACCCGGGTTTCGCACCGCCTGATGCACCAAGTGCTCACCGCCACCGAATCCCACTTCCAGCCAGACAGGACGGTCGCCAAACAACGCCTTGAGATCCAGTTTATTGCGCCCGGGATTCTCATCCCGCCTGATGCCTGCCAGTCCAACCTGCCCGAGATCGTCCAGGTAGCGCTTCTGGCTTGCGCGCATGCCCCGGCCACGAGCACGTCCGTACAAGTTGCGCCTGGGCGCGCTGGAGGAAGGTTCGCGGGCCATGCGCGCATTTCGCAAGCCGGCACGCACCCGTCAAGTCTTGCCACTCCTGGAGGTCAGCAATAGGAACGGATCATGAACGCTCATAACATCCGATTCTGCGGGGAAACCCTGACACTGCTCCCATCTGGCGCTCTGCATTGGGCGTCAAGAGAGCTTCTGGCAGTCGCAGATCTGCACATAGGGAAGTCAGAGCGAATCGCCCGGAGGAGCGGCACGCTTCTGCCTCCTTATGATGCCGACGAGACGCTCGCGCGCCTTGCCGTGGACGTGAACGCGTTGCGGCCAGAAATCGTGCTGTGCCTTGGCGACAGTTTCGACGACCTCGCTGCCGCTGGCGCGCTTTCCGGGACGATTCGAACGAAGGTATCCCAACTACAGGCAAGCAGGCAGTGGATTTGGCTCGAAGGCAACCACGATCCTGGTCCTGCCCAACTGGGCGGCTCGCACCAGAACGAATTTCGGCTCGGTCCCTTCGCTTTCCGGCACATTGCCAAAATTGGTGCCGACCCGGGAGAAATCTCCGGCCACTTCCATCCCAAGGCACGCATCCGCGGCACCTCCCGGCCCTGCTTCATGGTTGACGAGGCACGGCTGATTCTGCCCGCCTATGGTTGCTATACGGGAGGGCTCGACTGGACGGCATCCGCGCTGCGTGACCTCTTTTCCAGAAACGCGATGGCGTATCTCACCGGTGCCCAAGTGTTGCCAGCACCTGTCCCGAATGCGGATTGAACAATGCGCCAGCCGTCAACAAGCCCGATGGCAATTTCTGCCGACACCTTTCATTTGAGGACGTTTCGTCTTCTCCAAGCGCAGAAAGGTGACTTCAGCGGCAAGCCAAGTCTCCCGGGTACACCGGTCGCTCCCACTTAGAAGCAGGCATCATCGCGGTTCAACTACCCAGGAATTTACGGTTTCGACGCCGGTGTTTCGGAACTCACCGGCGTTCCTCGTCACGACGGCGAGGCCGCGGGCAAATGCGCTACCGCGAGGAAGACATCCGGAATATGATCGTCGAACGCCTCACCACGCTGGCGCTTGTCCTCCATGATCTTCGCGCATGCCTTCAGAACGGGCGATCAAGTGTTCCAGAATCAGCAGCGAGGGTCCAATCTACGGTTCGACCCTCGAAAAACTCATCAAGAAGATCGTGGAGGCGGGCGACAAGATTGCGTCGGCACCTGCCAGGGGCCAAATGGCCAATGCCGTTAGGCACCTCCCAGACAGAAACTGACGCGAGGCCAATTCCCTCGTCGGCGATCGAATCGAGAAAACGGACAACCCGCGGTTCGGGCCGCGTCCGCATCATCTCGGAGACCACGTTGGTGCCTATGAGCCACACGAGCGGGACTGTCATTCCTCGCCTTCACTGAACAACGACAGCGACCTGTATCCGCAACGCACCGGGGTTGGAAGGTCGACGCCGTGATCCACTCCGAAGTGTCGCACGAATGCCTCGGACGGCTTCGGGCGGAGTTCAGTCTTCGTGCGCTGCTCATGGATCAATGGGCGGACGAGCTCTTCCATCGATAACCCGACCTGACGGGCTTCGCGCCGGAGCCATGCTTTGTCTCCGGGATCAATGTCGCGGACGATGATGCTTGTGCTCATGCCAGCACCTCCTCTTTGGTCGGGCACCTCCTCGCCGACCAGACTGCAATCAAATTTTGCTATCAAACTCTACCGGTCGAGACCGAACAGAGGCCAGAAATGTTCGCAGGCAATTCAGGCCGTCAAGCCTACCGGTTCCGGAATGTCGTTCGAGCGGCAACACGCCGTCAACGTATTTGCAAGCAGGCAGGCAATAGTCATCGGCCCGACACCACCTGGAACGGGAGTGATTGCACCAGCCACCCGTGAAGCAGGCTCGAAGTCGACGTCGCCCGCCAGTCGCGTCTTGCCCTCGCCCCTTTCCGGCGCCTCGACCTTGTTGATGCCCACATCGATTACGGTGGCGCCGGGCTTGATCCAGTCGGCTTGTACAATTGCAGGGCGCCCGACTGCAGCCACGACTACGTCTGCCCGCCGTACAACTTCCGGTAGATCCCTTGTTCGCGAATGCGCGACTGTCACGGTGCAGCTGTCACCAATCAGCAATTGCGCCATCGGTCTGCCCACTATGTTGGACCGGCCGATTATCACCGCATCCAGCCCAGACAAGCTGCCGTGGTGGTCCCTGAGCATCATGAGGCATCCAAGCGGCGTGCAGGGCACCATCGATTTCCGACCGGTGCCGAGAAGCCCCACATTGGAAATGTGGAACCCGTCCACATCCTTTGCCGGTTCAATGGCATTGACGACGAGATCCTCATTCATTTGTTCCGGAAGCGGCAACTGCACCAGGATGCCATGTATGGAAGGATCGTTGTTCAATTGATCAATCAGCGCCAGCAGTTCGCGTTCGGACGTGTCGGCTGCAAGCTTGTGTTCGACGCTCTTCATTCCGGCTTCGACCGTCGCCTTGCCCTTTGAACGCACGTAGACCTGGCTTGCCGGATCCTGGCCTACCAGCACCACTGCAAGGCCGGGTACAATGCTGTGCTCGCTTGCCAGCCGTGTTACGTGGTCCTTGACCTTGCCGCGCACTTCGGCCGCGAATTCCCTGCCATCAATTATCTTTGCACCCATGAAATCCTCCCGACCGAGTCAAGCTGTGAAATATCCGTGTATCCATTTGCCAGATGCCGGGAAACCGGCAATTCGGGCAACGCAAGCGCCTTCAATTCGGTTCCCAAGCACGTTTTCGGACACGTGGAGACGCACGATGGCGCGCAGCGTCAAGCATCCTTTGCGCTCAACCCATGCGGCCAAGACCCGAATTCCTTTAGCCGCCATCCAGAACGGCTTGCCCTGTCCGGGAGACGCAGACCCCATCGTCATGGCCGGGGACATGCAAGACCGGTCCAATCTCCTGTGCGACATCTCGACATTTCGAAAGTCCACATGGTCAGTCATGCACTGTCGACTGCATGGACCTTTGAGAAGTCGGGACACCCGATTCCGACTTCAAATGCCGGAGTCAGGAGGAAAGGGTGGATGACAGCACCGCCGAGGCGGCAACGGCTTCTGACGGCCGCGCACAGCCGTCGACCTGCAACGGCCACGCTTCTCCCAAAATCACTAAGCCGTCGGTTCCGGCTCAAGTTCAGGTTCCTTGCCGTCCCCAGACCTTTTGCGGGGTCGCGTCTTGGGAATGGCCGTGACGCTCGCCGTGCCGCTCGCGTCAGTCGAATCGTCTTCATCATCGTCGGCACGCTTCAGGGGCTTGCCCTCGATCACGTTCGTGATTTCGATGCCCGTGAGCGTTTCATATTCCAGCAGCCCAGCGGCAAGGCGCTCTAGCTCGCCCATTTTCTTTTTGAGAATGTTCCTGGCCGTTTCGTACCCCTCATCGACAAGTTCCTTCACCTTTTCATCGATGCGCTTCTGCATTTCCTCGGAATGGGCCTGGCCGGACTGGAAAGTGCCAAGGTAGCTTTGCTGCTCGTAGGAATAGTCAACCATGCCGAGTTCGTCCGCGAAACCGAACTGTGTCACCATGGCACGCGCAATCTTGCTTGCCTGCTGGATGTCAGATGCAGCACCGCTGGTGATGTCGTCCTTTCCGAAAATCAGTTCCTCGGCAGCACGGCCTCCCATGGCCATGGCTATCTTCGACTTGTACTTCCTGAACGTGACCGAGAGCTGGTCCCGTTCCGGCAAGCTCAGCACGAGGCCGAGCGCCCGGCCTCGTGGAATGATCGTCGCCTTGTGTATCGGATCGTGTTGCGGCACGTTGAGACCCACGATGGCGTGTCCGGCCTCGTGATAGGCGGTCAGCTTCTTTTCTTCCTCCGTCATGACCATCGAGCGCCGTTCGGCACCCATCATGACCTTGTCCTTGGCGTTCTCGAAATCATCCATGGTCACGAATCGCCGACCGACTCGGGCCGCCATCAATGCCGCCTCGTTCACGAGATTCGCGAGATCCGCCCCGGAAAAGCCAGGCGTGCCGCGCGCGATGATGCGAAGGTCGACGTCCGGACCCAAGGGAATCTTGCGTACATGCACGCCAAGGATCTTCTCACGACCCTTGATGTCGGGGTTGGGCACCTGCACCTGCCGGTCAAAGCGACCCGGGCGCAGGAGCGCCGGATCAAGCACGTCGGGACGGTTCGTCGCCGCAACGATGATGATGCCTTCGTTCGCTTCAAAGCCATCCATTTCAACCAGAAGCTGATTCAGTGTCTGCTCCCGCTCATCATTGCCACCGCCGTAACCAATGCCACGACTACGACCCACGGCGTCGATTTCGTCGATGAAGACAATGCATGGCGCGTTCTTCTTTGCCTGCTCGAACATGTCACGAACACGGCTGGCACCAACGCCCACGAACATCTCGACAAAGTCGGATCCGGAGATCGTGAAGAACGGCACACCGGCCTCACCCGCAATGGCGCGCGCCAACAGCGTCTTGCCCGTGCCCGGTGGACCGACCAGAAGCGCGCCTTTGGGAATCTTCCCCCCAAGCCGCGAGAATTTCTGCGGGTTACGCAGGAATTCCACGATTTCCTCGAGTTCCTCCTTGGCTTCGTCGATCCCAGCCACGTCATCGAAAGTGACGCGACCATGCTTCTCGGTCAGCAGCTTTGCACGCGATTTCCCGAACCCCATGGCTCCGCCGCGTCCACCGCCCTGCATCCGGTTCATGAAATAGATCCAGACGCCGATCAGCAGGAGGAAAGGCAGGAACGACCAGAAGATCGCCATGAAACTCGACTGCTTCTGCGGCTTGGCATCGAAGGATACGTTGTTGCTGACCAGAAGTTCCGTGGTTTCGGCGCCTTCAGGCTGGATCGTCACGTATTCGCGGCCGTCACCACCGCGGAAAGTGATTTTTTCGCCGTCTATCGTCGCGGCCGTCACGCTGCCATCCGAAACCCGGTCAACGAATTCGGAATAGCTGACAGTCGTGTTGCTCAGGCTGGGCTGGCCTCCCGAAACAAGATTGAATAGCGCCAGTACGAGCAGGAACAGGACAATCCAGAAGGCGATGTTGCGCATATTGGTCAACGGAAGCTCCCTCGGGCAAGTCGTGGTGGACCATTCAGATCCGTTCGGTTTCCAAGTCAAATAGCAATCAGGGCGGATTCTTCAACGGGATTGCAGAAATTCGTCGAATTTGCCGCGACCTGTTGCCTTTGCGGTCCATGGGCCTGCAAGGCCCGCAACAGGCGCTGCCACAAGAGTTGCGCCCCTCCAGATCGCAGGCGACGCCAATAGGCTTTGGCGCGGCATGTCCGTGTCGCGCCACGGAGTGTCCTTGACAGCCTCACCTAGCGCACGCACTTCGAACTCGTCCGCATGCGGCCCGTCAAGGATCCAGCGGCCATCCCATGGCCGATCGGTTGGCCCGGACACCTCCTTCACCGCGTTGTGTTCTCGTGAGATGCGCCATGGGCCCGGCCTGTCACGGCTGTCGGGCATACGCGTAACTATGCAGCCCGCAAGCGTGTATCTTCCCTCGTCCTGCAGCGCATTATCCAGTTCAAGCATTGCGTCAGAACGTGGCGGATACTCGCCCCCGCCCACCCACGCCAGTGCACGGCGGCGCAGGCGGAACAGGATCTCTCGCGGAACGTGATGCCCTTGCTCGGACGCGTCCGCCGCAAGGATCACGTCGCCGTTCTCTTCCGATGCAAGCCTGGCGGCCTCACGGCGAACGTAGTGCTCCAGCGCTTCCCGAGCCGCGCTCATGTTCCGGGCGACTTCGGACAATGTGCCAGCATCTATGCCCAGCTTCGAAAGGGCCTTCAATCTGCCCCGGACACGCACCCGCTCGAATTTCGAATCGTCATTGGAAGGGTCTTCAATCCACGAAATGTCCCTGCGTACAAGATACTCCCGACACTCCTCTCGCCCGTGGTCAAGCATCGGACGGATCCACGTCATGCCATGCCGCGAGAACCGGTGGTCCATCTCGGAGAGCCCGTCGACACCGGCCTTTCTCGCAAGCCGCATGAGGAATGTCTCCGCAACATCGTCACGGGTGTGACCGAGGGCAACCTGGTCAATGCCCGAGCTGCGCGCCCAATCGCTGATGAGACGATAGCGAGCTTCGCGCGCCTCGGCCTGAAGGTTGCCTGCCCCGCTCCATTTCCATGCAAGTACGGTGTGAGGCGTGCCGCACTCGGCGCAATGGCGGGCAACGGCGTCAATCTCGCCAGACGTTTCGGGGCGAAGCCCATGATCGACGGTCACGGCTTCAACCGGGAATCCCAGATCGCGACCGTGCCAAAGCATCACGTCAAGACAGGCCATCGAGTCACTGCCTCCGGACACGGCAACGCCCAGTCTCCGCGGCCGACCCCATGCGAAGGGCAGACCCGCCAAGTTCCTGATCAATTCGTCGAATGAGGCGGCTTCTCGAATCACGGACACTTCATGCCGGTCCGCGCCTCCTGCGCCTCAACCGAAGCGTCCGATTCAGGAAACCGGAGCGTGACTTCCGACAGTGTGATGCAGGCCTCCTGCGCCTGTCCCAGCCCGCCGAGGGAGAGGCCGAGCTTCAACAGGGCGACCGGTGCCGTCGGGCCGTCAGGCGTGCCCGAATAGCTCTCAAGGTAGGCGCGTGCGGCTTCGGAGGGCATGTCCAGTTCCGAGAGGGCTTCGCCACGCAGCAAATGCGCAACCCCCGCAAGCGGTCCGCCCTGATACGTCTCGGTAAAGATCCGAAACCGCTCGGCCGCAGCCTGGAAATCTCCCTGATCGAAACTGGCCTTGGCGCGATCGAAATCCGCCCCTTCCGCAAGTGCCAGTTCGACACCGCCCGTGTCGATCATGTCGATCGAGAAGCTGCTGTCGGCTTTCGAGGCGGTCGTGACCTCTGTCGGCTCGAACACTTCGGGCAGGGCTCCGCCCAATGTCGTGGTCTCGCCCAGGCTAGCGATGTCGCAGTCCGCTTCCAGCTCGCACAGGCGGAATTCGAGGTCGCCGATCCTGTTTGTGCCATCGGCAACGATCGATTGGACGCGGTTCGTCAGTTGCTCGGACGCCGCCGTCAGGCGCCGAACCTCCTTTTCCAGATCGTCAAGGCGCTCCAGAACGTTGGTGCTTTGGAGTCGCCCTTCAGGTGCGGCGGTGGTCGAAAGTTCGCGCTTCAGCCGCTGCATTTCGACAAATAGCACGGTCAATTCCTGCCGAATGTCGGCAAGCGTCTGTTCCCGATCCTGCGCGACGGCGGGCGCAGCAAGAAGCAAGGCGGCGACAAGCAAGGCGCGCATCAGACGATCTCCTTCAGAGGCCGACTCCTATGCTCAACACGGTCACGGCGCGGCGGTTCTGCATGTAGCAGGATTCCTCCGAGCAGATCTCGATCGGGCGCTCCTTGCCGTAGCTGATGGTCTTCAAGCGCGTTGGGTCGATGCCTTGCGAGATCAGGTAGTTTTGCACCGTAGAAGCGCGGCGGGCGCCGAGGGCCAAGTTGTAGGCTTGGGTGCCCTGCTCGTCTGCATGGCCTTCGATGAGGGCCGTGTATTCGGCGTTTACCGTGAGCCACTCGGCTTGGCCGTCAAGCGTGGCACGCGCCGTCGGCGTGAGCGTGGACTGATCCACGGCGAAGAGCACGCGATCACCGATGGTCGAACTGAAATATGCCGTTGACTGGGGGTCATCTACCGAGCCGAGCGCCCCGGTTGCTCCGGCTGCGCCTGAATCGGTGGTGTCTTGTCCAAAGCGATCGGCCTGGCTGCAGGCACCGAGGGCCATGAAGACGACGAGTAACGATCTGAAGAGCGACATTGGATCACCTGCGACTGCTTTCTGCTCCCTGCCTCATACATGACCCATCGGCAAAGGCAACGGAAACAGGACGATTTTCGGCGTCGGTGCGGCTGTTCAGGCTGGTGCAAACGGCCCTTACGTAAGGCGCGGCTCCCCTCAAGGAAGCAGCGGCGACCACGCCGGGTCGGATGCTGCCGTCTCTGTGGGGACTCGCCTGAGATTGCGCCCGGAAATGTCCACGGAAAAGAGTGCCGGCTTGCCTTCGGCACCCGCGCTTTCGCGCGTGAACATCAGCACGCGGCCGTTCGGCGACCATGTCGGTCCCTCGTCGAGGAAGGATGCCGTGAGGAGCCTCTCAGCCGAGCCGTCTGCGCGCATCACGCCGATATGGAATCGACCCGCATTCTGCTTTGTGAATGCGATGAAGTCGCCTCTCGGCGACCAGACTGGCGTGCCGTAGCGCCCCGGCCCGAAACTGATTCTTCGGGGCTGGCCGCCAGAGGCCGACATTACGTACAGTTGCTGGTTTCCGGACCTGTCGCTTTCAAAAACGATCTGGCGTCCATCCGGCGAAAACGACGGGGCCGTCTCGATCGAAGGTGCCGATGTGAGCCGTTCGCGTCGCTGTGTCGCGGCGTCAAGCGTGTAGATGTCGGTATTTCCGCGGCGTGATTCGGAATAGACCACGGTTTGGCCGTCCGGCGCATAGCGGGGTGCGAACGTCATGGATTCCGCGTCTATGGCCAATGGCGTCCTATCGACTCTGCCGACCGTGAGTTCATAAATCTGCGGGAATCCGGTCTCGTAGCTCGTGAAAAGAATCCTGTCGCCCGTTGGCGAAAACCGGGGCGCAAGAACGATTGACGATGCATCCGTAAGGTAGCTCACGTTCTCGCCGTCAAAGTCCATTATCGCGAGTCGCTTTCGGCGGTTGTCCTTGGGGCCTGTCGCTTCCACGTAGACAACGCGGCTGTCAAAGTAGCCGCCTTCTCCGGTGATCCGGGAATAGACCTGGTCCGCGATCTTGTGCGCCACGCGCCGCCAGCTTCCCGCAGCGCCGGCGAACTGCAGCCCGTCGCCCAGCGGCGCATCGGCAAAGACATCGAATAGGCGAAACTTGGCAAGTAGCCGCCCGTCGGAAGTGAGCGTGACGGAGCCAACGACCAGCGCTTCCACATTGATCGCCTTCCAGTCAGGATACGCCACCGGCGCGTCAAAGTCTGCCACCTGGCTGACATAGGCCAGATGCGGGACATCCCTGAAAAGGCCGGTTCCAACGAGATCGCGTGCCACCACTTCCGTGATCCTCGCCGCGTAGTCCTCGGCGGCGGAGTTTTCGGCAAGGAACGGCGCCACCGCGATCGCCACCGGCTCGATCACGCCTTCAGTTATTTCGATCCGCAAGGGTCCGGCGCGATCCTGTGCCAGCGCCTGTGTCCCAAGCGTGAAGGCAAGGACGAGTGAAAGGAGAAACTGCGTCATCGGAACTGCATCCCTTCTGCATTAAAGGTTGCTTCTATTTTGCGCCACTGGTCGAATTTTTCCACCGGAAGCGGGAATCCTTTTCTGCCGCAGCGAATGATGGCACTTCGAGCAGTCCGGAGCACCCGATTTGCGTCTTCCGCGCTGCCGCCTTGGAACGAGTCCATTTTGATCGATTCTGCGACGGGTTGGCCATTCGGCTGCATGTCAAACATCACGACAACCTTCGTCGCTTGCGCTTCGGGAGACAGGCTTCCTACAACCCAGCATCCTTGTATCGCGTGGACAAGCGCCTCCCGTTCGCCGCCGGTCAGCGGCGGGCCGCGCGGCGCCGCTTGTTGGGAAATTGCGTCCGCATCGGCAAGTGCAGCCACGGTCTCGGGTTCGGGCGGTGTATCGTCCGGTGCGTTGTCCGGTGCGTCTGGCGTAGGGCTAGCCGGGCGCGGTGGCCGCGGTCGTGGCCGCATGGAACTGGCGACTGCATTGGTCTCCTCCTCTTCGGCCTCGGTGACAATACGGTCGCTGGCCTCCTGTGGCGCCTGCGGAGCGTCTTCCTCTTCGACCAGTTCCGGCAGGACTTCGGGGTCGGGAACGGTTGCCTCGATAAGGTCTGCTCCGGTTTCCGCCTCGGGCGGCGGCGCCAATTGCGGCACTGGCGCGACGCGGGGAGCCGGCGCTGCAACCTGGTCAGGCTGGGCGCTCGTGCCGTCGATGTCTGATGGCGCAAGGAGGGCTGTCGGCGCGCTGTCATCAATCTCCAAACCCAAGGCGGGCTGATCGACTTCAAACTCCGACACGTCGGGGCTCTCCGGCGTCGCCACCGGGCTGGGCGTGGCGAGTTCCGTCGCCGCAACTGCCACCGGTGAACGTGGCGCCTCGTCCTCCTCCGGCGCATCCACCTCCGGTGAATCGGTCTGTGTTTGCGGTGCGGCCCCTGGCGGCACCAGCGCCGCAAATTCCTGTTCGGAAAGGATTGCCACTTCAGACAAGATCACAACCTCGGATTGCCGATCGCTGGCCAAAGGGCCCGCGAGGAACACCGCCAGGAGAAATGCGATGTGCCCAGCACCCGAAATGTACCAGCTCCAGCGCAATCCTTCCTCACCCGCCTCCAAGCCTCGGCCCGCCCATATCGGTCACGAGCCCGATATCCGTGATTCCTGCCGCATTGAGGGCTCCCATGACCTGAACGACGCGTGCGTACGGGATCGCGCCGTCTGCCCGGATATAGACTCTCCTCGATGCCCGTTCGCTGAGGACGGCGCGGAGACGTGGCACGATCTCCTCGTCTGCCACTTCCGTCGTCTGGATCATGATGACCCCATCCGCTGTCAGCGTGACGGTCAGCGGCTCCTCCTGCCCGCTTGCAAGCGCCTGTGCCGCGGTTCTGGGGAGCTCGACGGGAACGCCAACCGTCTGCAGCGGGGCAGCGACCATGAATATGATCAGCAGCACAAGCATCACGTCCACAAAGGGCGTGACGTTGATTTCGGACATTGGCCTTGCGCGCCGCCGTCGGCGCCGGTTGCCCGTCCGTTCGTTCTGGACCACCTCGGCGCCCATCAGTTCTGATCCAGCTGGCGTGACAGTATGGTGGCAAATTCGTCGGCAAAGCTTTCGTAGCCTGCAATGATGCGCCCGCTGTCTGCGGACAGCTTGTTGTAGAAGATCACCGCAGGAATCGCCGCGAGAAGGCCTAGGCCGGTGGCAAGAAGAGCCTCGGCAATGCCGGGCGCGACCACTGCAAGATTCGTGCTCTGTTGCTGCCCGATCTCGATGAAGGCCGACATGATGCCCCAGACCGTGCCGAACAGTCCTATGAACGGGGCGGTCGAACCGATCGTAGCCAGCAGCGGCAGGCCCTTTTGCAGCTCCTCAGCCTCCTTCTGAATTGCCACGTCCATTGATCGGTCGATCCGCACATGCGCCCCTCCGATGGCCATTCCGTCCGCCTTGTGTGAACGCCTCCACTCGGTCATTCCGGCGACAAAGACACGTTCGGTCCGTCCAGACGGAATCGGCCCCAGCGCGTCGTAGAGCGTGTCCAGCGGTTCGCCCGACCAGAAGGACGCCTCGAACCTCTGCGTCTCGCGTCGTGCGCGCCAATACTGACCGTGCTTGTTGATGATGACGGCCCAACACCAGAAAGAGGCCAAAACAAGCAGTACCATCACCACCTTTACGACGACTGTGGCACGGGCGAACAGCGCCCACATGGAGAATTCCATCTCCTGCACCAACGCAAGGGTTTCCGTTTCCATTACTCGTCTCTCTTCTTGCCCGTCCCGAAATTTCGGGTTCCTCATGCGGCGGGACACTAGCCCAAAGTCACAAATAATGGAATAAGCCGGGGCGGATCTGCAGATTGAGGCACATCACGATTCTAGGCGTCGTCGTACTTCCGCCGGAAACCTGACCGCTCTTCCGCCCTCGGCAAGGGCAACGAGCGTGACCTTTGCCGCAAACAGCGTCTCTCCGTCCCGCAACACGTTCTGGACCAACTCAATTCGCGCACCCGATTGCGACGACAGGGAGGTCTCAACGATGAGGTCATCGCCGAACTTTGCCGGCGACAGATAATCGGCCTCAATACGGCGCACCGCAAACACGATCCCGCGACCCTGCTTCAAATTTGACTGGTCGACACCTCTTTCGCGCACCCACTCGGTCCGGGCGCGCTCGATGAACTTCAGGTAGTTGGCATAGTAGACGATGCCCGCGAGATCAGTGTCTTCGTAGTAGACATGGGTCTTGAAACAATGGGCCATGCGACTCCTTCACTTCATTTGGATATCGATGGGCCACGACCAGACTCCTCGCCAACCGCCCTCCGAAACCTATGCATGTTTGCGTATAGCTCATAGTGCGAGCAGTTCAGCAATGTTGTTCGGTTCCTGATGCATTGCGGCCGGTTTCATGCGGAATCTAGCTTCCCGCACCACAGCCCTTCGTTCATCGAGCCAGTCGACAGCGCGGCGGGCAAACAGTTTCCATCCGGCACACACGGATAGCGCAACACGGCAAGTCAAGCCAGAACCTGATCCCACATCTGCACCGGCAAGACTGTCCGTCCACATCCAGCAAGGGGCCTGAATGGCCGATTGCCAAAACAGGCATTCATCGACTGACTGACGAATCCAGCGCCGTGGTCCAATTTCCGTCTCCGAAGCCGCCGTACATCATACGCATGCTTCAGAGCAGCACACCCTGCCTGGATGAATCAGGGGGAGAGAGGCCCAAGTGCTCCCAGGCTTTGGCGGTCAGCATGCGGCCCCGGGGAGTTCTCTGAATCAGGCCCTGTTGCAGCAGGTACGGCTCGATGACCTCGTCGATCGCATCCCTGCTTTCCGACATCGCCGCCGAGATCGTATCTGCGCCGACGGGTCCGCCTTGGTAGTTTTCAGCGATCAAGGAGAGATATTTCCTGTCCGCGCCGTCAAGTCCTCGGCCGTCAACACCAAGCCTGGTCAACGCCCCGTCTGCCAGTTCGCGCGTTAGGCGACCGTCCGATTCGACGACGGCAAAGTCCACGACCCGCCGCAGCAACCGGCCAGCGATTCTCGGTGTGCCGCGGGCACGACGCGCGATTTCGCGGGCGCCACCGTCACCAGTCTCCACTCTCATGAGGCGGGCACCGCGCGAGACAATCTCATGGAGTTCGTCGTCCGAGTAGAATTGCAACCGGACAGGAATCCCGAACCGATCGCGCAGAGGCGTCGTCAGAAGCCCAAGGCGGGTTGTGGCACCCACGAGCGTGAAGGGCTGCAACTCGATTCGAACTGTTCTTGCGGCTGGACCCTCGCCGATCACGAGGTCAAGCTCGAAGTCCTCCATCGCGGGGTAAAGCACCTCTTCCACCGCCGGATGCAACCGGTGAATCTCGTCGATGAACAGCACATCGCGGGCATCGAGATTCGTCAGGATCGCCGCAAGATCTCCCGCCTTCGCCAGAACGGGGCCGGAAGTCATGCGGAAATTGACCCCCAATTCGCGCGCCATGATCCGGGCAAGGGTCGTCTTCCCAAGCCCCGGCGGGCCGTGAAACAGAGCATGGTCCATCGCCTCGCCGCGCTGCTTTGCACTTTCGATGAACACGCGCAGATTCGCCCTCGCTTCCGCTTGCCCGATGAAATCGTCAAGCATTCTGGGCCGGAGCGCACGGTCTGCATCCTCGGGTCTTGCTTCTGGGCGAAGGGTCGGATCCGGCTCGCTCACCTCCAACCCTCCTGACGAACGCCACAAAGGCGCTGGCACTGAAGCGTGCTATCCGGGTAAGGATTCATGCTTTCGGGGCCAATCTCTTCAATGCCTCGCGGATCAGCGTCGCGGTGTCCGCCCCCTCGGTCATTCCAGCCGCCTCGGCCACTGCCGTTGACGCCTCTCCGGGAGCGTAGCCGAGATTCTGAAGTGCAGAAAGCGCTTCTGCTTGCCAAGCCGCTCCGAGCACCGGTTCCGTTATCGACCCGACATCCGAACCGGTGTCAGATTCGAGGGGTGCGCCGACCTGCATCACCATCATGTCGGGCACCTTGCCCTTAAGTTCGTTCACGACCCTCTGCGCGATCTTGGGACCCACGCCCGGCGCCGCCCTGATCGACGCCCAGTCGCCGAGGGCGATCGCACGTGCCAGGGCATCAGGTCCCAATGTCCCGAGAATCGCCATAGAGGCACGAGCCCCAATTCCTTGAACACCCATCAGGAGCCTGTGCCATTCAAGCTCCACTGGCGTCATGAACCCGAAGAGTTGCAAGAGATCCTCGCGCACGAGGAGATCCGTATACAGTGACGCCGCCTCTCCGGTCCCGGGCAATGCCGCCAGCGTCCGCTCGCTCACGAACACGACATATCCCACGCCACCAACGTCCAGAAGCACGTGATCGCTTGCGCGATAGTCAATCCTGCCGGACAGGCGCCCGATCATGCCATCACCAACGCACGGCTTTGGGACATATGCGCATGGCAAATCGCGACGGCGAGCGCATCCGCGGCGTCCTGCCCGGATAATTTCACGCCGGGCAGCTGCAGCCGCACCATGTGCTCGATCTGTCGCTTGTCGGCGTGCCCGACACCGACGACCGCCTTCTTCACGGCATTGGGGGCATATTCCCCAACCTCGACGCCCGCCCGTGCCGGCACCAGCATCGCAATGCCCCGCGCCTGTCCAAGCTTGAGTGTGGACGCACCATCCTTGTTGACGAAAGTGTGCTCCACCGCCGCCTCGTCCGGCGAGTGTCTTTCCCAAACCTCGGTAAGCTGCTCGAACAATGACACCAGCCGAGTCCCGAGCGGCCCCGTCCCTGTCCGGCAGATGCCGTTCGCCACGTGAGACAGCCGCGACCCGGACGTCTCGATGACTCCCCATCCAAGGGCGCGAAGCCCCGGATCCAGTCCCATAACACGCATTTTGCTGACCTGCTCTGCTGACCTCGATTAGAAATTAGCACAAAACGTGAATATCTGCCAAGAATTTTGGCAAATGCGCCTTTGGGCTGCCAATCGCCAACGCCTGCGCCCCGCCTCCGAATCGCGTTCGCCCAGGTCCGAAATCGACATCAGGCATGTCGCCTTTTTTTCAATCATATTGGCAGGTTACGGCAGTTCTGGAGATATGCAATTCCTGCATACGGGACATGCGGATTTTGAGCCTTGTCCAGTCAATGCACCGCCTCTAGATGCGACTCGAAACGCAACGCCAGCAAGAGGAGAACGGCCATGGCCATCACCATGAATCGCAGCAACGCCGCCAACGTCAGCGGCACACCATTGTCCCTGTCCGGGCTTGTCTCGGGCGTCATTCACTGGAACAAGGCACGTCGCACCCGCGCCGTCCTTTCCAGGCTGACCACCCACGAACTGGACGACATCGGCATTTCCCGTGGAGACATCGACTCGATCTGCTTTGGACGCAGATAAGGCGATTTCAACCTCTGGCGGTCGCCAGATTGGGAATGCGCGAAATCCCGAAGGGATCGATTCTTGATCGGTCCCTTTTTTTCAGTGCCCGTTGGACTCAATCCTTGCAAAGGGCCGCAACCCGGGCCATGAATTTGCGCGGCATTTCATCTGCATGTCTCGCGGCGGAGGCGCGCATGACCAACATGGCCAAACGCAGTGCACTTCCGTTTCTTGACGGTACGCATGTCCGGCATCCGGCAGCAGCGGCCTGTCACGTGACGGAGTCCGCTGGGGCGATGGCACGATGGCGATCGAGGCCGACTACGTAATCGTTGGCGCGGGCAGCGCCGGCTGTGCAATGGCGTACCGACTCGCCGAAGCCGGTCGCCGGATCATCGTCGTGGAATACGGCGGCAGCGACCGCGGGCCGTTTATTAACATGCCGGGCGCACTCAGCTATCCAATGACAATGCGCCGTTACGATTGGGGACTCGTAAGCGACCCCGAACCACATCTCAGCGGCCGGTGCATTGCAACTCCGCGCGGCAAGGTGATTGGCGGATCGAGTTCCATAAATGGAATGGTCTACGTGCGCGGCCATGCGCGTGACTTCGACCATTGGCGTGACCTTGGAGCGGACGGCTGGAGCTACGCGGATGTCCTGCCCTACTTCAAGCGAATGGAGGACTGGCACGATGGCGGACGAGGCGGCTCCGCCTCGTGGCGCGGTCGGGGAGGGCCGCTGCACGTCACGCGCGGGCAGCGGCGCAATCCCCTGACACGTGCCTTCGTCGAAGCCGGCCGACAGGCAGGCTACCCTGTGACCCTGGACTTCAACGGCCACCAGCAGGAAGGTTTCGGTGCCTTCGAGATGACCATTTGGAAAGGCGCGCGATGGTCGGCCGCCAAGGCGTACCTGAGACCTGCACTTCGGACCGGAAACTGCAGGCTGGTCCGTGCCCATGCGAACCGAGTCACCTTTGAGGGAACACGGGCGACCGGAGTCGAGATCGAGCGCGCCGGACGCACAGAAGTGATTCGCGCTCGTGCCGACATCATTCTGTCGGCCTCGTCCCTGAATTCTCCAAAGCTGCTCATGCTCTCAGGCATAGGCCCTTCAGCACATCTGGCAGAACATGGCATCGAGACCGTCGCGGACCGGCGGGGCGTCGGACAGAACCTTCAGGATCACCTCGAGCTGTATGTCCAAGTGGCCACGTCGCAGCCGGTGAGCCTCTACAAGTACTGGAACCTCCCCGGCAAGGCCTATGTGGCCTTGCGCTGGCTTCTTGCCCGCAGCGGCCCCGGCGCCTCGAACCAGTTCGAAAGCACGGGATTCATCCGTTCTGCGGCAGGAGTCGAATATCCCGACCTCCAGTTCCATTTCCTACCGATCGCAATTGGGTATGACGGGCGGATGGCAGCGAAAATGCATGGCTTTCAGGCCCATGTCGGTCCGATGAGGAGCCTTTCTCGTGGCGAAGTGCTGCTCCGGTCTGCCGACCCGAAAGATCCGCCGCGAATCAGGTTCAACTACATGAGTCATGAGAATGATTGGCGGGACTTTCGAACCGGCATCCGGCTGACACGTGAAATCTTCGCCCAACCGGCATTCGCGCCATACTATGATCGGGAGTTGCTGCCCGGTCCCGAAGCCCAGACCGACGACGAGATCGATGCCGTGATCCGGGATCATGTCGAAAGCGCCTACCATCCCTGCGGCACGGCGCGCATGGGGCGGCGAGACGACCCGATGGCGGTCGTGGACGCGGAAGCGCGCGTCATCGGGGTCGAGGGGCTCCGGCTCGCAGACAGTTCCATCTTTCCGAGGATCACCAACGGAAACCTGAATGCGCCGTCAATCATGGTGGGCGAAAAGGTATCCGACGCGATTCTCGGCCGCCCACCTCTGGCGCCCAGCAACCTTGAGCCCTGGATTCATCCCGACTGGAAAAGTCGACAACGATAGTCCTTCCGGACGTTGCTCACGGCGCGAGCGATTCTGTGTGCCCGTCCACGGCAAGTATCTGGCCGGATATTTTCGACGCCGCATCCGAAGCCAGGAAATGAACCGTGCCTGCAACGTCTGCAGCGGAGACCCAGGTCTTCATCGACACACCCGCCGCGTGACTTCGCCGAATCTCGGCTTCGTCGACACCCTGCGCAGCGGCCTCCATCGCGACGACCCTGTCCATGCGCGACCCCTCGACCGCACCGGGGCAAACGGCATTGACGCGAACGCCCACCGGTCCGAGTTCCATCGCCAGGGTCTTCGTCAGGCCCACAAGCGCCCATTTGGCGGCGGCGTAGGGACTCCTGAACGGATAGCCTGCAATTCCGGCCGTCGAGGAAGTCAAGACAATCACGCCATCCCCTTCGGCCCGCATCACGCGCGCGGCCCAGCGGCATGTCAGGAAGCTTCCATGCAAGTTCGTTGCCACGCAGCGCTGCCATGCACCGTAGTCCAGATCCTCGATCCGGCCCGCCGGCCCGCCCGTACCGGCATTGGCGCAGACCACGTCAGCCCCGCCCCATCCTGCTTCGACTGCGCCCAGAAACGCCGCCATTTCGGTCTCTGACGTGACGTCTGCCACTGCGGTCATTGCCTCCGGCCATGCCGACGCGAATTCGGCGACCGCGCGCTCATCGATGTCGCAGACGGCAACCTGATCGCCATCGGAAATGAACCGCTCGGCGATCGCCCGCCCGATTCCGGAAGTACCTGCGGTTACGACAATCCGGCGCATTTGCACTCTCCTGTTCGATGGTGACGGTGTCGAATGACAGTCACCGGTGCGCGACCATTGCGGCCTTCCAAGCCGAGAACATGGCCTGCAAGAGCATAGTAATCCACTGCAGAGGCGTCATGCGCAATGCTCGCGTTCGTCTGGCCAATCGCAGCTTGCGAAGCGTCGGGGCGCATGCCACCAACGGCGCCGGAATAGAGGAACCCGGGACAGAATGAGCAAGACCGGAAAGACAGCGAAGAACATTCTCTTCGTCATGCATGACCAGCTCCGCTTCGATTACCTGAGTTGCGCCGGGCACCCGCACTTGCACACGCCGAACTTTGATCGCGTCGCCTCGATGGGAGTGCGGTTCACCAACGCATACGCCCAGTCGCCAGTCTGCGGCGCGTCTCGGATGAGCTTCTATACCGGCCGCTATGTCTCGTCCCATGGCGCACAGTGGAACGGGTTTCCGATCAGGGTCGGTGAACAGACGCTTGGGGACCACCTGCGACGCCTTGGCATGAGCTGCTGGGTGATCGGCAAGACGCACATGAAGGCGGATGCCGAGGGCATGGCTCGCCTCGGGCTTGCACCGGACAGCGTCATAGGCGCGCGACAGGCCGAGTGCGGCTTTGATGCCTGGATCAGGGACGACGGTCTCTGGGGCGAGGGGCCGGACGGGTACTATGACGAACGGCCCTCTCCATACAACGAATACCTCAAGTCAAAGGGTTACCCCGGCACGAATCCCTGGGCTGACTTTGCCAATGCCGGGAGTGACGATGACGAAATCGCCAGCGGGTGGATGCTCGCCAATTCGGACAAACCCGCCAACATCCGAGAGGAGGACAGCGAAACGCCCTGGCTGACGCGCGAGGCCATCCGGTTCATCGACCAGGCGACTGATCCCTGGTGTGCGCATCTAAGCTACATCAAGCCGCATTGGCCCTACATCGTGCCGGCCCCCTACCACGCCATGTACGGCCCGAACCATGTTCCAGCTCCTCGGCGCCACGACATCGAACGAGAGGACCCGCACCCTGTCTACGGAGCCTACATGGTGAATCGCATCGCCGCCGCGTTCCAGAATGACGAGGCGCGGCAAAAGGCGGTTCGCGCTTACATGGGCCTGATCAAGCAATGCGACGACCAGCTGGGCAAGTTGCTTGATCACCTGGAAGCAACGGATCGAATGGACAGCACGATGATCGTATTGACCTCGGATCACGGCGACTACCTGGGAGATCACTGGCTGGGCGAAAAGGACCTCTTCCACGAGCCAAGCGTCAAGATCCCTCTCATCATCTACGACCCGCGCCGTGACGCTGATGACACCCGCGGCCAGACCTGTGACGTTCTTGTCGAGTCCATCGATGTCGCCGCCACATTCGTGGAGTTTGCGGGTGGCAAGGTGCCCGACCACGTCATAGAGGGCCGCTCGCTCCTGCCACTGATTCGCGGCGAGTCCCCCGCGTGGCGCGAATTTGTCATCAGCGAATACGACTATTCCGTAACGCCGCAATGCACAAAGCTCGGACTCGAGCCACGTGATGCAAGGCTCTTCATGGTCTTTGATGGCCGGTTCAAGATGATGCATGCCGAGGGAGGCTTTCGACCAATGCTCTTCAATCTGGAAACCGATCCGGACGAGTTTCACGACCTCGCCAAGGGAGACGCGCATCAGGGCGAAATCGACCGTCTCTACGGATGCCTTGCCAAATGGGGCAGACGCCTGGCGCAGCGCGTGACCAAGTCTGAGGACGACATCAAGGCCATGCGCGGGCGATCACAGCGCAAGGGCATCCTGCCTTTCCTCGTTGACGGCACTGAGATCGATGATGAATTCACGGCACGGTATCGCGGCCGGACTCCGGCCAGGTTTGCGGAGGAATAGCCTATGCGGGTCGCCATTTCAGGTGCAGCATCAGGAATTGGAGCGGCCACCGCGACAAAGCTGGTTGCGGAAGAACACGAGGTAATTGCCTTCGACATTGCCGAACCTCCCTCAGCAAGTGCCTGGCACAACTGCAATATGGCGGATCCGACCTCTATAGATGCAGCCGTCGCCAAGGCGCATGGGCATTTCGACGCGCTCATCACCTGCGCAGGGATCCCGCCGCGTCCCGGAAACGCGCAAGCCGTCCTCGCAGTGAATGCACTGGGCCTGGTCCATCTGACCGAAGCACTCCTGCCGTTGCTCTCGAAGGGTGCCAGCATCGTTAACGTCGCATCTCGCGCAGGCGGGCACTGGCGCGACAACATCGCCGATGTAAAGGCACTGTTGGCACTGCGGGACCCGTCGGACCTCGATTCATTCATCAAGCGCCGCGACATAGATCACGTCCGAGCCTACAATCTCTCGAAGGAGGCCGTGATAGTCTGGACCATGGTCAGTACCGAACGGCTGATCGGGATGGACATCCGCATGAATTCCGTGAGTCCCGGCGCAGTCAGCACTGGCATTCTTGAAGACTTCACCACCGCATTCGGTGAAGTTGTGGCCCGAAACGTCGCCCGCGCCGGACGACCGGCATTGCCGGGGGAGGTGGCCGACCTGATCATCTTCCTGGCCAGCCCTGAAAGCAGCTGGATCAAGGGAACCGATCTCTGCATTGACGGCGGGATGTCAGCCATGGCGTTGTCCGACGCGCTTGGGCTCTGAGGTTCACCTGAGGTCACCTTCGCCCCTGCACTCCGACATTCTGCGCCTGAAGCTGAAGCGCGAGCGGCTCCACGCGGCAGCACCGGTTGGTTCTGCCTTCGTCACGTTCCGTAGCCCGGAGTGGAGAGCATTCCAATCCGGGCGAACTTGCTTGCAGCCGGGACTTCGTTTTCTCGCTGGCCGGTCATGTCGCGATTAAGAGTGCGCGATTGCCTCGCTGAGAGCACAGGCACGGACAGCTCGAGTGGATCTCGGGCTACGAAGAAGAGTTGCGTGCGTCCGACAGGACCGCTTCCAGGACGTCAAGCGGCACATCCTCGGCCACAAACGCTTTGCCAATGCCTTGCGCAAGCACCATCCTAAGCCGGCCATCGACAACCTTCTTGTCCTGTCTCATGAGGCCGATCAACGTACCGGCATCCGGAAGATCTCCAGGAATGCCGGCAAGATCGAATTTCATTCCCATGGATCCCAGATGCGCACGGACGCGGACCGGTGCTTCCTGGGAACAAAGGCCCATGCGCGCGGACATCTCGAATGCCAGGGCACACCCAAGGGCCACGCCCTCGCCGTGCAGAAGGCGATCTCCATAGTTCGTGGCCGCTTCAAGTGCATGGCAGAAGGTGTGCCCCAGATTGAGCAATGCACGGTCTCCCTCCTCGGTCTCGTCCTGCGCCACGATTTCGGCCTTCATTTCCACCGAGCGGCGCACTGCCTGAACCCTGAGGTCCCGGTCACCTTCAACCAGCGTCCTGCCGTTGCCTTCAAGCCATTCGAAGAAGGCAATGTCTCCAATAAGGCCGTACTTGACCACCTCCCCGTAGCCGGCCAGGAAATCGCGTCGTGGCAACGTTGCGAGGGTACCTGTATCTGCGAGGACCAGGGACGGCTGGTGGAACGATCCAACCAGGTTCTTGCCGTGCGGCGAGTTGATCCCTGTCTTGCCGCCGACGGAACTGTCTACCTGCGCCAGAAGCGTCGTAGGAACCTGAACAAACCTGATTCCACGTCGCAGAATCGCCGCCGCGAACCCTCCCAGATCACCAATGACACCGCCGCCGAGCGCAATCATCACGTCGCGGCGTTCGATCCGTTCCTCCAGCATCCATTCGACGGATCGTTCCAGCATGCTCCAGTTTTTTGTTGTCTCGCCTACAGGCAGCGCCAAGACCGCACTGCCGATCCCTTCGGCGGCAAGCCCGGCCTGCAGCGTCCCGAGATGCAATTCCGCCACGGTCTCATCGGTCAGCACGGCCACGCGAGAACGCTTCAGAAGCGGTCGAATCTCGACACCTGCGCGCGCAATCAGGCCTTCACCTACGCGGACATCGTAGCTTCTGTCGCCAAGCGCGACTTGAACGACCCCGCCTCTCATCGACATTCCGCCAACACGTCTTCTCGGACACGAAGCGCCTTCAGCACGCGATCCGTCATTTCGTCAATGGAACAGGGCGGGTCCGAATCGACCGTCACGTCGGCAAGCGCATAGACGGGTGTGCGTGCCTCATACAGTGACGCGAGGGTTTGCTTTGGACGCTTGGTATGCAGCAGCGGCCGCGTCGACTTGTGCCGTACACGCTGCCAAAGCAGGTCAAGATCAGCACGCAGCCAAACTGAGAGACCCTGCTCGCCAATCAGGGTCCGGTTGTTCTCGCGGAGAAACGCCCCGCCGCCGGTTGCCAGAATCATGGGGTCGCCGCCCAGGAGTCGCGCAATCACTTCCGTCTCCCGGGCGCGAAAGAACTCCTCGCCATCGCGGTCGAAGATCTCTGCGATGGTCCGGCTCGCCGCCCGTTCGATCTCGGCATCACTGTCAAGGAACGGGACATCAAGACGCTTTGCCAGTGCGGTTCCAATGGCGCTCTTGCCGGCTCCCATCATCCCCACCATCACGACGGTTTTCCTTAGCTTGAATGGCAAAACAGACGCTTCCCGCATCACTTTTCGCGTTGCCGACCTGAATGGCGTGATCTTCTTGCAAATACCAGATATAATCTAACAGACGCGGCCGGATTCGGCACGATCCTGCAATACAGGTACAGGAGCCTCAAATAGATGCTTCGTCTTCTGAAACTCGTGTTCGTTGTGCTCATCCTTCTCGGTGGAGCAGTGATCGTCTACGCGTATGTGGGCGACCTGAGCCCGAAGCAAGTCAACGTCAGCTCCCCGGTGGAACTGGATGGCGGCTAGTTCAGCTTTCATGCGGCTGGCATGCGGCCTCTTCGTCGTGCAATTCCTGCTGCCTTCCGCATGGGCAAGCGACCATCCGCTCTCCGCAATTGACTGGCTTTCGAATTCCGTGGCGCCTCCACAGGCCGAACCTGCCCAGAACGACGTGACACCGCTTGCCGCGCTGCCATCGGAAATCGCGGTACTGCCTCTCGACGGGAACACGCCGGACGGAGTGGGCCTGCAGCCTGCGGCACAGCTCGGACTTGCGTCCGGCCTCTGGGGTCGCAGCTCAGCCGCCGATCTTGCCCGTGCCGTCTCAACCCTTCCCGACGGCAGCAATGCACCACCTGTGCTCAATCGCTTTTTGCGTGACGTGCTGATTGGCCAGTTTGACCCGCCGATAGACGCGGCCATTGACGACAGGTTCTTTCTTGCGAGGATCGACCGACTCCTGTCCATGGGCCACTTGCAGGAAGCGGACGAGATCATTCGCCGAGCCGGTCCGGAGGAGTCTCGGCGGTTTCGCCGCGCCTTCGACATCGCCTTGCTGACGGGAACCGAAACCGAGGCCTGCCGCATCATCGAGAACGCTCCGGACATTTCGCCGACCTACCCGGCACGCATCTTTTGCCTTGCCCGGCTCGGAAACTGGGATGTTGCAGCACTCACGCTTGGAAACGCCGAAGCGCTTGGAATCCTGACGCCCGAGGAAGAAGAGCTGCTGCTGCACTTTCTTGATCCCGAACTCTTCGAAGGCGACCCGCTTCCGGCACCGCCACGGCTCCCCTCGCCCCTGCAATTCCGGCTGTTCGAGGCCGTCGGCGAGCGCATCCCAACCGAGCAATTGCCGGTTGCCTTTGCTGTAGCAGATCTCTCCAGCACAACCGGATGGAAGGCACGACTTCGAGCTGCCGAGCGCCTCGCGGCGGCAAGCGCGCTGCCGATCAGCCGCTTGCTCGAAGTCTATGCGGAAGGCAAGCCGGCTGCGTCCGGCGGCATTTGGGAGCGCGTCAGCGCAATCGGGTCCCTGATGGCTGCCTTGGAATCCGAAGACGGCGATCTCGTGAGTTCAGCCCTGGCACCCGCATGGCAGGCGGCCATTGCCGGGGGCTACGAAAAGGCCTTTGCGAAATGGCTTGCAGCGCGCCTTGAAGGCCTGGATCTTTCGGATTCGGCCATGCGCATTGCCTTTGAAATCGCGTTGCTAGCTGAAGATGCAGTGCTCGCCGAGCATTTTGCAGGCGACCGCATCGAAAGCCAGTTTCTGCTGGCCATTGCAAAGGGGCTTCGCGGCGCATTGCCCGGTCCGAACATGCTTGCACAAGCCGTCGTTCGCGGCCTCGCGGCACATGGCCCGAGCCCCGCCTACCGCGTCTTGATCGAAGGAGATCGTGGAGGAGAAGCCCTCTTTCGCGCGCTTCTGCAGCTCATGGACGGGGCGGCGGGCAACCCGCATGCCACGCAGCAATCCCTCATGCTGCTGCGAACTCTTGGTCTTGAACCCTTGGCCCGGCAGGTTGCAATCGAACTGGTGCTGGAACACGGCAAGGCATGAACGAGGCGGAGTGTATAACGACCTTTCTCGACGCCCAGGTCGCTGAACTCAATGCTTCCCAAAATACGCAAATGGCCTATGCACGTGATCTGAAGGACTTTCTGGGATGGCTGAAGACACAAAATTCGGGTCTTCTGACCGTCAATCAGACGGGGGTCGAGGACTACCTGATCGATCTTGATGCATCCGGTCTGGCGCGCTCAACCCGCGTTCGTCGCCTGTCTGCCATCCGGCAATTCTATCGCTTTGCCTTTGAATCGGGTTGGCGGCGCGACAACCCTGCGATCCGCGTAAAGGGGCCCGCACCTAAACGACGCCTGCCTGGAACCTTGTCCGAAGATGAGGTTGAACGCCTTCTTGAAGCAGCGCGCGAGACAGGCCGCCTAAATGACCGGCTTAGGAATGCCTGCCTGATGGAAGTTCTCTATGCGACAGGCTCGAGGGTCAGCGAACTGGTGTCGCTACCCGTCACGGCCGTACGGGGAAATCCGAAATTGCTTCTCATGCGAGGCAAGGGGGGCAAGGAGCGGATATTGCCGCTCTCCGAACCAGCCCGTATTGCATTGTCCGCCTGGCTGGAAAGGCGGGACGCGCTGGAGGAAGTCGCCCGCAAGGATAGAGGCGTTCCGCCATCGCGGTTTCTCTTTCCGTCGCGCGGCAAGTCGGGACACCTTACGCGGCACAGATTCTATCAGTTGATCAAGGAGCTGGCCGTCGCGGCAGGCATCTCGCCAAGCAGGGTCACTCCGCATACCCTGCGACATGCCTTTGCCACGCACCTGCTTGCCAGGGGCGCCGACCTTCGTGCCATCCAGACCCTTCTGGGCCATTCAGACATCGCCACAACCGAGATTTACACGCACGTTCTGGAAGACCGCGTCAAGGAACTCGTTCTGGAACATCACCCACTTGCGAGAGATTGAACCTTTCTGGAACGTCTCGCCGACGCGTCGACAGATTCGGACCATGAACACGAGAGTGCCAGCCACGCCGAGCGGGACCCCCATGCCCATTCAGCCATCCCACAACGGCGAGTTCTGGTTCACTCCCGCACATCTCTTGCTTGAATGAAAGCCACCGGCACTTCATATAGCGAGAATGGCCCTGATTGGCGAAAAGGATGGGAATCATATACCAAAGTCACATGGTTCGATCCCGGCATTGCGCTCACGTTGGAAACGTGGCAAGTAGACCCTGCATGAGGGCGAGGCATTGCTTTTCCGATCTCGGCAACAGAGTTTGAGGGCCACGGCCCTGCTGAACCGCCCCACTGAAGGGGCAAACATGACGCGGCGTCCGGGATCGGCGCATCTGCACGGCGAGGAGCGTTGGCGTTGGCCACTTCGATGACCCGTGAAATCATTGCGAAGCCACGATGTGACTTTCGCATATAATTCCCAATAGGATGGACAGCGCCCTTTCACTGATCGACGCCGGTTTCTGGGTGACGTGCGGCGCTATCCTGCTGCTCCTGATCCTGTCCGCCTTCTTCTCCGGCAGCGAAACCGCGTTGACCGCCGCTTCTCGCGGCAAGCTCAAGGCACGTGCGGAGAAAGGCGAACGTGGCGCCGCGCGCGCGCTCGAAGTGACCGAAGACAGCGAGCGCCTCATCGGATCGATTCTTCTCGGCAACAACCTTGTCAACATCCTTGCCACTTCCCTCGCAACGGCCATGTTCACGCGTGCCTTCGGGGAAAGCGGGGTCGCCCTGGCCACGCTGCTCATGACGCTCCTCGTGCTGATTTTCGCGGAGGTCCTGCCGAAGACCTATGCAATATCGAACGCCGAGCCGGCCGCCAGCCGGGTCGCCCGACCCATCGGATGGATCGTCCTTGTCCTGAACCCCGTCGTGAATGCCGTGCGTGCCGTCGTGCGCGGCGTGCTGGTCATCTTCGGTGTAAGGATTGACCCCGACAGCCGCATCCTCTCGGTGCATGAGGAAATCGCGGGCGCCCTTCGGCTCGGCCATTCCGAAGGCGTTCTCGAAAAGGAGCATCGCGACCGAATGCTGGCCGCGCTTGATCTCGGCGACCGAACGGTCGAGGAAATCATGCTCCACCGCAGCCAGATCGAAATGATCGATGCCGGCCTGCCGCCACAGCAGATCATCGAACTGTGCCTGAACTCGGCACATACACGTCTTCCGATCTTTCGTGGCGAGCAGGAGAACATCATCGGGGTCCTGCACGCGAAGGAACTGCTTCGCGCGATTCATCCCCGCCTTTCAGACCTCGAGGCGAATTCCGATCCGTTTGAGGGCTTCGACCCGATGGACGTGGCGATGAAACCGTATTTCGTCCCGGAAACCACGACACTTGATGATCAGATGCGTCAGTTCCTTCACCGTTCAACCCACTTTGCCCTGGTTGTTGACGAATACGGCGCGTTGGAAGGCCTGATCACGCTTGAGGACATCCTTGAGGAGATCGTCGGTGAAATCACCGATGAACTTGATCCGGACGAGGTTCATCCGCTGCAGCGAACCGAAGGTGGAGACTGCGTGGTCGATGGAGCCATGACGATCCGGGATCTGAACCGTGCAACGGACTGGTCCCTGCCGGACAACGAAGCGGTGACGGTCGCGGGCCTCGTGATCCATGAAGCCCAGACAATTCCCACGGTTGGCCAGGTCTTTTCCTTCCACGGATTCCGGTTCGAGATCCTGGAACGCCACAACAACCGGATCACGCGCCTCAAGATCGCGGCGCTCTGATATCACGTTGTCCGACACGGATTGCCAATGGGCCACGCCATGGCGGCAAGCGAGCGGCTTTCTGAACCGGTCTCCCGGCGGTAGCGCTCCGCGCCGCAGACCGGCGTCTCAGGTGGAAAGCAGCCCGCCCGCCATCATCGCTCTGTCAGCTTCAGCTCGATCCGCCGGTTCTGCGCCCGCGCGGCCTCGGTGTCCTCCGGGTTGACCGGCCGGTACTCGCCGAACCCCGCCGCGGCCAGCCGCTCCGGCGGGAAGCCCAGCGTCCCGGTCATGAACTTCACCACC
>JAJDVJ010000181.1 GCA_022826205.1 Silicimonas sp. | reverse complement strand
CCTTCCTGGGCGCGGTTGAAGAGGACCACCGGAATCCCGGCTTGACGCGCCCGCTCCGCGAGATCCGAGCTCATGGACACCGACGCCGCGATGATCCCGTCCGCCTGGTAGTCCATGAGATCCTGGATGACGCCGTCAACGACCTCCGCTGAATTCGGGGCCGTGAAGACGAGCAGGTGGTAGCCGCGGGCCTGCAGGGCGTTCGAGAGCAGTTCCAGGGCCACCGGGTAGAACTGGTTTTCCAGATAGGCGACCACCAGCCCGATGATGCGGCTCTTTCCGGAAACCATCGCGCGTGCAAGCGAGTTCGGGCGGTAGCCGAGCTCCCGTGCCGCCCGCTGCACCTTCCTCGTCGTTTCCGCAGACGCGGATGCACCGGGCGTGAACACCCTGCTGACTGCAGACTGGCTTACGCCTGCGCGCGCAGCCACCTCCGAAGATGTCACCTTGCCCGTCATTCAGCCATTCCGTTGCTCAACGTTATCGGTCCCGGGCTGCGCGCCTTGTTGAACTCCGCCATTCTATCGAGAACCTTGACGCCAATCTGGTCGTAGACGTCGAGAAGGTCGACGAGAACCCAGTTTTCGCGGATGAGGTCATCTTCCACGCGCCAGAAATCCAGGGAACGGAGAAATACATTCTGGTTTGCGGGTGCAACGCCCAACCATCCGTCGCCCGTGATCGTGACCTGCATGTTGGGCCAGCCGGTCTCGCAGACAAAGTCGCCCTCGGCCAGCCAATGGGACATCAGGCCGCCCATGGCGTCGAGCTTGCGGTCGGGCATGGCGCGCAGGAACGGAATCTGGTGCCAATGCCGGAAGCCGGCAATGCCGCGTGTCGTGCCAATGCCGGCCGGCCCGTACCAGTTGAAACGCGGATGCCAATGCGTTTCAAGATTCATTACGTCCGGGCTGCCTTCAGCCGGATAGCGGCAGAGGTCGGTGAGCATGTCCGTAACGATCTTCAGGGCCACATCGCCCGGACCCGTGGAGGTCAGGCCGTCACCAGACATCGGCCCGGGCGTGCAGAGGAACTTGCCAAGCTGCGGAGCCATGGGCCAGGAGCCGGCCTGCATCATGAGTTCGGGGATGTCCCAGATCATCTGCATCTCGGTGACGCGTCCAGCCTCAAGCCGGAAGTACTCGTGGTAGCGCATGTGGGCGAGATGACCGGTCGGCGGAATGCCCAGGAAAGGACCCGTAAACGTGCCCATGTAGTTGCCCATGGCGCCGATCCAGTCTTGGCCTTCCGGAGTGGTGCCGGCAACCAGAATCATGTCGCGGCGCTCGAGATCCGGCATTGCATGGTGCAGCGGACCGAGGCAGGCGGCAAAGAAGGCTTCCGGCCCGGCCAGGTCGCCGAACGGGTGACAAAGGCGCAGCGATGCCTCGTCGTCGAACATTGCCGCAATCGCGGCCTTGACCGCGCTTGGCGCGAAGTTTGCGCTGGCCGCCCGGTAGCCGGCAATGCCGGCCCTTATTTCCGCAGGTGCAGCCACTACTCGGCAGCCGCACCGTAAGGTACGTTGCGCCCGCCATGGCGGCGAACGCGAATGTTGCACTGTTCCGCATGTCCGACGAAACCCTCGAGCATGCAGAGCCGCGAGCCGTATTCGCCGATCATCGCGGCAGCCTCGTCGGTCGTGACCTTCTGGTAGGAATGGGTCTTGAGGAATTTGCCCACCCAGAGGCCGCCCGTATAGCGACCGGCCCTCTTCGTCGGCAGAGTATGGTTGGTGCCGATGACCTTGTCGCCATTGGCGACATTGGTGCGCGGGCCGAGAAAAAGTGCGCCATACGAATGCATGTTCTCCAGGAACCAGTCGTCGCGATCCGTCATGACCTGGACGTGCTCGTAGGCCAGGTCGTTTGCGACCGCGAGCATCTCATCATGCGAGTCGCAAAGTATGACGTCGCCGTAGTCCTTCCAGGAGGCGCTAGCGGTTTCGACCGTAGGCAGGATCTGGAGCAGTCGGTCGACTTCGGCCATGGTCTCGGTCGCGAGCCTTCGAGAGTTCGTAACGAGGCAGGCCGGCGAGTTGTAGCCGTGCTCGGCCTGACCGAGCAGGTCGGTGGCGCAGAGTTCGGCGTCCACGGTTTCGTCGGCGATGACCATTGTCTCGGTCGGACCGGCGAAGAGATCGATGCCGACACGGCCGAATAGCTGGCGCTTGGCCTCGGCCACGAACGCGTTTCCCGGTCCGACGAGCATGTGGACGGGATTGATGGAGTCCGTGCCGAGAGCCATGGCGCCCACGGCCTGAATCCCGCCCATGACGTAGATTTCGTGAGCGCCGCCCAGTTTCATTGCGGTAACGATTGCCGGATGCGGCGCGCCGTCCACGGGTGGCGCCGAGGCGATGATGCGTGGCACCCCGGCAACGGACGCGGTCAGGACCGACATGTGCGCGCTGGCCACCATCGGGAACTTTCCGCCAGGAACGTAACATCCTACCGACTGGACCGGTATGTTCCTGTGCCCGAGCAATACGCCCGGCAGCGTCTCGACCTCGATGTCCGTCATCGATGCGCGCTGTGCTTCGGCGAAGCGCCGGATCTGCGCCTGAGCGAACTTGATGTCCTCCATGTCGCGTGCGCTCACCTTTTGCATCGCGGCCTCGATCTCGGAAACGGAAAGGCGGAAGCTTGCGGGTTCGTAATTGTCGAACTTGGCGGACATTTCGCGGATGGCGTCGTCGCCGCGCGCCTCAATGTCAGCAAGCGCGGCCTCGACGCTGGCGCGCACTTTCGCGTCGTCTTCGGCCTTTTCGGCTTCAGGCTTGGAACGCTTCAGGTAGTCAATCGTCATGTTGTCGCTCTTCCGGAATCCTGGGAAATTGTGCGTTTCGCGGTCTGGCTCGGGGATTCGTTTCGAGGATGCGCATCGCAGCGTCTTATCCACTCGCGGACCTTCAGGAGCCGTGGAGGCCCGAGGGCGTCCATGTCAGCCTCCGATCCGCGCACCCGTCTCGCTGTCAAAGAGGTGACAATGCGAACTCTCTATCCGGATCGAGACGGCGTCCCCGATCTCGGCCCGGAACGTCTTGTCGGTCCTGGCGCTGACAAGCGTCCCGCCGATGCGAAGACTGGCCATTGCCGCGTCTCCCAGGAGTTCGAGCGTGTAGATGGGTGCGGTGATCTGTCCGCCTTCCGTCGAGACTTCGGCGTCCTCAGCGCGGAAGCCGAGCGTCACCTCGCCGTCAGGTGCGTCGAGGCCGCTGATCTCTGTGCTTTCGGTGCGGAAGACTCCACCCTTGACGCTGCCATCGATCAGGTTCATGGCCGGGTTGCCGATGAAGCCTGCCACGAAGGTGTTTGCGGGGTAGTCATAGATTTCGGTCGGCGAGCCCACTTGCTGGACAACGCCGCGCTCCATCACCACGACGCGGTCCGCAAGCGTCATGGCCTCGATCTGGTCATGCGTCACGTAGATCGTGGTCACCGCCAGTTCGTGGCTGAGATTCTTGATCTGGGCACGGGTTGACACCCTGAGCTTGGCGTCGAGGTTCGACAGCGGCTCGTCCATCAGGAAGACGTTGGGTTCGCGCACGATGGCCCGGGCCAGCGCCACGCGCTGGCGTTGGCCGCCCGAGAGTTCCGCCGGCTTGCGATGAAGGAACTCGTCCAGCTCTACCATGGAACTGGCGCGCATGACCTTGTCCTGGTGCCCACCAGGATCCGAGCCTCTGACCTTGAGCGGGAAGCGGATGTTCTCGTACACGTTCATGTTTGGGTAGAGGGCATAGCTCTGGAACACCATGGCCACGTCCCGGTCCTTTGGCTCAAGATCGTTGACGACCTTGCCGTCGATCAGGATGTCGCCCTCGGTCGGATCTTCCAGGCCCGCGATCATGCGCATCGTTGTCGTCTTGCCGCAGCCAGACGGACCAAGCAGCACCAAAAACTCGCGATCCGGAATGGTCAGGTCAAAATTGTCGACGCCGACAAACGATCCCCAGCGCTTTGAGACGCTCTTCAATTGAATCTCGGCCAATGAAACCTCCCCCAAAACCCGCGTTTGCATACGCTTGCAAGCACTGTAGACTCGCGCGGCAATTGCAAGCAAGGTCTTTGTTGCAGACAATTGCGAAGATGAATGTGCGGGCAGGGGACATGGACGGCTTTCAGAGGCAGAAAGACGTCGTTCGGGCGTTTCATGCCGCCCTTGACGGGGCGGAAGGCGACGGGGTCACCGCGGTGCTCGAAGATTTCTCGGGCGCTGGCTTCCAGTGGCGCGGGTATCATCCGTTCGGCGTTCTGGACGATGTCCGGGACGTGTCCGACCGGTTCTGGAAGCCGTTGAAGCGTTCGCTCTCAAGACTTCAGCGGCGCGAGGACATCTTCTTCGCCGGCCTGAACGAAATCGACGGATACAGGACGACCTGGGTGGTCTCGATGGGGCATCTGCTCGGCCTATTCGATGAGCCCTGGCTGGGAATTCGACCGTCTCGCAAGATCGTGATGCTGCGCTACTGCACCTTCCATCGGGTGGAAGGCGACAGGATCTGTGAGACCGCGATGTATTTCGACATACCGCATCTCATGGCCCAGGCGGGGCAGAACCCGTTTCCGGGTGCGACGGCGCAGCATCTCGTGCAACCGGGACCGCTGACCCATGACGGGCTGCTCCTGGGCCCTCAGCCCGAATCCGAGGGCGTCCGCACGCTTGACCTGATCAACGCCATGATCGCCGATATCGGCAATTGGGACCTGGGCTTGCCGCTGGAAGAGGAACTCGAACGCACATGGCACGATGACATGCTCTGGTGGGGGCCGACGGGCATCGGCGCGAGCTACACGATCGAACGGTACGCGAAGCAGCACGCCGGGCCGTTTCGGGCGGCGTTCCGCAGGCGGACGCGAACCGGCCACATCGCGCGCCTGGCGGAAGGGAAATACGGCGGGTTCTTCGGCTGGCCAAACTTCACGGCGCGCCTGACCGGCGAATTCATGGGACGCGCGCCGACCGGCCGCACTGGCGAGTTTCGCGTCATTGACATCTATCGCCGCGAGGGCGACCTGCTTGCCGAGAACTGGATCTTCATCGACCTGCCGCATTTCTGGATTACGCAGGGTATTGATATTCTCCCGGAGGAGGCAGCATGAGAATCGACGCGCATCACCATCTCTGGGACCTTTCCGCCGTGCACTATCCTTGGCTGATGGCCAAGGGCGTCAGGCGCTTCTTCGGCGATCCTGGGCCAATCCAGCAGAACTACCTCCTCGAGGAATTTCGAGCGGATGCACGTGGGTTCGGAGCGTCTGTTCATATCCAGGTGGGCGCCGAGGACGCTTTCGCAGAAGCGTCGTGGGTGCAGGACGTGGCCGATGCACATCCGGATTGGTCCATGGCCCAGGTCGTTTTCGCCGACCTCACCTCCGAACGGCTCGGCGAGGAACTGGACCGGATGCAGGAACTCCCGACGGTGCGCGGCGTGCGGCAGATCGTGGGCCGCGCACCGGAAGAGGACAGGTCGACGGGCACGAACGCCCTGCTGGACGACCTGCGCTTCGTCGAGGGCCTGCGCGAAGTCGGGCGGAGAGGGTTGAATTTTGATCTGCAATTGATCCCAGATCTCTACGGCGCCATGGCGGACGTGCTTTCGGACGTTCCCGGAACTCGCGTTGCGCTTTGCCATGCAGGGTCACCGCATGATCGGACGCCGGAAGGTCTAAGGGCGTGGTCTAAGGAGCTCGGGCGACTGAGCGGGATACCGCAAGTTTCGGTCAAGCTCTCGGGGCTTGGCATGTTTGAACATGACTGGACGAAGGAGAGTGTACGGCCCATCGTCGAGGTTTGCCTGGAGCAATTTGGAACGACGAGGTGCATGTTCGGGTCGAACTTCCCGGTGGATAGCCTGTACTCGGACTACCGCACAATCGTGGAGGCATACGAGAGCCTGGTGCCCGACGACGCGCAATTGGCGGTCTTCGGGGGCACGGCCACCGCCTTCTACGGGTTCGGCGAAACGCCCGGCGATTCGTGACGAAGCGCGGATGTCGCGATCGTGCGCGACGTGCGTGGTCAGTGCAGTCCGGACTTCTTGATTGAGATGTTCAGCAGAACCTGTCGTCGCTCCTTGGTCGCGGCGGTGATTGATCGCTCCAGCGCTGCCGGCAGTTCCGTTCCGTCGACAACCGTTTCGGCATATGCGCGGCTGGCCTTGGCTATCGCTGCAAAGTCCGGACTGGGGCTCAGCGACGTTAGGGGCACGTCATTCGACCTGGATGCCTGCCCGTCCTTGTAGAGGCCCGTGACAGAGCTGCGCACGGCACCCCATTCCTCGTTGTTCAAGACCAGGGTAATAACGGGCAGGCCAAGCGCCTCGCAGACCTGATGGCACGCGACCGGATTCGCGAACATGTAGCTGCCGTCACCGACCGTGGCGAAGACGAGTCGTTCAGGATCCGCGAGTTGCGCGCCCATGGCTGCGGGCAAGCCCCAGCCTAGCCCGCCGGAATGCGGCTCCTGGAAATAGGAAAGATGATGTTCCAGCTCGAGCGGCGGCAGCGGACAGCCCAATTCGTGGAAGACGCTTGATTTGCGACCCTTGACCGCCTGTCCTAGGCAGTGGCTTACCCACTCCTTTGACATGGGCGAACCGTTTCCCGCCCGGGCCGCGTCTCGGACCGCTTCGCGGTTGACCTCGGCAAGGGCGGCAATCCTTGCGCGACGCTCGGCGACGTCCTCTTCGTTCCGGGTCTGTGCATTCGTTGCGCCAATGAGTTCAAGAAGCGCGGATGCCGTGTCGCCGGCAAGCGTGACATCCGAACGAAATGTTCGCATGGGAGTCGATCTCGCAAAGAGCGGGTCGGGGCCAAGCTGGATGATCTTGGCCGTCGGTGACGGGGAAGCGCGGTCAGGCCACCAGGGCGCAAGGGCGTTGATGACGAGAATGACGTCGGCCTCCCGGACAAGGGCGTCCGGAGACCAGTCGACGTGGCATGGGCTCGTCATGGGAATGGCGATCTGGTTGGCCCAGTAGTGCGAAACCGGGAAGGCCCACTCTTCGACCAGCCCGGCGAGCGCTGTGAAGGCCTCCTCGGAACCTGCGCCCCGTTGAGCGATTACAAGAGGCCTTTCGGCCCTGGCCAGGAGGGCCGCCGCATTTGCCAGCGCCGCGCGGTCGGGTGCAGCGGAGGCTGGCGCCATGTTCGTACCCACGTCGAGTCCGTCAAATGGACAGGGTTCGCACAAGACCTCCCGGGGCAGGCTCAGGTAAACCGGTCCCTTGGGAATCGAGTTGGCGATGGACCAGCCACGGTCCAGCACTTCCGCCAGATGGTCCGGGAACCGAAGTTCGTAGGCCCATTTGCAGGCTTCGCGCACGAGGGCCGTTTGATCGTGCATTTCCTGCCCCCAGCCGATCGGGACCGTGCGGGCCCCGAAGCGACCGCCTTCCATTACCGGTGTCCGCCCCGACATCAGGAACATCGGAACCTGGTCGCAAGCGGCGTTGATGGCACCGGTCGCCCCGTTGGAAAGCCCGACATTGGTGTGCAGCAGCACGGCTTGGGCGTGACCCGAGATCTGGCAGTATCCATGCGCCATGCCGACCGCGACATGTTCGTGAGGCACGGTCACTGCCTGCGGCAGGTCGACACCCTTGCTGCGTGCCTCGATCAGTCCCTCGATGATTGGCGGAAAGTCCGTTCCGGAATTTGCGAACACGTAGCTGACGCCAAGCGCTTTCAGCTTGCCGAACAGCGCTCCTCCGGCTGTCATGAGCGGGGCATCAGCACTTCCTTGCATGAGATTCAGGCGCTCCACTATTCACTTGCTTGATCTGTGCGGATGGGTAAATTCTCTTCCCCAGAACTGGCCACGTGAAGAATTGGCCAGTTTTTGATTGGGAGGACAAGATGAAGCTTACGAAATTTGCGGCTGCCTTGGCCGCGATGGGACTGATTGCGAGTACCGCCGCCGCGCAGCAGAACCTGACGGCTGAAACGGCAAACGCTGCCGGCGTGCCTGGCAACACCGTTCTTGCACTTGGTGAATTCGCTTCTGCCGCCGGCATTGCGAACATCCAGGTGGCCACGGGCCAGACGCTGACCAACTCGGTGCAAAATGTTGCGGAGGGCAAGACGGACATCACGGCCACGCCGTTCATTCTGCCGTTCCTGCTGTCCAGGGGCGCGGGGCCTTACGCAAAGCTTGGGCCTGAAACCGGGGCGGAATACGTGGACCGTCTTGCGGTTCTCTACACGTACCGGCTGGGGGCGTTCACACTGTCGGCGTACAACAGTTCTTCCGTCAAGGGCTGGGACGACCTCAAGGGCAAGTCGATCTACAACGGCCCGCCCAGGGGCGCCGCCCTGACCAATGCCCGCGGCATCGTCAAGATTGCGACAGGTCTTGTCGACGGGGAGGACTATACCGGTGTGCAGGTGAATTGGGACCAGGGTGTCAAGACCATGACAGACGGTTCCGCAGATGCATTCGTGCTTCCGTCGAGTTTCCCTGATGGCCGCCATACCCAGGCCGTTGCGGCCGGGGCCATGACCATGTGGTCGATGCCGAAGGACGTCTTCGAAGGTGAAGCGGCTCAAAAATACATGAAGGCCCCTGGCTCGGGTCGGGTCGAAATCCCGCTCAGCGAAGCCGTGCAGGCGGAGGGCGTAACAGTGGTCTCGGAAGACGACATGTTTCGCGGCGTGGCCACGGTCGGCGGCGAGATCGTCCGGAAGGAAATGGACGAGGAGTTGGCCTACCAATTGACGAAGGCCATCCTCGACAATCTCGACGCCATCAAGTCCAAGACGCCGTTCCTGCCGAACGTTGCGCTGGGCGAGGTGGCGGACACGTCGACGACCGGCATGTGCGGCGCGATGCCCCTGAAATATCATCCCGGTGCCGTCCGGGCCTGGGAGGAAGCGGGTTACACCGTGCCGGACTGTGCCAAGCCGTGACGCCGCTCCCGGCCTAGCCGGGTGAGACCCTGACCGGACCGCCCAGGCGTGGGCGGTCCGCAGCTCGTGCCGCCGAGGTGGGCAGCACCATGGCCCGCAAGGAGGGAAAGGTCGCAATGGCCGACGCAAACGCCGGATCGGAAGTGGCATCACGAACCTTCGCCGAGCGGTTGCTGTACGTGC
Organism: Silicimonas sp.; assembly: GCA_022826205.1. GTDB lineage: Bacteria > Pseudomonadota > Alphaproteobacteria > Rhodobacterales > Rhodobacteraceae > JAJEFO01. The sequence goes on along the minus strand of JAJDVJ010000181.1, from coordinate 1,097 downwards.
TGGCTGTCGCGTTTGTCCTTGCCGGGCTGCTTAACGCCACCCCGGGCATTCCTGGACTGGAGAACGGTCTGCGAAGCTTGACGGGCTTCGACTGGATCACGTCCCGCAAGTTCCCCCGCGAGTGGTTCTTCCCGATCATGTTCGCGCTGATGATGCTCATTGTGGCACTTAAGCACTCGATGTGGCGGGAGTGGCGCGGAAAATCTCCCCGACGCCGATGGTTCGGGCTCTTCATGGACGTCGCGTTGGTCATCACGGCAATGATGATCTCGACGACTTTCCTGATCGAGTTCGAAGCCATCTGCCTCATCGACCAGATCACCGGTGAGCGGGAGCGCCTGATCGCGGAAAGCATGAAGGCCGAGAAGGAATTCGCCGAACTCTACGGTCTGCCTGAGCCCACGACTGTGGAAGACCCGCAATGTGTTGGCACGACTGGTGGCTGGCTGGTACTGATCGTGGGCGTCTCGATCCTCGTTTTCCTGTGTTACAACATCAAGGTTTGGGGCTTGCCGCTCGTGCTCGTGGCGATCGGGGTTGCGGCGTACACGTTCCTCACCGTCATGGTCTGGTACTTTCACGGTCCCGACGACATCAACAAGTACCTGATGACCAAGCTTGCGGGCGAACCCAGGTTGCTGAGCGACGGCCGTCCTAAGGTGCACGACATTCTCGTCAACAACGGAAGCGGCCTTTTGGGCCGTTTCATGGACATCATCCTCAATACCATTTTCCCGTACCTGATCCTGGGATCGCTGTTCGGGGCGTCTGCGGGCGGGCAATCGCTGATCAAGCTCGCGTTTCGCTGGACCCGCAACCTTGCGGGTGGGCCAGCGCATGCCGCAATCGTTTCCTCGGCCATGTTCGGAACGATCTCGGGCGGGCCGATCGTGAACGTGCTTTCGACCGGGGTGCTCACAATCCCGATGATGGTCAAGCGCGGGTTTTCCAAGGTCTTTGCCGGCGCCATGGAGGCAGCGGCCTCCTCAGGAGGCTCGATCATGCCGCCGGTGATGGGTGTCGCAGCCTTCGTGCTGGCCGCCTTGACCGGAGTGCCGTACAGCCAGGTCATCATCGCGGCAGCGATTCCGGCCCTT
>JAJDVJ010000176.1 GCA_022826205.1 Silicimonas sp. | reverse complement strand
GGCGCAAAAGTGCGTCATGCCAAGAAAGTCGAAGGTTTCCGGTTTGCCCTGCCCTCGGCTCTTTCGGTCTGCTTTCGCAAACCGTCCGAACTCGATGAGCCGGGTCTTGTCGGGATGCATGTCCAGCCCGAAATGGGCGAGTCTTTCCCTCAGATCGCTCAGGAAGCTCTCCGCCTCCCACCGATGTTGAAAGCCAACCACGAAGTCGTCCGCGTAGCGGACAACGATCATGTCGCCTTTCCCCTTCCGTTTGCGCCATGACTTGTGCACCCAGAGGTCAAACACGTAGTGCAGGTAGGCGTTAGCCAGGACAGGCGAGACAATCGCCCCCTGCGGAACGCCTCTGCCCGTGTCCGTCCAGTCGGTTCCCTCCATGACGCCAGCGTTCAACCATTTGGTGATGAGGCGGATGAGGCGCTTGTCTCCGATGCGATGTTCCAGAAACCGGATCATCCAGCCCCGGTCCAAGTTGTCGAAGAATGCGCGGATGTCCGCGTCAAGAATCCAGTTGATCTTGCGCTGCTCGATTCCGACCGTGAGCGCGTCGAGCGCGTTGTGCGCCCCGCGGCCCGGCCGGAACCCGTAGCTGAACCCGAGAAACTCCGACTCGTGGATCGGCACCAGAATCATGTCCGTCACCGCCTTCTGAACGATCTTGTCCTCCAGTGAGGCGATGCCGAGCGGTCGTGTTCCGCCGTCCGGCTTGGGTATCTCGACCCGCCGAACCGGCGGCGCGCGGTACGCTCCCCTGTGCAGCCGTCCGTGCAGGTCGATCAGGCGATCTTCCAGCCCTTCGGCATACATTTCCCACGTCACGCCATCCACGCCGGCGGCCACGTCACTCTTGAGCGAGTGGAACGCCTCCGCCAGCACGGGCACCGTGACGTGGTGCAGGAGCGCCACGAGACGCTCTTCCGGGTTTCTCCTTGCAGCTTGCCGTATCCGGTCGGCCTCCTGTGACAGGCTTTCCCGCTTCTGCGCGCGGCGCCTGCTTCGGCTTCCCGAATTTCCCTCGGCCCCGTCCCTTGGCTCCACCGGCTCCGCCGGGCGTGGCCGCCCTTTGTTCGCTGGTTTCATGGCTACTATGGACGGGTCTGACTTCTTCAAGCCGTCCGTCATTGGCTTTGGGTTTCCCCTCCTTTCCGTTGCGGCCCCGCACGACTGCGGGGCGACTTGAAGACCTCCCAGGTCCCGGTGGAGTGCTTCTGTACGTGCCATGGTTCTTTGACCCCGGGATGCCCCATTTCGCCTCACCAAATCGGCTGATGGGTGTTGCCTTCGACCCATAAGAAAGTCTCGGCGCATCCGATCAAACCCATTTCGAGGCTCAATCGCCCGGCCCGCACATGCCGCTGCCGACGCTTCACCTGACACCTCGCGGTGCCCGGCGCACGGCTCGCGGTGAAAGTCGGTGGTTATCCTTTCCTTCCTGCGGGACTCTCACCCGCTGCACTCGCACCAGTTCGCCTGGCGCACCCCATGTCGGGTTCGACCGACCGCGTGAATCTCATTTGGTTCATGGTGTCGCTTGCCGTGCACCCCGCGCTGGGCCAAGAGATTTCGGGTCGCGTCGGGGTCAGGCGATCCACCCCGGTTTGACTGGCCGGATTGCACCATGGTAGGGCTTGCAGGCGTCTACACGGACATCGTTGGACTGCCGATGCGCACAATCACAGTCACAGATTGGCAGCCTGCCTGCAGTGCGGACAATGTGCGCGGCTCCGACCCGTCGATTCACTGCCGAGACGGAAAATGGCCGTGACCGGGATCAGGCTGCAGGTGGAGAAGTGGTTCGAAGCATCGGCGGCCTATCTCTGCCGAATGAGAATTCCCGCAGTCATCGTCGTGCTGCTCGCGACGGCGGCTGCGGCGACCGGGCTGCGCAACCTTGTCATCGACACGTCGACCGAGTCCTTTCTTCGGACCGGAGACCCTGTACTGGAACGATACGAAGCGTTTCGGGACCAATTCGGCCGAGACGACGTGATCATTGTTTCCGTCGAACCGGATGAACTGTTCACCTTGGAGTCGCTGGCCGAACTAAAGGAGTTGCATGACGCTCTCGCCTCAGGCGTTCCCTACCTTGCGAGCATCACCTCCATGGTCAACGCGCGCAGCACAAGAGGAGATGGCGACCGTCTGATTGTCGAGGACCTCATGCAATCCTGGCCGGATTCCGAGCAGGACCTCGTGGCCCTTCGATCCCGGGTGCTGGCGAATCCGCTTTATCGCAATTTGCTGATCTCGCCAGACGGCAACGTGACTACGATCGCGCTCGAACTGGCTAGATTTTCCGAGATGGAGGAGCAGTCGGTTGACGACGCACTTGCCCTGTTTGACGAGTCTCCTCCCGACTCGGGTCCCCGCGAGCACCTGAGCGAGGAAGAGGCCCAAGAGGTGATCGATGCCGTGGGCGAAATCGTGGCAGAACATCGGCGCGACGGCTTCGTCCTGCATACCGCGGGAACCCCGGCGGTCATGGAATCCCTGAAGTTGGCGCTTCAGGAAGACATGGGGCGCTCCGTGCTGCTTGCGGTCACGGTCATTGCGCTAATGCTGTTCGCAATGTTCCGCTCCGTTGCGGCCGTGTTGCTTCCCCTAAGCGTGGTGGTGCTTGCACTGCTGAGCACACTCGGACTCATGGGGCACCTCGGCACTCCCGTGACATTGCCAATCGTCATCCTTCCGTCCTTCCTGCTCGCCGTCGGCGTTGGCGCGGCGGTTCATCTGCTTGCCATCCATTTCAGGAACATCCGCGCCGGACTTGAACGGGAGCGGGCGATCATCGCCGCGGTCGGCCATGCAGGACTGCCCGTCCTGCTGACCAGCCTGACCACCGCCGCCGGCCTGGGCTCCTTCGCCGTCGCCGACGTCGCCCCGATCGCCGACCTGGGTCAATTTTCCGCCATTGGGGTCCTGATCGCGCTCGTCTACACCCTGATTTTGCTGCCTGCGGGGCTTGCGCTGGTCCCGTCATGGGCCATGCAGGCAGTCGCACCGGCAGACAAGGCGTCGGCCATGACGGACAGGGTGTTGGCTGCATTCGCCAGATTTGGCGTTCGCAATTCCGTACCGATTGTCTGCGCCTTCCTGGTTGCAGCGACGGTCGCTTTGGGGCTCGCGGTGCAACTGCGCTTTTCGCACGACGTCCTGTCATGGCTGCCTGACCGCTGGCCGGTGCACCAGGCAACCCGTGCCATAGATCGCGATCTCGGAGGGTCGGTGTCGCTCGAGGTCGTGCTGGATACGGGGACCGAAAACGGACTGCACGACCGGGACACGCTGCTCAAGCTCGATGCGCTCAAACATGACATCGAGACGGAGTCCGCGGGTCCCACCAAGGTGGGTTCCATCCTGTCCGTAGCCGATCTGCTGAAGGAGATTCACCAGGCACTGAACGAGAACCGCGCGGAATTTCATCGCATCCCGGAAAATCCCGCGCTGATTCCACAGGAATTCCTGCTCTTCGAAAACTCCGGCTCGGATGATCTGGAGGATCTCGTCGACTTCCAGTTCAGCCGTGCACGCTTCAGCATGCGCGTTCCCTGGCAGGACACCCTGACCTACCCGCCGTTCATCCGGGACGTGGAGGCGCGATTTGCCGACGCCTTCGGCAATTCCGCCGACGTGACCGTGACTGGCATCATGAGCCTTCTGAGCAGGACCCTCGAGAACACGATCCACTCCGCGGCTCGCAGCTATCTCATCGCCGGTGTCGTGATCACGTTGATGATGATCGCGCTCATCGGGCGCATCGGAACCGGGCTGATCAGCATGCTTCCCAATTTCACGCCCATTCTCTTCACGCTCGCGCTGATGCAGATTGCCGGGATCCCCCTGAATCTCTTCACCATGTTGGTCGGCTCGATCGCCATTGGCCTCGCCGTGGACGACACGGTCCATTTCATGCATCACTTTCACAGGTATCTCGAGCGCACCGGTTCCGTGGAGGTCGCCGTGCATGAGACATTGCAGACTTCGGGCCGCGCGATGCTGCTGACATCAGCGGTGCTGACCGCCGGATTCTTCATCTTCTGCCTTGCCGACATGAGGAACCTGGTCGACTTCGGGTTCTTGACCGGCATCACCATCGTGACCGCGCTGGCCGCAGACTTCGTGCTTGCGCCCGCACTGATGGCGCTTCGCTATCGCGGCATGCATCGGCCGGAAGCAGCCGTACAAGAGGGAGAATCCGAATGAGAAGAGCCGCATTTTTCCTGATCGCCTGCATGTTCCTGCCAGTTCCCGAAGCTCCGGCAGCCGACGATCAGGCACTGGAGATCATGCGGCGGGTCGATGCTGTCGATGACGGCGACAATCGGACGGCCCGTATGTCCATGACGTTGATCGACCGTGACGGAAGCACCCGAACCCGCCGGCTTCAGACATTCATGAAGGACCGAGGCCGCGACACTCTCAACCTCATGTTCTTCCTTTCGCCCGCAAATGTGCGCAACACGGGGTTTCTGACCCATGACTTCCGCGACCCAAGCCGCGACGACGACCAATGGCTCTATCTGCCCGAGTTGCGAAAGACGAAACGAATCGCCGGATCCAGCAAGTCACAATCATTCATGGGCACCGACTTCTCCTATGCGGACATGACGCGGCGCGTGACGGAGGAATGGAACTACAGGCTTCTGGGCGAACGTGACGTTCGCGGCAAGTCGGCCTGGCTCATCGAGGCAACGCCGGCGTCAGCAGCAGTCAGGGAGCGTTACGGCTATGCGAAGTCGGTGGTGTTCGTCCGCAAGGACATTGACGTCGTGGTACGGGCAGTCCACTGGCTGACTAAGGGCGGCCAGTTGAAATACCTCGACATCACGGGACTGGAACGTATCGACGGCATCTGGACGCGGGTCGAACTCGACATGCGTACCGTGCGAAACGAGAAGACACAGCATCGCACCGTGTTGCGCTTCGAAGACCTCCGCTACAACCAGGATCTGGGCGCGGACCTCTTCACCTTGCGGCAGCTCGAAAGGGGTCTTTGAACGTTGTCATGACACTGCGGGTCGTCCTTCTCCTGATCCTCGCAGCAGGCCCTGTACTCGCGCAGGGCGAACTTGACAGGGTGCTAGAGGGATTTGACGACGCGCCAGCGTTTCAACCGTCAGATGACATCCAGACTGTGCTGGAAGGCTTCGACACCGATGCCAGTCCGACATCGCGGCAACCTCCCCTGCCCGAAGAGCCCCCCGCCCGACTTCAGTTCGGAGGACGACTCAGCCAGCGTTTCGTGGTCAATGTCGCCCATGATGCCCCGCCGCCTTCCGGTGTCGATCATCGCGGCCTGTCCTCCATGCAGTCGCGGCTGGATCTCGAAGCCGACGTCAGGCTCGGATCTGCATGGAAGGCCCGAATAGAAGGACATCTCTGGCGCGATCCGGCTGCCTACGGTGCAATTGAAGGGAGAGAACGTCCTCCGGGATTTTCCGACGCATACGGACGCGAGGCGGAAATCGACGAGTTCTTCCTGCAGGGGCCGGTATCGGAGCACTTCGACCTCACTTTCGGGCGTCAGATCCTGGCCTGGGGCAGATCGGAGCTCTTTCGCGTGACGGATGTGCTCAATCCCATCGACAACCGCGTTCCGGGCCTGACCGACATCAAGGACCATCGATTGCCGGTCACGGCGCTTCGGCTGGACCACTACGCGGATCCCTGGTCCGTCAGCATGATCGCCATTCCCGAGCGCCGGTTCGACAAGCTTCCCGTGCCAGGCAGCGACTTCTTCGTTGGAGGGGGATCACCGCGGCCACGCACTTCACCGGACAAGACGTTTGGCGCGCCTGAACTGGCTTTGGCGCTGAACGGCACATTTCCGGGTTGGGACATTTCCCTCCATGCCGCCCGAATGTTCGACGACCGTCCACACTTGACGGCGACACCTGCCGGAGAGCCCTTGCTGCGTCACGGCCGGATCACGATGGCGGGCGCTGCCGGAAATCTCGTGCGCGGCAGCTGGCTCATCAGGGCGGAGGCGGCACTGTTCACCGGTCTGCGCTTTTCCAATGTGCACACACGTACGTTCTCGCGCCTGACAACGGTGGCGGGTATCGAGTATTCCGGAATTGCCGATACCGCCATCGCCCTCGAAGCCCGGAATCACCACATTTTTGACTTTGACGACAGCCTTGCGTCGATGCCCGATGATCGTCGGCGTAACGAACCGGCAACCGCTCTCCGGATTCAGCGAACCTTCTTGAAGGATACGCTTGACGTTACGTTCCTTGCGCTGACATTCGGGAAGACCGGAGAACTCGGCGCCATTCGCAGGCTCCAGCTCGATTACGCCTGGACCGATGCGCTTCAGTTTTCGACCGGACTGGTGGCGTACCAGTCGGGCGAGCAGGCGCCATTTCGCGGAATCGGGAACAATGACCGGTTGTTTGCAACGCTCAATTTTCATTTCTGACTTGTACCTGCGAATGGTAGGGTCGACTTGATGAACGAGATTATCCAGAAACTGAACGTTGCAGAATTCCAGGCCAGTCTCGAAGAGTGGTTCGTTACCGACGTGCTTTCGGCCGATAACGCAATTCAGGCGGGGCTGATCCTGCTGGCACTGCTGCTCGGGCGATTGCTGGGTCCGCGACTGCGTCGTGCCATCGATGCAACGTCAAGAATCCGAATGCGGCACGCCGAGTTGCTGGGCTTTGTCGATCGTCTCTCCGCACTGGCCACCCCGATCGTCATCCTTGTCTTCCTGTGGATAGCCGTCGAGGCAGGGGCGCAAACCCAAATGTTCGGTTACCGCCTTACCCAGATCGCGGCGAGCCTCGCTGGCGCTTGGGTGGCGATCCGACTGATCTCGGGATTCATCAGAAACGAACTGGTGGCCCGGCTGGTTGCCTGGATCGCATGGATTCTTGCTGCGCTGGTCGCCCTTGGACTGTTTGACGTAACGATCACCTTGCTTGACGGCATCGGGATGACCTTTGGGCAGGTAAGAATCTCGCTGCTCGCAATAGCGAAGGGCGCCCTGGCTCTCGGGGTTCTGCTGTGGCTCGTACTGGTGCTTTCCAACCTTCTCGAACGGCAAATCAAGCAGTCAGAAAACTTGACACCTACTGTCCAGGTGCTGGTTGCCAAGATCGTCAAGATCGTGCTCGTGACCTTTGCATTCCTCGTCGCCATCGGCAGCCTGGGAATCGACCTCACAGCGCTCACGGTGTTCGGCGGCGCGCTCGGCATCGGCGTGGGGATCGGCCTGCAGAAAATCGTGTCCAACCTGATCAGCGGCCTCCTGCTGCTGATGGACAAGTCGATCAAGCCGAATGACGTAATTGCGGTTGGCAACACATATGGCTGGGTCGCTTCGCTTGGCGCGCGCTACGCGGCGGTCCGGACACGCGACGGCGTCGAGTATCTCATCCCGAACGAGGAACTGATCACGCAACGTGTCGAGAACTGGTCACACAGCGACAGGGCAGTGCGGCTCAGCATCCCGGTTGGCATTTCCTACTCGTGCGATGTGCGGCTCGCGATGGACCTGTGCCGCGAAGCGTCGGAAAAGGTCGAGCGGGTGTTGGTCGACCCACCGCCCCGATGCCTGCTCAGGAGTTTCGGCGAGAGTGCGATAGACCTCGAGATTCGCATCTGGATCGATGATCCCGCCAAGGGCCGTGCCAACGTCATCAGCGAGGTGCTGCTGCAGGTCTGGGACCTGTTCCGCGAGCACGACATCCAGGTTCCCTTCCCGCAGCGCGACCTGCATCTGAAATCGAGCAGCATTCAACTGTCGTCCGAAGTCTCCGAACAATCGCCGTAATTTCCGCAGAACCGAAGACTCAGACAGGTGCGGGACTGCAGCATAGCTTCGCGTGGAGACCGTATAACCTCGACGCCGGAACTGGCGACCGGATCGGTCATGGTCGGACTGTGCGTATCTCAGGCAGGCAAGCAGTTGGTGTCAGATCATGACCGCGCGCGTCCCGTCCTTACCGCCTTGAGACGCGTCAATGCATCATGCAAACGCCACGGGTGCGGATGCTTTCCGCTCCGCAACAAATGCTTCCAGCCCGTCCGCGATGCCTGGGTCGATTGCCGGCTGTTCGTAGTGCGCGAGCAGTGTCGCAACCCGCTCAGCAGCCAGTGCCTGGGTGTCCCGTCCGCCTTCTTCAGCCCAGGTCTCGAACGGCTTGTAGTCGAGAAGGTCGCTGCGCCAGAACGCCGTCTGGAAATTTTCCTGTGTATGGGCACATCCCAGAAAATGCCCTCCTGGCCCGACCTCGCGCATCGCATCCACTGCCTGGCCGTTCTCCGACATGTCAATTCCACTCGCCAGCTTGTGCAATATGCCCAACTGGTCGGCATCCATGACAAACTTCTCGAAACTGGCCACCAACCCGCCTTCCAGCCAGCCAGCGGCGTGCAGCATGAAGTTCACGCCCGAAAGAAGGCCAATGTTGAGGGTGTTTGCGCTTTCGTACGCCGCCTGCGCATCAGGAAGCTTTGAGCCGCAGAATGCGCCCGCGGAACGATACGGCAGATTCATCCTGCGCACGATCTGTCCCATGCCGAGCGTGACCTGGGCGGCTTCGGGCGTTCCGAAGGTCGGTGCGCCGGAATTCATGTCAATCGATGCCACGAACGTTCCCGCGATGACTGGCGCTCCCTTGCGAACGAGCTGGCTGTAGGCAACGCCCGCCAGCACTTCCGCCGTCACCTGCGCAAGCGTGCCGGCCACGGAAACCGGCGACATCGCGCCGCCGACGATGAATGGCGAGATTATCGAGGCCTGGTTTGCCGACGCATAGACCTCCATGGCCCCCATCATCGTGTTGTCAAAGGTAAGCGGTGAATTGACGTTGACGAGAGACGTCATCACCGTGTTTTCGGCGACGAATTCCTTGCCAAAGAGGACTTCGCACATTTCAACCGAGTCCCGTGCCCGCTCAGGTTCCGTCACGGATCCCATGAACGGCTTGTCGGACAGCGTCATGTGGGCATGGAGCATGTCGAGATGGCGGACATTTACCGGCACATCGGTAGGCTCGCAGACTGTGCCGCCGGAATGGTGCAGCCACTTCGATACGTAACCCAAGCGCACGAAGTTCCTGAAATCCTCAATCGTCGCGTAGCGGCGCCCGCCTGCCGCATCGCGCACGAATGGTGGACCGTAGACGGGGGCCAGCACGAGATTGTCGCCGCCAATCTCCACGTTCCGCTCGGAATTGCGGGCATGCTGGACGTAGCTTGACGGTGCCGAACCACAAAGTTCGCGGGCGAGTCCCTTCGGCAAGCGCACGCGGTCGCCATCAATGTCGGCGCCTGCATCGCGCCAGCGTTCGAGCGCCGCCGGATTTTCGGTAAAGGCGACCCCGATCTCCGCCAGGATCCCTTCCGCGTTGGATTCGATGATCTGCAGCGCTTCCTCGTTCAGGATCTCAAAGTTCGGCACCTGGCGTTCGATATACTTCGCCGCCTCTATCCGAACTGCCGTTCGCTCCGCTCTCCGGGCAGCACCGCCACCCCGGCCGCGCCTAGCTCTGCCATCCATCATCGGATCCGCTCCAGTTCCCAAGTCATTCAGTCACATCGCACAAAGCGACCTGGGAATTCAGGCAAATTGCGTCCTCTGCCACAGGAATGCGACATGTCAGACCCACGGACGTGGCGTACCTGCCGGTCCACACGCCGCCAATTGCGAGATCGGGCCACCTCTTGTCACTTTCTGCAAGCGGACCTATTCCGACGCCATGCCCCTATCCCCTCACCAACGCCTTCTAGTGGTGGACTTCGGCAGCCAGGTGACCCAACTCATCGCTCGACGGCTGCGCGAGCTGAGGGTCTATTGCGAAATCCATCCGTTCCAGAACGTGACCGAAGCGTTTCTGCAGGGGTTTGCTCCACAGGCGGTGATCCTCTCGGGCGGACCCGCCAGCGTCTTGAACAGCGATGCACCTCGCCCGCCTGCGAGCATCTTTGAAATCGGCGTGCCGATCCTCGGCATTTGCTACGGCCAGCAAGTCATGATGGACATGCTCGGCGGCACCGTCGAAGGAGGCAAGATCTCGGGCGGCGGCGGCACTGCCGAGTTTGGTCGTGCCTTCGTGGAGCCCCGGGGCACGCTGCCCGTTCTGGAGGGCTGGTTCGACGGCGGCCGCGAACAGGTCTGGATGAGTCATGGAGACCATGTATCCAGGCTCGCCCCGGGCTTCGAATCGTTCGGCACTTCGCCGAATGCGCCGTTCGCGATCATCGCGGACACGGACAGGGACTTCTACGCGGTCCAGTTCCATCCTGAAGTGCATCACACACCAAAGGGTGCAAGGTTTTTCGAGAATTTCGTTCGGCTAGCAGGCTTTTCCGGCGACTGGACCATGGCAAGCTACAAGGACGAGGCGATCCTGAAGATTCGCTGGCAGGTCGGCGAGGCGCGCGTCATTTGCGGGCTGTCAGGTGGCGTCGACAGTTCCGTTGCGGCCGTGCTGATCCACGAGGCGATCGGCGAGCAGCTCACATGCGTCTTTGTCGATCACGGCCTGCTGCGCCAGAACGAGGCCGAAGAGGTCGTCACGATGTTCCGCGACCACTACAACATTCCGCTGATCCATGCGGACGAAGCCGAACTCTTCCTGTCCGCCCTTGACGGCCAGAGCGACCCCGAAACCAAGCGAAAGATCATCGGGGGGCTCTTCATCGACGTCTTCCAGAATTGTGCCGACGAGATCGATGGCGCTGAATTCCTAGCCCAGGGAACGCTCTATCCTGACGTCATCGAGTCCGTGAGCTTTTCCGGGGGACCGTCTGCCACCATCAAGTCGCATCACAATGTGGGCGGCTTGCCGGAAAAGATGGGTCTCAAGCTCGTCGAACCGCTTCGTGAACTGTTCAAGGACGAGGTCCGTGCCCTTGGCCAAGAGCTCGGGTTGCCGAAAGAGTTCATTGGCCGCCACCCCTTCCCCGGCCCTGGCCTTGCCATCCGGTGTCCAGGGGAAATCACGCGCGACAAGCTCGACATCCTTCGTCAGGCCGATGCCGTTTACATCGACCAGATCCGCCGCCATGGACTCTATGACAAGATCTGGCAGGCATATGCCGCGATCCTGCCCGTGCGAACGGTCGGTGTCATGGGCGACGGGCGCACATACGACTACGCCTGCACGCTTCGGGCGGTCACTTCGGTCGATGGCATGACTGCTGACTACTACCCGTTCAGCCACGAATTCCTCGGCGAGACCGCGACCAGGATCATTAACGAAGTGCAGGGCATCAACCGGGTGACCTACGACATCACGTCGAAACCGCCGGGGACAATCGAATGGGAATAGCAGCCGGCAATTGTTCGAGACCCGCAAGCGCGTTGCACACGGCGGTTCATGCCCGCCTTGGCCTCTCGGAACTAGACGTGCCTGGCTGCACCCGTTGCGAGAGGCGGCTCCCTCAGGACTTGGTTCGTTACGGAACCGGACGGATGCATTTCGCATGACGGAAGATTCAAGGCCACTTCTTGCGGCCCTGTGGATGACGGGCGCCATTGTCAGCTTCTCGACAATGGCGATTGCGGGCCGCGCGGCTGCCGTCGAGCTCGACAGCTTCGAAGTGATGATGTACCGCTCCTTCATTGGCCTTGCCATCGTGCTTGCCATCGGCGGCGCCACCGGCAAGATCCGTGAAATCAGGTTTGACCGACTGCGTCTCCACCTGGTGCGTAACATCGGGCACTTCGCAGGCCAGAATCTCTGGTTCTCCGCCCTGTCACTGATCACGCTCGCGCAACTCTTCGCGCTGGAGTTCACGACACCGATCTGGGTGGTGATATTCGCGCTTGTCTTTGCAGGCGAACGGCTGACGCGCGCCCGCGGGATGGCCGTCGCCCTCGGATTCGCCGGAGTTCTCTGCGTTGCCCGCCCCGAAGGGGGCGGAGACGCGCTGGGACTCATGCTGGCCGCAGCCTCCGCCATCGGGTTTGCATGCTCGATCGTCGGGACCAAGCTTCTCATGCGAACGGAAACCGTTTTCGGCGTGCTCTTCTGGCTTACCGTCATGCAGGCGTTCATGGGGGTCATCACCGCAGGTTGGGACGGTGACATCGCTTGGCCATCTGCCCAGACATGGCCTTGGGTGGTGCTGTTCGGATGCGGAGGGCTCTTGGCGCATACATGCATCACAAACGCGCTCGCGGTCGCACCGGCCATCGTCGTCACGCCAATGGACTTTGCCCGCCTTCCCGCGATCGCGATCATCGGCGCATTCTTCTACGCCGAAGCACTGGATGCCTGGGTGCTGCTTGGCGCCGCCCTGATCTTCAGCGGCAACTACGCGAACCTGTTGAACGAAGCCAAGGGCAGGCAACGCGCCCGTGTGAATGCGCCGCCTCGGAATTGAGCAGAAAGTCTCCGCATCCTCGATCGACCCGACGCGCGACAATGCGACCGGAGGTCGCCGCGCCGCGATACGCACACGTGACCTGACGTCCGCAACCGGCCTCCGCTCCCAAGGGCCAAGGCGTGCGAGACCTCCGGAGCCAAGTGCGGACCGAGGAAATTCAGCAAAATTCGGGTCGCTTCCGACGGTTCCGGCAGTTAGGCGGCTCTCATGACCGAGAACCGGATTCCCGGCCGTGCATGGATCGACCTCGTGCTGCTCGCCCTTCTCTGGGGAGGTTCGTTTCTCGCGATTCGCGAGGCGCTCGACGAAATCGGCTTCCTTTCTGCGGTCGCGCACAGAGTGCTCTGGGCATCGATCGTGCTCTGGGTCCTTGTGGCCGTACGCCGACTCGCCGTGCCTCTATCCCTTCGTGTATGGGGCGCGTTCTTCGTCATGGGATGCCTGAACAACGTGATCCCGTTCTCGCTGATGGCTTGGGGCCAACTGAGCATCGAGAGCGGGCTCACGGCGATCCTGAATTCCGCAACGGCAATTTGGGCGGTTCTTGTCGCGGCACTGTTCTTTGCCGACGAACGCCTGACCATGCGGCGAGTCATAGGAGTCCTGATCGGATTTCTGGGCGTTTCCACCGCGATCGGACTTCAGAATCTCGCAAGCCTCGAATTGCGCTCCTTGGCGCAATTGGCCGTGATCGGGGGAACGATCAGCTATGCCTTCGCAGGCTGCTGGGCACGCGCACGGTTTCAGGAACAGTCGCCGCTTGTCGCGGCGGCCGGCATGCTCACATGCTCCACCCTTGTTATGTTGCCGCTTTCCCGGGCGGTGGAGGGACCATTTGAACTCGACCTCAGCCTATCCACATGGACTGCCATTGCCTACTACGCGCTGGCGGCCACGGCTGTAGCCTACATCCTGTATTACCGCATTCTTGCAGCGGCGGGTGCGGGCAACCTGCTTCTTGTGACGTTGATGATCCCGCCCATCGCCATCCTGCTCGGCTCCTGGGCAAGAGACGAGGCCTTGGCATCCGGCGCCTATCTCGGCTTCGCTCTTCTCGGAGCGGGGCTCCTCGTTCTTGACGGGCGAATCGGCAACGCCGCCAGAAAAGCGCGTCCCGCTGATTGACCGGGCCCGCCCTGCCCCTTAATTCCCCATGCCAAGGACAAGGACCGGACAAATGCTCTACACAAGCGCGCGGGAATGGCGCGACGCGCCCGAAAAACGGATCTTGCTGTTTGGCATGTCCGGGCTCGGAAAGACTCACGTCTCTGACATGCTCCGGGCAACGGGAAAATGGTTCCACTACTCGGTCGATTACCGCATCGGCACCCGCTACATGGGCGAGGCGATCTCCGACAATCTCAAGCGCGAGGCAATGAAGAGCCAGCTCCTTCGTGAATTGCTGATGACAGACTCGGTGCAGATCCGCTCGAACATCACCTTCGGCAACCTCGCGCCCCTCTCCGCCTATCTCGGCAAGCCCGGAGATCCCGGCAAGGGCGGCGTGCCATGGGAGGAATACATGCGTCGGCAAAGGCTGCATCGCGAAGCGGAACGTGACGCAATGCTGGACACCGGCCACTTCGCCGTCCGCGCCGCCGAGATTTATGGCTATCCCCACTTCGTGTGCGACACGTCCGGTTCGATCTGCGAGATCGTGTCGCCGGAAGATCCCGACGACCCGATCCTGAGCGCGCTTGGAAACCAGGTCCTGATGGTGTGGATAGAGGGCTCGGACCACCACGCCGAAGAACTCTCCAGGCGCTTTGACAAGGCCCCGAAGCCAATGTGCTTCGCGGATGACTTCCTTGCAGAAATCTGGGGCGCCTACCTAGCCGAGGCGGGCGACACGCCCGGGACCGTGGACCCGGACGCCTTCGTGCGCTGGGCATACGCGAAGGCGCTTGCGCACCGCCAGCCCCGCTATCGTGCCATGGCCGAAAACTGGGGCGTGACCGTCAGTGCCGACGCGATCGCCACCGTAGAAACCGAAGACGACATGATTGAACTCGTTGCGGAGGCACTCGGTCAGTCCGACGCCTGACACCACGCGGCGGACCTCTCCCTGTCTTGTGAATCGTGGGGTCTCTCGCTATCCCGATAGGTCTGAACCGGAGCCGCCAATGCCGATCAAGCTGCCATCAAACCTTCCTGCCTTTCAGATCCTCTCGCGTGAAGGGGTGATGGTGATGGATGAGGAGCTGGCGTCCCATCAGGACATTCGGCCGCTGAAGATCGGGCTTCTCAACCTGATGCCCAAGAAGATTCAGACTGAGAACCAGTTCGCCCGGCTGATCGGCGCGACACCGTTGCAGATCGACTTCCGGCTGATTCGCATGTCCGGGCACAAGACCAGGAACACGGCTGCCGAACACATGGCCGAGTTCTACCGGCCATTTCAGGACGTCCGCACCGAAAAGTTCGACGGCCTCATCATCACGGGCGCGCCGATCGAGCACCTGCCGTTCGAGGACGTCTCGTATTGGGACGAACTCAAGGAGGTCATGGACTGGACCCAGTCAAACGTTCATTCCACCTTCGGCATCTGCTGGGGCGGAATGGCCATGATCAATCATTTTCACGGCGTCGAGAAGCACTTGCTCAAGTCCAAGACTTTCGGCTGCTATCGGCAGGCAAACATGGACCCGGCCTCGCCCTACCTGCGCGGTTTCTCGGACGACTGTTACATTCCCATCAGCCGCTGGACCGAAATGCGTGAGGACGAGATTCGTGCAGCTGGCCTCAAGACGCTTCTTGGCAGCATGGAGACCGGACCTTGCCTGGTGTCCGACGAGACGCATCGGGCACTCTACATCTTCAACCACTTCGAATACGACAGCGGAACTCTCAAGGAGGAATACGAGCGCGACATCGCCAATGGGACACCGATTGAATTGCCGGTCAACTATTTCACCGGCGACGATCCGGATGCCGAACCCATGAACCGCTGGAGAAGCCATGCGCATCTCCTGTTCGGCAACTGGGTTTCGGAAATCTACCTCACGACACCATTCGACACGGATCGTATCGGCGAAGAATCGACCGATCTGCGCAACTGATCGAAGACGAGCACTCGGCGCAGCGCGAGACTTCCCGTCAGAGATTTCGGCCTTGAGGACCATGGCTCTCAAGGCCCAATCGCCGACGCCGGCAATCGTCAAAGACCTCCATGGATTGCGCCCGTGCCGGTCCATGCCTAGATATTGGACAAAATAAAGGCGATTAACATGTCCCGTCCTTGCGAAGGAATCATACCGACTTTCCGAAATGCCGTCGGTCAAGATCGCGCATGTCTCGGTGCAACGGGCATGGGACCCGGCAACGAAGGGACCGGCCCCGACCATGCGTCAAGACACCTGATTGCGCGAAAGCTCTCCAAGTTGTCCGCCCGCCGGAATGGCTAAGCGCGGCTATCATCACGGAGACCTCCGCCGGGCGCTCGTTGACGCGGCGCTGAAGCTGATCGAGGAGAAGGGACCGACGGGCTTCACGCTTTCGGAAGCGGCAAAGCTGGCTGGCGTGACTCCCGCTGCCGTCTACCGTCACTTCGAGGGTCGAGATGACCTGATTGCCGAGATTGCCCGGCAGGGCTTCGAGACCTTCGCCGACCTCATGGAATATGCATACGAAACCGGACAGCCCTCGTCCCTAGCGTCGTTCGAGGCGACAGGCCACGCATATCTCGCCTTTGCCCGGCGGCATCCCGGACATTACGTTGCCATGTTCGAGAGCGGGATCTCGATCAACCGCACGCCAGAGCTCGCACAGGTTGCACAACGTGCCTTCGACGTTCTGGAAAGAGCCGCCGCCGAACTGTCAAAGAACATCCCTTACGACAAGCGCCCGCCACCGCAAATGTTCTCCGCACATGTCTGGGCGCTGAGCCATGGTGTCGTCGAACTTTTTGCGCGCGGCGCACCCGGGACCAAGTCGCCCTTTCCGCCAGAAGACCTGCTCGAAGCCGGCATCGGGATCTACCTGCGCGGTCTCGGGCTGATCGACCGAGACGAGTGATCGCGAAAGTTCAGGGTCTCTTCCTGCCAGCGATCCAGGTCAACGAGCAAAGCCAGGATACAATGGCCGTCCGGGGGCCATCCGATGCCGTCAATTTTCCGAAACGGGTGCCGTGACTTGACGGAACAAAATGAGCCTGGAACCGGCAGTCCGGAAATCGGATGCAGGGCTATGGCTCACCAAGAGGGACTGAACTTCCGTTGGCCGGACAGCGTGACATCGACTGTCAGTCGCGGCCCCGGCCCCCGCCCAGTGAACTCCCCTTTGGATGGCTAATAAGAATTCCCCATTGGATCATCCTCGGCCGCATTCCCAAGCGACGGCAATTGACCACGTCGGGACAGCGAAATTGCTTCGCAAGACAGGCGGCGACAAACGGCACCAGTTCAAAATGGACCAAAATGTCAATTAGGGGTAATGCCGCCAGCCTGATCGCTCAACGACGATGCCACGGTTCCTTGTCATGCGGCACTGTCGCCGCGTCCTGCCTCCTCAAGCGCTCTCACCGACATCCGGATGTCCCGAACGAAAATGACCGGAGCCACGACAAAGACCGCACCGATGAACGACGCGGCAATGCCGAAGGCGGCACCCAAGACCCCTCCTGCAGGAGCACCAACCGACCACTGGCTGAGCGCGGCACCAATCCCGAATCCGCCAATCGCACCAATGGCCAACAGTATCCACAAAGCGAGTTCAAGCAGAATGCCATGGCTCTTGACCACAAGCTTGCTCAACACTTCATGCGTCTCCCTTATCTGAACCGCACGCCAAACTTGTACATGCCACGCAAACAGGGCAACCCGCTTCTGAGTGACTGAAACGATCAGGCGCGCACGAATGGTCCTCGAACATTGGGGATTGGCCAACCGCATGTGTCTGCAAGATTCGGCGCGACCAAGTTCAGTGCCGTCGGGGAGCCACGAATTTGCCGAAATCACGTTCTGCATTGCAGCGATGCCAACGGACGGACTGGCAAAGAACGCCGTCGCTGCCTATCTACATCTCATGGACTCTGAACAGTTCCCTCGCCTCGTCTATCTGCTGCTCCTGCTGACAGCCGTCGGTGGGTGGTTCATTGCGGAGAACAGGACGGCCATTGGCAAGTCGTTGCGCATGTTCGTGGCTTGGGGGCTGATTTTTCTTGGTGTAGTGGCCGTATACGGTCTCTGGGACGACATTCGTCGCGACATCGTCCCCCGCCAGTCGGTGATTGCGGACGGATCTTCAATTCACGTCCCTCGCGGACGCGGCGGACACTTTTTCCTCCAGGTCGACGTAAACGGCACGCCAGTGGACTTCATCGTCGACACGGGCGCCACGGAAGTGGTCCTGTCGCTTGAAGATGCGCACCGTGCGGGATTTGACCCGGACAACCTGGCGTTTCTGGGTACGGCTCGCACGGCAAACGGGCCGGTCAAGACCGCATTTGCCACGGCGGACGTCATGTCCTTGGGGCCGGTCCGATTCGAGCGCGTGCACGTGGCGGTGAACAGCGGAGAAATGGACGATTCGCTTCTCGGAATGAGCTTTCTTTCGCGATTCGAACGGCTTGAGATATCCGATAAAGGCCTGATCCTGACCCCATGAGGGGCATGATTCTCTAAATTCAGCGATCGCCGCATTCCGCTATTTCTGCTCCGGCTTGCTTTCCGCTTTCTTGGTCCAGCGCCCCTGATCCTCCGCCCAGTATTGCGCCTCTGCGCCAGCCTCGGTCAGTGTCCGCCACTGCTCGCGTGCATGCTCGACAGCCGCAGGATCAGCACCGTTGAACAAGATGCAGACCCTTTCTTTCGCTTCGACTTCCTTGATGCAGACTTCCGCCCCGTCCACGCTGATCAGGCAAGCCGGATCGTTGACGGGCTCTCCTGTCGTCAGGAGTACAGGCTGCTCACTATCATGCGGACCGCCGGCAAGACCATGCGGCAGGAATCCGTCGCCGAGCCAGAGTTGCCGGTCCAGATGCTCAAGAAGAGATTCCTCGCGCGCGCGAACCGCAACCCGCCAACCCGTCTCAAGCGACTTGCCGATCAGGACGGGCAGTGTCGCTTCAAGCGGACGCTTGGTGAGGTGATAGAAATAGGCCGCACCCATCAGCAACCTCTACAACATCCCAACCCACCGGGTGCCCCTGAGCTACGCCCCGCCTTGACAGAAATGCACTCAAGGGTGGTCACTACGTGTGGTGAGCGGTCGGTCATGGTGACTTTGATCCCCAGGCTGCTTCGCTTCTGCCTAAACTACGTTTCGCGACATTAAAATCTTCGAAATCCTCACAAAGTACTTCTGTGATGCCTCTTCTGCCTCTTATGCCAAGAGCAGTCGGCAATGCCAGTTGCAGGACTAGGCCGTTGAGTCGGATTCCGCGCGCGTGACAAGGTAGGCTGTACTGGAAATCGGGACCGTCCATTCGATCCTCCTCGGACCACAGGAACCGATTCCCGTGACTTGCACCTGCCTGATCTTGCGCGTTGTTGCTTGCACCAACGTCCGGATCACACGGCCCTTCATGTGCAACGTCACGGCAAAGGCCTTCCGCCCATCTGGCCCGACCCCCACCAATTCTTACGAACACTGCTGGAATTGCCCGCTTGTTCGCCACGTGACCAGCGGGGCGGCGATAGCAAATAATCACAGCGCATTGACTCACACAAATGACCTCCTTGATCGAGTCTTCGCCTCAACAAATAGCTCCTGAAGCACGTTTTCCCACACGATGGCTACCTGCCACACGATCAATGCAATCCTGTATAGCACTTCCTTTCCGCATTCCACGAAGGGAGTGAACTTCCTATTTCACAAATCGGGCTCAGAGACGTCGGACCGCACGTGTCGGGCAAGGTCCGGATTGAGCGGAACATCCGAATTCCAAAGCGTGGGCATCCAAGACATTTGTCTGTCAGGTCGTCGGCGACATCAACGTCCACACTCGGTACGCAAATCTTCCAGATGTTGCTTCATCACGGCTAGCCCGGTCGTGAACGTCTCAAACCAACCTACGGCCTCTAGGTGACATAGGCAGGCTTCATTAATTCCTCCGTCCGTCGAAAACTCCCTAGGCATATCTGGCAATTTCGTGACCGGTGAATTCAGACCTTCCGTTCCCAGAGCTGCATACATCGACATCAGGTAATCGCGGCCCATTTCTGTTGGGACGCCTTCATCCCGAAGCCAGTGGATGCCAGAATTCGCCATCTGAAAGAAGCTCGCCATTAACCCTCCGGCAAAGCCCAGTGCCATCACCTGTTCTTGGCTCTCCGGCACAATTACGGTTCCGAGTTCCGCAAAAAGCGCTTCGATGTCAGGTGCCGCCGGAAAAACCAGAATCGGCCCCCTGCGCTGTGCGACAGTGGGGAGAGGCGTAACCCGCAACACCCGGGTTGCTGGATTCACGAGCTGCGCCACGTCGTCGCTCCTGGCACCTGCCACAAAGCTAACCACGGTCTGATTGGGACGAAACAGCAGACCGGACAGTGCTTCCGACAAGTCCTGGGGACGCACCGCGACGAAGACCACCTCCGCTTCGTCGACAACTTGCTGGTTCGACTTGGCACGCAGCACCGCAGGAAATCTCTCTGCCAAGAGTCGCGCGACGGACTCGGAGCGCTTCGACAAGACTATCTCGAGACGGTCTCCATGAACGGCAATTAGTCCCTCGATCACGGCCTTGGCCAAGGTTCCGGTTCCAATGAATCCCAGCCGCATGACGTTCAGTATGTCCTTTGCATCGGTTTTGAAAAATCATATACAAAATCTCCGTAACGGATACAATATTGGCTCGTCGGATGCTTGATAGAATCGAGTTCGACTATGTAATCGTGGGCGCAGGTTCGTCAGGATGCGCCTTGGCCGCGCGGCTGTCAGAGCGAGCAACGTGCTCGGTAGCTTTGGTTGAAGCTGGCAATTGGGACCGTAGCGCATGGCTCCACATTCCAGCGGGATACTACCGTACCGCATTTAGCCCGAAATTCAACTGGGGATATGTAACCGAACCCGATCCAGGCCTAGGTGGGAGAGCGATTTCTTGGCCGCGCGGCAAAGTCGTTGGAGGATGTTCTTCGATCAACGGACTTGTCTACATTCGGGGTCAAAAAGAGGACTTCCGTCGTTGGCGCCAATTGGGCGCAATTGGATGGGACTGGGAAGACATGTTGCCCTTCTTTCTGCGAATGGAAGATCAGGAAAGGGAAGAAGATGCGCTGCACAGAAAGGGTGGGCCGCTTGGGGTCGTCGACATCCGGGAACACAACCCGATCATGAAGGCCTACGCGGAGGCCGCACAGCAGGCGGGCATTACCTGGACAGACGACTTCAACGGAAAGCACCAGGAAGGGGTCGGATACTATCAATTGACAATCCGAGGGAGGTTCCGCAGCTCTGCGGCCAGCGCCTATCTTCGCCCCGCACGCCACCGATCCAATCTCACGGTTCTGACGCACACGCACGCACGCCGCGTCCTACTTGACAACACGCGTGCGACGGGAATCGAAGTGGACGCTCCGGACGGCCGTCGGCGGTTACGGGCGCGTCGCGAGGTGATTCTCTGCGGTGGTGCGATTAACTCTCCACAACTCCTGGAGCTTTCAGGCATTGGCAATCCGAGGGTACTAAAGGCCGCTGGAATTGAACCAGTCGTGGCCTGCCGTGGCATTGGTGAAAACCTACAGGACCATCTGCAGGTCAAGACCGTATTCCACTGCAAGGAACGGGTGACCATCAACGAAACGATGCGCAATCCACTCAAACTCGCGGGGGTCGGACTTGACTATTTCCTTCGTGGGCGCGGCCTGCTGAGTGTCGGCGCTGCACAGATCGGGATCTTTGCCCGCGTAATGTCCGGGTCCGAGACTCCTGACGTTCAATTTCACGTCATGCCCGGCAGCGCGACGAATCCTATCAATGGAATGGACAAGTTCCCGGCCTTTACTGCTACTGTCTGCCAACTCCGACCTGAAAGTCGCGGTAATCTGCACGTTGTCTCTCCCGACCCGGATCAACAGCCGCGCATCGTCGCCAACTACCTCGCATCCGAATCCGATCGAACGACCATAGTTCAAGGGTTGCGGCTTTCGCGCCGGATAGCCCGCCAGCCAGCCTTGTCACGATATTATGGCGGCGAGAAATATCCGGGTGCCAAGGTGCAGAGCGATGGCGACCTGCTCGCTTGGGCGAGGAACGCCGGCACCACGATCTATCACGCGTCGGGTACGTGCCGAATGGGCAGTGATGACGATGCGGTGGTGACCCCCGACCTTCGCGTGCGAGGAGTCGACAGGCTGCGGGTAGCCGACGCGTCGGTCATGCCAACGCTGATTTCAGGAAACACCAACGCAACATGCATGGCGATCGGCGAGAGATTGGCTGATCTTCTGGCAGCTCCTGAAAGGAACTGAGACAAATGTCAGGGCAACAGCGAAACCTGAATGCCGCCTTCGACACTGAGTGTGGCGTCGCGGGCCTACAGATCGATGACGATGAACGGGACTTGATCTTCGATTTGTGGAAGGAAAACCTGCCGCGACGAACCGCACTGCGCGAACTGTCCTTCGGCCACGACGACCCTACCTTTGCCAATCCTCCGCCGCCTGCGGAGTTTCCGACGGGAACGTTCGTACCAACGGAGTCGACTGGCGATCCGTTGCATTGGAAATCCGCGAGCGAGCTTGCGGGGCTCTTGGAACGGCGCGAGATCAGCTCGAGGGAAATCATCCAGGCTTGCCTCGAACGGATCGAAACCTGCGATCCGGTGCTCCGCGCGTTCGAGATCGTCATTCCCGAGGCCGCACTCGAAGCCGCCAGTGCCGCAGATGCGGCTTACGCACGAGGCGAGATCGCATCACCGCTGC
The DNA here is from genome assembly GCA_022826205.1 of Silicimonas sp. GTDB lineage: Bacteria > Pseudomonadota > Alphaproteobacteria > Rhodobacterales > Rhodobacteraceae > JAJEFO01. Next base: position 53,602 of record JAJDVJ010000176.1, on the reverse strand, counting down.
AGGGCATTCCTGTGGCCTTCAAGTGCTTTGCGGCCATCAAGGGGCTTCCACACACCGTAGGTGCTGAGAGCAGGGAACACATCATCGCGAATGAAAGTTCCGACGTGGTGAAACGAATGGAGGACAGCGGCGCGATCAGCCTTGGTCTGACCCGAACCCATCAATGGGGCGCTGGGATGGCCACAAAGGAGGGAAAATGGGCGACAGGTCGCAATCCGTGGGACATTGACCGCATCCCGGGTGGTTCAAGTTCCGGCACCGCCGTTGCCGTCTCTTCTGGCATGCTCCCCGGTGCAATGGGAAATGACGCGGCAGGATCGATCCGGATGCCGGCGGTCAACTGCAATCTCGTAGGGCTGAAAACAACAATCGGTCTCGTCTCGAACGGCGGCATTCCACCCTATTGCTGGTCGCTTGACGTCTGTGGGCCGTTGACACGCAGCGTCATCGATTCGGCGCTCTATCTCGAGGGCATGATCGGACCGCATGCCTTCGGTCGGTACTCGGCAAATCTCGACAGGCCCCTAAAAGGCAGGGTGATCGGCGTGCCACGAACATATTTCTGGAATCGAGACGACATACGCGAGGATGTACGACAAAGATGTGAAGACGTGCTGCAGGTCCTGGAACGGGCCGGAGCGACGTTGAAGTTGGTCGAGGTCACAAATGCGCACTGGAATGATGCAATTTACACCACGCTGATTGCCGAGGCCTACCAGGTGCATGGTGAAGGCATGAAAAAGGACAGGAACTACGCGGGCGCTTGGTTCCGCGGGCACATCCTGACCGCCGCGCTGTTTACCGCCGACGACCTCATCAGGGCGCATCGCATCCGGGCTCGCCTAGCGCGGGAACTCGATGACATCTTCAAGAGCGTCGAGGTGCTGGTGATTCCAGGTCAGGCAGTTCCGGCGACTCCGTTTTCCAGCAGCTTTGTCCGGGCCCTGACACAGCCCCGCAGTCAGTTCATGCGGCCGTTCAATGTCACCGGCTTGCCGGCAGCCGCCGTTCCTTGCGGCTTCAGCGACGATGGCTTGCCTGTCGGGATCACCTTCGCTGGTCCGGCATTTGGCGAAGCGCGCCTCCTTTCGATTGCTCGCGGCTACGAACGCGAAACCGGGTTCGGGCGTCTGCGGCCAGATGAATCCGGCTGGGTGGCAAGATGACGTTGCAGCACACAAGGAGGACAAGATAATGGATGGCGGCGAAGAGGCTCTATCGGCGGCGGACGAGGTCGCGCGATCCCTGCGTGTGGAAATTGTCGCGGGCCGCATTCCTCCCGGCTCTGCGTTGCGGCAGGACGAACTTGCCACGCAATTCGGCACGAGCCGCATTCCTGTGCGCGAGGCACTAAAGGCCCTGCAGGCCGAAGGTCTGGTCTCCTATTCCGTCAATCGCGGCGCGGTTGTCACCGAGGTCTCACCAGCGGAAGTTCTGGATATGCTCGAAGTGCGCATAGCGCTGGAAACGCATGCCTTGAAGCTCGCAATCCTGCGAATGGTCCCGGAAGACGTCGCTGAGGCGCGCAGCATTCTCAGCGACTATGACAATGCCGGGGCACCCGAAGAATGGTCGGACATGAACGCGACGTTCCACGAGGTGCTCTGTGCGCCCTGCGAGTGTGAGCGCCTTATGCTCCTGATCCGGGAGAACTATCTGCACGTCAACCGCTACGCCCGGATTTCAGTGTCGGGAATCGTTGGCAAGGACCAACCCCAGAAGGAGCATTGGCGGCTCCTCGACCTATGCGAGAAGGGTAATGTCGTTGCGGCCGTCAAATTGCTGGAGCAACATATCCGAAGCACCCAGAAGACCTTGCGCGCCAACATCCGGCGCAAGGCGGCCGGACGTTGACACCGCTGGCTCGAAATGCACCCGGTGCGGAATGAACTTGACTGACGAGGGAGAAGGCACATGCCGATGATTCGAGTAGAACTATCCAAAGGACGCACCGATGCCCAGAAACGGGCCTTTGTCGAAGACGTGACCGAGGCAATGGTGAAGCACTGCAAATGCGCCCCGGAATCAGTGCACGTTGTCTTTTTCGATGTAAATGACTCTGATTGGGCAGTCGCAGGGAAATTCCTGAGCGACCCGAAATGACCGCGCTCGTCGGTCAACTTGCGAACGCGGGCAATCTGGCGCCCGATCCCCGCGATCTTGACAACAAGGTCTATGTCAACGGCAGAATCGTCCACCGCGACGATGCGGTCGTTCCAGTCTATGATAGCGGTTTCATGCTCGGCGACGGTGTCTGGGAAGGCATTCGCTTGCACAAAGGAGCATTCCTCTTTCTCGAGGATCATCTGAAGCGACTCTTCACGGGGGCAAAGTGCATCGGAATGAACCTGACCTGGGGGCCGGACCATTTCAGTTCGGCCCTGCAGCAGGTGGCACGAGAGAACGGAATGAACCACAACGTGCACATGCGCCTGATACTCTCTCGTGGCACCCGGATCATCTGCGATCAGGATCCGCGGCTTTGCACCCAAGGACCGACGCTGGTGATCATTCCGGAACACAAGGATGAAAAGACCGAGGATGAGATTGTGCCGCTGAACCTGATGTCGGTTCATCAGCGCAGGGGCCTGCCAGACACTCAGGATCCCAAACTGAATTCACTGTCCAAGCTCAACTGTATCCTGGCTTTTCTGTCGGTGATGCATTCGGAGGCAGACGAAGCATTGATGATGGACGTCAATGGGTTCGTAAACACCTGCAACTCGGTCAACTTCTTCATCCTGCGAGACGGTGAAGTTTGGACGTCGACGGCTGATTACTGCATGAACGGAATCACCCGTGCAAAGACGATCGAAGCGTGCAGCCGGCTTGGAATCACCTGCCGGCAAAGAAACTATTCGTTGTTCGAAACATATTCTGCCGACGCCGCCTTCGTCACTGGCACGACCGGTGGACAGGTGCCGGTGGCCAGCATCGACAACCGCCGAATTGGCAGCGGTGGAGTGCATCCGGCAATCGCCCGCATTCGCGCCGAATACAAGAGAATGTGTGCAGAATACGCGGTCGCGAACCGATTCACTGAGGCGTTGGAGGCCTGTGGCAATGAGTGAGGAAATCCTCTCAATCACCGGCCTTTACAAGTCCTTCGGCGAGCTCGAAGTACTGAAGGGAATTGACCTGACTGTACGCCAAGGAGAGCGAATCGCGATTCTCGGGTCGTCCGGTTCGGGCAAGTCCACGCTTCTGCGCTGCATCAATTACATGGAGAGGCCGACCTCTGGCCACATGATCTATCGCGGCAACGAAATCGGTCGAGAGGTCCGCGGGGAGATGAACTACACCAATGCCGAGCTGATAAGGCTGCGCGCCAAGGTCGGGATGGTGTTTCAACAGTTCAACCTGTTTCCGCACATGACCGTGGCGGAAAACGTCATGGAGGGGCCCGTCACTGTTCTGGGCCTTTCAAAGCCGAATGCCCGCGCCCGCGCCGAGGATTTTCTGGATCGGGTGGGTCTGGGCGAGAAGTCCGACGTCTATCCATCGCGCCTGTCAGGGGGGCAGCAACAACGCGTTGCCATTGCACGCGCACTGGCCATGCAGCCCGACATCCTGCTATTCGACGAACCGACGTCTGCACTCGATCCCGAGATCGTGGGTGAGGTCCTGCACGTGATCAAGCAGCTAGGCGACGAGGGTTTGACCATGCTGCTTGTTACCCACGAGATCGGCTTTGCCTACCATTTTGCCACCAAGGTTATCTTTCTGCATGACGGCGTAATCTTCGAACAGGGTACTCCCGACGAGCTTCTCAAGAACCCGAAGAAGACAAGGACGCGAGAATTCCTCGCACGGTTCACCGAATTCAACTTCTAGGCATCCGGAACATGGCCGAGACCGACATTCTGTTCACGCCCCAATCGCTCGGCACGCTCACACTGAAGAACCGCTTTGTCGGATCCGCGCACGAGCCCGCCTACGGCGAAGGCGGGCTGCCGTTGGAGCGCTACCAGGCCTATCTTGAAGAAAAGGCCCGTGGCGGCGTCGCTCTGGTGATGTTCGGCGGTTCGGCCATGGTCTCTTCCGCATGGTCTCCGTCCTTCGGACAGCTCAATCTTGGTGATGACCGGATCATAGAGCCGTTCAAAGCGCTTTCCGACCGCATTCATCGGCACGGCGCCTATGTGATCACGCAAGTCGCCCATCCCGGCCGGCGCTCGCGCTTTGATTCCAGAAACTGGCTGGCTCCCGTGGCTCCGGGACCCTATCGCGAACCCGAACACAGGGCAGCGCCCAAGATCATCGAATCTTACGAGATCGAGATGATTCAGGACGATTTCGCCGCTGCGGTCGCCCGTTGCCAGAAGGGCGGGCTTGATGGGGTCGAAGTCGTCTTTCAGGCTGGCCAGCTGTTGAACACCTTTCTGTCGCCCGACACCAACCAACTGGAAAACGAGTATGGCGGATCCTTGGAGAACCGCTTGCGCATGGGCCGTGAGATTCTGGAAAGGACAAGGGCGGAATCCGGCCGCGAGTTCATCGTCGGTGTCCGCATGGTCGGCGACGAACTGGCCAGGGGCGCCATGACCCAGGAAGAGTGCCTGGAGGCGGCAGTGATGCTCGCCGAAACCGGATTGATCGACTACCTGAACGTCGTTGGCGGGCGAGCCGGAGAACTCGTCTCCGGTTCGATCTCCATACCCAACATGTCCTTTGCGTCAGCACCATACCTATACCTGCCGTCTGCCATACGTGGGTCGGTCGACATCCCGGTGATGATGGCGCAGAAAATCTCCGATCCGCGGACAGCGGCCCGCGCGTTGGCAGACGGACACGTCGATCTTGTCGCGATGAACCGGGCTCTCCTGGCCGATCCGCACTTTGTCAGAAAGCTGCGCGACCGCCGGGTGGAGGACATCCGCCTCTGCGTTGGCGCGAACTACTGCATTGACCGTATCTATGCTGGCGGAGACGCGCTCTGCATCCAGAATCCGGCCACCGGCCGCGAAACCCGACTTCCCCACGTGATCCGACCGTCGGGAGCGAGAAGGCGCGCCGTTATCGTTGGCGGCGGGCCAGGGGGAATGGAGGCGGCCCGCGTCACGGCGGAACGCGGGCACGACGTCATTCTGTTCGAAGCTGAGGCGAGGCTCGGTGGACAGATCCATCTGGCGTCGGCAATCGGCTGGCGCAAACCACTGGCGCAGATCGCGGTCTGGCTGGAAGCGCAGCTACGCAGGCTCAAGGTCGATCTTCGTTTGGGCACGAAGGCCGACGTGGACGACGTGCTGGCACTGAACCCTGACATTGTCGTGATCGCGACCGGTGGGCGCCCGGTCATCCACGGAATCGAGGGGGCTCAGCACACCGTCTCTTCTTGGGACGCTCTTTCGGGCGTCGCTGCCTTCAAGACCCGTGTTCTGGTCTTCGACGATCACGGCGGCCACCAAGCGCTCGTGGCGGCCGAGCGAGCCGCGTCGAATGGCGCTGAGGTGGAATATGTCACCCCCTACCGCGCTGCGGGCATCGACTTGGGTGGCACAAACATTGCCACGCACTTAGCGAACCTTTGCCGGACGGGTGCGATCATCACAACATCTCAGCGGCTGCGACACGTCTATCCCGAAAACGGTCGCTTGATCGCCGTACTCCGCCACGAGTACGCCATTGAAGATGAAGAGCGTGAGGTCGACCAAGTCATCGTCGAGTGCGGAACATTGCCGGTGGACGGTCTCTACCACGCACTGAAGAGCAATGCCTGGAACGGGGGAGAACTGGACTACGACGCACTGCGGGTAAACGGCGCCCAAACGCGTCGTGTCAATCCGCACGGGCAATATCAGCTCTTCCGCATTGGAGATGCAGTCAGCCAACGTAACATCCACGCCGCGATCTACGATGCCATCAGGCTCTTGAAGGACGTGTGAATGCAGGTGGAACCGGTCGCCGCATTGAGCTTCGCCGTTATGGTGACATTCGTGGTATTCAGCATTGGCTTGCTCCGCAGAATTGCCATCTATCGCCGTGGGCGACCCCGTCAGATCCCGATCATCCCGGCGCTCTTCAGGGTGCCACGCCGCTACCTGGTGGATGTCCACGAAAAGGTTGACCGCGATCGGCTTGGGTCATGGATGCACATCCTCGTGGCGGGGGGGTTTCTTGCAGCCCTTCTGTGCTGCTGCCTTACTCTCGCCTGGCCAGGCGAGTACTTCCTCCGCTTGGCAGGACTGGTTAGTGCAGCCGCAATGCTGGGGGGCGCGAGCCTCTCCATTCTGCGCCGGTCTGGTCGAATTGAGGGATATCCTGCCTCGCCTTCGCAAGGGCAGTGGCGGATTCTCGGTCCTGCGCTCGGATTCACATCGCTTGGATTTGCTGGCTGGTTCCTGTCGTCGGGGCAAAGCTGGTCAGCAGGAAGCGTCTTGGCTGCCGGGCTCTTTTACACGTTGGCTGCCGCCTCGTGGCGGGCTCCGCTGCGACACGCCCTCGCCGGCGTTCTCAATCTTGCGTTTCACGAACGGCCAGGCCGGTTCGCCGAATCGCCCGATCGGGGCACCGCACTGACCCCCCTCGCCCTGAACGAACCACGTTTGGGCGTGAAAGAGGCAACCGACTGGAACTGGACGCGGCGTCTCAATTTCGATGCGTGTGTCGAATGCGGGCGCTGCGAGGCGGCCTGTCCGGCCTTTGCAGCGGCTCAGCCGTTGAACCCCAAGGCCTTGGTAAACGATCTCGCCCGGGCCTGCGAATTGCCGCTTGGTGATTACGACGGACAGGGTCATCCGGGCGCTCCAACCGTCACGACACCGACCAGGCACGCGATCATACCCGGATTTGTGCAGGCGCAAACGATTTGGTCCTGCACCACCTGCCGCGCGTGTGTCGAGGAATGTCCCATGTTCATCGAGCACGTCGATGCGATCATGGATCTCCGCCGCTTCGAGGTATTGGAAAGGGCCGCGATTCCAGCCCACGGGGCAGCAGCGCTGAACAACTATTTGGTTGCTGACACCCCCGGGGGTGACGATCCGGCACGGAGATTCGACTGGGCAGCGGGACTGGACCTTCCGCTAGTTTCGGACATCAGGGAGACTGAACTGCTGCTCTGGGCGGGTAATGCCGCCTTCGATTCGAGAGGACAACGCACATTGCGGGCGCTCGTGGGGCTACTGCACCGCGCGGGCATAGAGCCCGCGATCCTTGGCGAAGAAGAACGCGACTGTGGTGATCTGGCCCGGCGTCTCGGCGACGAGGCAACCTTTCAGCGGCTTGCAAGGCTCAACATCGCCACGTTGCAAAGCTATCGCATCGGGATGATCATAACGCCCGATCCACATGTCCTGCACGTCATGACTGAGGAATATACGGCCTACGGCGAGGTTCCACGAGTGCTCCATCACAGTCAACTGCTTGACCGGCTCGTAGCGGACGGAAGGCTCGGTGACCTGACGGGCATGGCAGGCAGGATCACGTATCATGACCCCTGCTATCTTGGTCGCTATTGTGGAGAGTTCGACGCACCGCGCCGAATCCTGTCATCCATTGCAGGCGAATTGGTGGAGATGGAACGTGCGCGCGGTCGCTCACGCTGTTGTGGCGGCGGTGGAGGGGCTCCGGTCACTGACATTCCCGGCAAGCGCCGCATCCCTGACATTCGGATGGCTGATGCAGTTGCGACAAGTGCATCGGTGGTGGCGGTGGCCTGCCCGAATTGCGCGGTCATGCTCGAAGGCGTTTCCGACCGGAATGCCGAAATCGCAGACATCGCCGAACTCCTCGCTCGTGCCGCTGGCATCGAGACGTGATACGTCGACACGACCCCTTCGCCGTCCGACGGGCACGAAAAGTGGCCCCGTCGACGGATGCGAAAGCGTCGTCACCGAATCTCCCACCGGCAGAATGTGTCGTTGCCGTTCCGGGCAGGTCTGAACAGCAACTCCTGGTCGTGGCCAAAGCCGCCCGCGCGCTTGCCGGCGAAGAACGCCCGGTTCTTGCGCTCTCCTCCCATTCGCCGGAAGCGCTCTCGGCCCATGCGGTCGATCTGGTGGTCAGGGAAGAACCCGAAGTGCTTCCTGCAGTCTGGATGACTCTTTGCCCCTACGCCATCATCCTGCCCGAGGACGGAGGCAGGTATTCCGATCTTGGGCGGCGATTGGCGGTGGACCTGGAATTGAGCATTGCGGTGCACGTGGTTGCAATCGGAGCCGGACTGGTTTGGTCCGCAACTAACTTGCCGGGCAAGGAGGTGGTCGCTCCCTTGCCCCGGATTCTTCTGGTGGACCGGCGCATCTCCGCTCCCGCCGCGACGCCAAGGGTTACGCGCGAGGCTGTTCTGCCGCCTCTGTGCAACGTCCCTGAAGGTGGTCCCCGGCTTCTCCGCACCATTGAGCCTGAGCCGGAACGGACGGCGCTCCCGAACGCGCGCTTCGTCGTGGCAGCAGGTGCGGGAGTTCGTGATCTTGGCCTTTTTCATCGTTTCGTCAATGCGTTAGGTGCAACTCCTGGCGCCAGTCGAAACTTGGTCGATTCCGGGCAGATGCCTCGCGACCGGCAGATCGGGACGAGTGGCGAGCGCATTGCAGCGGATGTCTATGTGGCGCTTGGCATATCCGGAGCCGTTCAGCATCTGGAAGGCATCGATGATTGTCAATGCGTCATCGCAGTCAACACTGACTCGAGCTGTCCCATGGCCGCGCGTGCCGACCTGACACTGCGGTGCGATGCCGAGACCTTCATGCACCGTGTGCTTGCCCACTTGGACCGCAGAAAATGACAAGGGTTCTAGTCGCCGTCTCGCTACCCTGTCATCCAACCACCGGGAACCGCTTTCGCGCCTCGTCCGAGACTTTGGCGCTGGCGATTGCCCTAGCATCAGGAGCAGAGGTCGAGATCGTCCATGTCTCTACAGGGAACAGGCAGGAAGATTTGCTGACGTTCGCCGGATTCGGGGATTCCAGCTTGGTCTGGATCCGGTCTCCAGACCCGGCTTCAGCACTCGCACGGAGAGCCGTTGAAACCAATGTCGACGCTGTTCTGACCGGGACAAGGTCCGCAATGGGACTAGGAACGGGACTTTTGCCCTACGTAATCGCGCGCAGCCTCCGATGGCCAGTTCTGGCTGGAATTCTCGAGGCAACTCCTTGCTCAGATGGTTGGCGCTGCGAAACATCAATGTGCCATGGGGCGCGTGCTGTGTGGCAGACCGAGGGCCCCTTTCTCGGTACGGTGGCATCACCGGCGGTGTCGCCGGGAATCCCGCGATTCGCCGCGTCCCGGAAGGTCGAGATAGGCGTTGTGGAAGAAGAAGGCCTGGACCTACCCAAACCTGATTTGACGGATGCGCCGCGTCGTTCGGTCGCACTCAATGCACCAGGTTCGCCCGACCATGCCGATCGGCTGCGCACGATCCTGACTGCCACGCAAGCCCTCAATTCAGGGCGGATCATCGAAGGCAATCCCGAAGAACTGGCCGATGTCTTTCTGCAAGAGGTCAAGTCTCACGGTCTATTGCGGCGATGACCGTTCTCGCATCCAAAAGGACGTTGGTTTGGTCGATTGCAGGATGGTGCCTGCACTTGTCGTGCCACTCGCCGCGAAAACGGAAGGCAAGCCAAACCGATGGCACGTCCGGATTTGGAGCGCGACAAGGAATTCCGAAATGGAACTGAGTTGCACCGGCCGGAACGCACTTCGCCTGCCTTTCATGAACTGCCTTGTCATTGAGGCCAAACCGCGCCTTGAACTTGGCGTCGAGGAGTTCGTTCGGCGCACCGATGAGACGGAGAAGCTCAGGAGCCCTTGTGCGTGTGGTCCTTTGTCCCGCGCCGGGGCTTGCGGCCAACGGACCGCCTTCTGAATTGGCAATCGCACCGCCAAGCCGGGCGTGCCGCACTTGGCAACGCCGCAGGTCTCGAATGCGAATGGGCTGCCTACGGTCCAGTGACGGACGGCTCGCTCAACGGGCAGCGATGATCAGCCTGACTCGTCCAAGTCGCAGGTCGGCCCGCCATCGACGTTGCCCGTCCGCGAGCATCGGGATCCGCCGGAATGAAGACCAAGTGAATCGTGCCCCGGCAGCTGCTCCGCTCCAAATCGACATCTGCCAAGTGAAGCCGTTCGCTCCGGGCATGACCGCGCGGTTCCGCGAAGCACCGGAACTTGCACTTGACCTTGGCGCTGCTGCATTGCCGCAGAATCGGAACGAGTTGAATCGGACTCGGCTTGGGCGGACCTGCCAACTCCACATCAAGTTGATGGGAAGATTTGTGGTTGGGTAGCTGGTCCAAGTGCCCAAGGATTGCGAGAACCCGGCAAAACTGGTTGACAACGTCACAATTTATACAATCATTTTTGAATTGGATACAAAAATTCGGAGAACTGCTCGATGGCTAAGCGGTCTGTGATTGTCATCGGTTGTGGCATCGCCGGAATCTCAGTTGCCCACTTTCTGACCAGACGGGCAGAGATTGGTCAGGTGATCGTCGTCGACCAAGGTTCTCCCATGGCACTCACGTCGGCCCAATCGGGAGAAAACTATCGCAACTGGTGGCCACACCCGGTGATGACTGGCTTCACCGATCTCTCGATCTCGCTAATGGAGGACCTAGCTCGGGAAACCGACAACGCGTTCAACATGACCCGGAGGGGTTACGCGCTTGCGACTCGCAACTCGGAAATCGATGATCTCGTCGCTGCCTTGTATGATGGTTATGCCGATGCCGGGATGGATGCTATTCGGTTCCACACGAGTGCGGCGCCGAAGAGCTATCATCCGCCCGGCCACGATGATTGGTCGCGTGCTCCTGATGGCGTCGACATCTTGACCAGCCAGCCGCTCATTCGCCGCGTCTTCCCCGGCTACGACCAGGAAGTCGCGACGGTACTGCATATCCGGCGGGCCGGCGACATCGACAGCCAGCAACTAGGCATAATCATGCTCAGCAAGGCGCGTGCAGCAGGCGCCGAGCGAAAATCGGGGGTGGTTACAGGTGCAAGGACGACCACTTCCGGGTTCTCGGTCGAAATCAGTTCAGCGAGTGGAACTGAGGACCTCAAGGGGGACATCGTGGTGAATGCCGCCGGACCATTCATTGGTGACATTGGCGCCATGCTTGGCCTTGATCTTCCAGTGACAAATGTTCGACAACAGAAAGTCGCCTTTCAGGACGTAAAAAGGACAATTCCGCGCGACATGCCCTTTACGATCGATCTCGACTCCCAGGCGATCGACTGGAGCGAGGATGAACGGGCGCTCCTCGCCGAGTCCCCTGAGACCGCATGGTTGACCGAACGCATGCCAGGCAGCATTCACTGCAAGGCCGAAGGCGGAGAGAGAGGTTCTTGGATCAAACTTGGCTGGGCATACAATACGACACCATCTACGCCGTGTATGACACCAGAGCTTGACCACCGGTTTCCCGAAATCGTGCTGCGGGGCGCCGCTCGGTTACACCCAAGCCTTCGGCAATATTTCGGGCGGCTGCCAAGGCAAATGAGTCACTACGGCGGTTATTATACGATGACGGCGGAAAATTGGCCCCTGATCGGACCCGTAGGACCAGAGGGTAGCTACGTCGTCGGTGCGCTTTCCGGATTTGGCACAATGGCAGCCTGCGCTTCTGGCTATCTGCTGGCCCAAATGATCTGTGGAGGGGAATTGCCCAGCTATGCCCCGCAACTCGGGTTGTCCCGATACGCAAATTCGGCCTTCGTATCGCACTTGAAGGAGATTGCGCAGGCAAGTGTCTTGTGAATCCCACGAAGAAAGGCATTGACATTCCGTGAAATATGTATCCAATTTAGACGATCAAGTATACAATCTGCCAAGGAGGAAAACCATGACCAACGATGTATCCCGACGTGGATTCTTTGGCCATGCAGCAGGAACCACGCTATTGGCTGCGAGTGCGGTCGCTGCCACGGGCACACTCATGACGCCAAAGGAGGCGGCTGCCCAGGCCGATGCGGCCTCGCTCAATGCAGTAAGAAACTCAGGGCGCCTGCGGATAGGCGTGGCCAAGGCGGAGCCTTGGGCCTTCTACGATGCAGCAACCGGTGAATGGATCGGGTTTGCCATTAGCTATGGTCGCGCCATGGCCGATGCTTTGGGCGTGGAACTTGAGATCCACGAAATGGCCTTCCCTTCGCTGATTGCCGCGCTGCAGTCAGACCAGATCGACATTGTGGCGGTTCTCGACGGCACACCGCAGCGTGCTTTAGCTATCGACTTCACGCTGTCCCCGCTCGTGTTCCATGCCCAAGCGGTTCTCGTGAATGACGAGCTTTCCGGCGCGACCTCCTGGGAGGACCTTAACAACGATGGCGTCACCATCGCGGTCCCCCAAGGCTCAGTGATGGAAACATACGCCAAAGCTTCGGCGCCGAACGCGACCGTTCTTGGATTCCCGAACAATCCGGAATCGGTTGCGGCATTCCAGTCCGGTCGTGCAAATGCCGCTTCGCTATTCGGACCTGCGCTGACCATGTTGCACAGCAGGATCCAGACCGGCAAGATCATCATTCCGCAACCCACGCGCGTGGCGCAGAGCCAGACCGGAATGCAGCGCCTTCCCGACAAGTCGTTCCAACGCTGGGTGGACCAAGCCACCAGCTACTACTATGCGACCGGCACGGTTACGCAGTGGTACGAGGAGTTCCTTGCCTTCCGCGGAATCGACCCGTCGTCAGTGCCTGCGATCCAGCGCGAATACTGGTAACGTCTATCGGTCCCGCGCCAGATTCGGCGCGGGACAAATCGCTTGAAGTCAGGGTGCTTGCGGCATGCAATGGGATTTCTCGCCGGTCTGGGCAAATTGGGACTTTCTCGCGCTCGGATTCGTTAATTCTCTCAAAGTGTTCGTCGTTTCCCTGCTTCTGGGGCTGCCGGTTGGACTGGCATTGGCGCTCATGCGCCTGTCACAGTCCAGGTTGCTGTCCTGGCCGGCTTTGGTCGTGATTGAGATCATGCGATCGACACCACCGATCGTAACCCTTTTCTGGGTCTTTTTCGCGGCCCCACTTATTCTGGGACTCCGCATCGGATCATTCGAGGCATCTGTCGTCACGCTAGGGATTGCTTCGGCGGCATTTTTTGCCGAGATCTTTCGTGCCGGCATTGTCTCGGTCGAAAAAGGATTGGTCGAGGCATCTATGGCGCTGGCCATGACTCCGGCACAAAGCACACGCAGGGTAGTACTGCCCATCGCGATCAAGCGCATGGTCGCAGCATTTTTTGAACGCAGTGTCGAATTGCTGAAAGGAACGACGCTGGTCTCGACCGTGGCCTATGCCGATCTGATGTACAATGCCAACGCGCTCGTACAGGAGACATACCGGCCTCTGGAAATCTATTCCGTCGTAGCGCTTTTCTACTTTGGCTTCATTTATGTCGCGAGCATCATTACCGGACGTGTCGAGGTCTATCTGGCGCGTACTGGAGAGGCAGGTGGTCACTGAGATGGATCGAAACGCGCTATGATCTGGGACTACCAAAGCATTCTCGCGAACTGGCCGGTCATTTGGCGCGGACTTGTCGGCACCATGCACATGGGCTTTGTCTGCATTGCGATGTCCATGAGTATTGGTCTGGTTGTCGGATCCGCGAGGTATTCTCGGTCCTTGGTGTTTCGCATTCCAGCGACCGCATTCGTTGAGTTCTTTCGCAACACACCTGTTCTGGTTCAGATCATCTGGTTCTTCTTCGCATTCCCTGTCTTCACCGGCATCAAGATCACCCCGTTTTGGGCCGGTGTCCTTGGTGTTTCGCTCAATGGGGCAGCCTATTGCGCCGAGATCTTTCGCGGCGGCATTCAAAATATCGCCCGGGGTCAGTGGGAAGCCTGCCGGGCACTCGGTATGAACTACAGGCAAACCATGGGGCGAGTGATCCTACCTCAGGCGATCAAGCGAATGCTCCCGCCACTGACAAACCGTGCGGTCGAAATGATCAAGGCGACGGCGATCGCCTCGATTATCGCCTACTACGAATTGCTCCACAGTGCGCGAATCATCTCATCCAATTTCTTCAATCCGATCGAGAGTTACACTGCCGTTGCAATAGTGTTCATTGTCGTCATCTGGCCTCTGACCTATACAACACGGCTGATGGAAAAGAGACTTTCGGTTTCCGATTAGCCAGCTCCAGCGGCTCTTCTGTGCCTCAGTCGGCAATTCGCCGGTGTTTCACAATTGACGGATTGCCTTGCCATCCCCGTTCTTTCCCTGAGTTGCCAAAAACACACAACCCCGGCAATTTCGCACCTGAGATGGACGGCGCTAAATTGATGCAGCCCCGCGGAAGGTCCCTTCGGACTCTGGCTAATTCAAGCAAGACCAAGTCAACCAAAGCAAGTCATTGCATCCGGTCGGAGGTCCAGCAATGCGAGCTGCGCGCCGGAATCAACCGCGCCCATGATCACCGGATTGGTTCCAACGCCATTGACGGCCAAAGAACTACCTCGGTCATGCCCTGACTTGGTCGGCAAGGAATCAAGGGCTGCGGTTGCCCGATAGATGCAAATGCCCCCAAGACTCATTGGCATGTTCTCGCCGAACGGGCACGCGCCAACCATGTTTCAACTGCCTGGCCTATGGTCTAGACTCCCAGTGCACCGCGATGGACCTCATGCTGAGACGATTTGACAGATACCTGCTTGCCCAGTTGCTGATGCTCTTCGGCTTCTTCGCGCTCGTGCTCGTGCTGATCTACTGGATCAACCGGGCGGTCGTGCTCTTCGACCAGCTCATCGCAAACGGCGAGTCAGCCGTGGTCTTCCTGGAGTTCACGGCCCTTTCGCTTCCCAACGTGGTTCGGCTTGTCCTGCCGGTCGCCGCCTTTGCAGCCTCGCTATACGTCACGAACAGGCTGATGTCGGAAAGCGAGCTCGTGGTTGTCCAGGCAACCGGCCTCTCCCCGGCACGATTGCTCCGACCTGTCTTGATCTTCGGATGCATCGTGTTTGTCATGTCGTCAGTTCTCGCCCACATCCTGGTGCCTGCAAGTCAGGCCCGCCTCAGCGAACGGAGCGCCGAGATTGCCGAGAACATGACCGCCCGGCTTCTGCGCGAGGGACAGTTCCTGCACCCTGCCGCCGGTGTCACCTTCTATATCCGCGAAATCTCCAGTATCGGAGCGCTTCAGGACGTCTTCCTGTCTGACGCGCGGAACCCTGACCGCCCGGTCGCCTATTCGGCCCGCGAAGCCCTTCTGATCCGTGGCGAGCAAGCGCCCAGCCTTGTCATGATCGACGGCATGGCGCAAAGCTATGGCGTCGGCAACAAACGGCTGTCGGTCACCCGCTTCGACGACTTCACCATTGACCTCTCCGATCTGGTCGAAAGCAGCGCCCTGACACAACGCAGTCCCCGAGAACTTCCCACACCCGCGCTGCTTGACGCCGGCGACGACGTCCAGGCCCTGACGGGAGCGACCCATTCGACCCTTGTCGCGGAGGCGCATGAACGATTCAGCGACGCATTGAACGGGCTGGTCGCACCCCTCTTTGCCTTCGCCGCGCTGATGGTGGGCGGGTTTTCCCGATTTGGAGTCTGGCGACAAAGCATCGCGACAGTCATCGGGTTGATCCTGATTCAGTTGATCACGCAACTGGGCCAAGGAACTGTTCGAACCGACGCAGCCAATTGGCCCCTTGCCTATACCGGACCCTTTGTGGGGTTGCTCGCAGCATTCGGGCTCCTCTACATCGCGGCGCGGCCAGGACTTCTGGCTCGCGCAAGGCAGGTTGCAAAATGACGCTCCACCTCTATTTCGCACGCAAGTTCCTGAAGAACTTTCTTTATGTCCTTTTCGTCCTTTTTGCGATTCTGACACTTACCGCCCTAATCGAACAGATCCGGCGGTTCGGTGGCTTCGACGATGCCGGCTTTGGCACGCTGCTCGTCCTCGCGTCCCTAAGCGTGCCCGAAGACTTGTACAAAGTGCTGCCGCTCATCATGATACTGGCGACGGTCAGCATGGTTCTCGGGCTTGCCCGATCTTCGGAACTCGTGGTCACCCGCGCCGCCGGGCGTCCGGCGCTCGAGAGCCTGATTACTCCGGTCCTGCTGGCTTTCCTCATCGGCGTCTTCGCCGTGGCCGCCATGAACCCGATCGTGGCGGCGACTCAAAGACAGTATGAAGCCCAAGTCGCTCGTCTTTCCGGCGCGTCTTCAACTCTCTCGGTCACGGCGGACGGATTCTGGCTTCGCCAGGGTTCGCGCGAAGGACAAACGGTCATTCGCGCGAGCAGCTCGAACCTTGACGGCACAAGCCTCTTCGACGTCACGTTTCTCGGCTACGCGCCCGACAGCAACCCGACATACCGCATCGAGGCAGAGCGCGCATTGCTCGTCCCTGGCGCCTGGCGGATTTCCGGTGCAAAGGAATGGCGATTTGATACCGGCGCGCCCATCCCTGAAGTCGAAAGCGTCGAGATGCAGGAGATGGTTCTCGCATCGAATCTCACGCCTGACCAGATTCTCGACAGCTTTGGCACGCCTAGCGCCATTCCAATCTGGGAATTGCCCGCCTTCATTGAGCGACTGGACGCAGCTGGCTTCTCGGCCCGAAATCACCGGACGTTCTTCCATATGGAGCTTGCGCTGCCGCTGCTCCTGACCGCAATGGTACTCGTCGGCGCCGGCTTCACGATGCGCCACACCCGAATGGGGCGCACGGGGCTAATGGTCATGACGGCGCTCGGTCTCGGGTTTCTCTTCTATTTCATCAGGAACTTTGTCGCGGTCCTCGGCGAAAACGGCCAGATCCCGATCATCATGGCCGCATGGCTTCCACCCATTGCGATTCTGCTGTTACCACTTGCACTGCTCCTGCACCTGGAGGATGGATGACGAGGGGACTCTCAGCATGCCTTGCCGCACTTGTCGTGTGCCTCTGCACGGGCGACCTGCGGGCACAGGAGTTCGCCTCACTCATTGCAGACTCGATTTCCATTGATCCGTCCGGACGCCTGACCGCCTCGGGCAATGTCGAAATCCTCGTCCGGGGCACACGCCTCACGGCGACTTCCGTTACCTACCAAAGCGAAGGCGATCAGTTGACCCTTTCCGGCCCGATCCATGTCACGGATGAAGACGGCACGGTCTTTCTGGCGGATCATGCCGATCTCGACCGACGTTTGCGTGACGGGGTGCTGGTATCAGCGAGGATGGTGCTGGAGCGGCACTTCCAGATCGCCGCGGATCGCATTGCACGCACAAGCAATCGCTACACGCGGCTCGACAGGGTTGTCGCCTCTTCCTGCGAAGTTTGCGCAGCCAACCCCGTACCGCTCTGGGAGATCCGTTCCTCAAGAGTCGTGCACGATGATGTCGAACACCAGCTCTACTTCACGAATGCCCGGCTGCGCTTCTCGGGAGTGCCGATCCTTTACGTGCCACGACTCCGTCTTCCCGATCCAAGCCTTGACCGTGCCGACGGCTTTCTCATTCCGCAGTTCAAGGCCACGTCTGATCTCGGAACCGGCGTCAAGCTTCCTTACTTCCTTGCACTCGGGAATCACCGCGACATTACAGTTACTCCCTATCTTTCCAGCTCAACTACGACCGTCGAGTTTCGATATCGTCAGGAACTGGAACGCGGGCGCATCGACGCAACTGGCGCTGTCTCCAGCGACGACATAGCCGGATCACGCAACTATCTTCTTGGAAACGCCAGCCAACTCCTGCCGCGCGGATTCCTGTTCGAGGCGCAGGCGGAGTTCGCATCAGACCCGGGGTACCTCTTCACTTACGACTACGCGGACCGGGACAGATTGACCAATGAGCTGTCGGTCACGCGCGTGCGGAACAAGGATGTCTTTCGATCCGAATTCACCGAGTACCGCACGCTTCGGGATGCCGAAATCGCAAGTCGCGACACTCTGCCGGCCCGCTTCCTCGAAATCTACTACGAACGTGAGTTGCCGAAGCTATCGTTTGGCGGACGCACCTTTGCCAGCATCTCTTCCAGTTCGCTCATCCGACCGTCGTCGGAAAGCACGGATGAGGGCGTGGGCCGGGACGTCAGCCGCATCGGTGCGTCCGTCGACTGGTCTCGAACGCGGACATTTTCGTCCGGTCTCGTCGCGAAGGCCGAACTCGGTCTTCGCGGAGACGCATACACGGTCGCTCAGGACAGAAGACTCAAAAACAATCTCTCACGCCTGACATCTCGGACCGCACTCGAGTTGCGGTTTCCGATGAACCGCAGGAATATCAGTGGACGCCGCGAGTTTCTCGAACCGATTTTGAGAATCGACGCTTCCGACACGAACGGGGACGTCGTGCCCAACGAAGACAGCAGAGTGGTCGAAATCGATGAAGCCAACCTCTTCGCCCCCACGCGATATCCCGGTGTCGACAGAAGAGACGACGGTTTCCGCGTAGCTGTAGGCGGCGTGTGGAGCCGCGAGAATCCTGAGCTTTGGGACATTGACCTTGCTTTGGGCCGCGTCTTCAACGTTGCCCGCGGTCAGGGACCTGACGGTTCCGCAGACGAATCCGAGTGGCTGGTTTCGGGTCGGCTTGGATTCGGTCGCGACCTCTCAGTACATTCGCGATCGCTTGTGGACAGCGGGCTGGACGTCACGCTGTCCGAAACGCGCCTTGACTGGTCTGCAAGCCGCCACACGCTCTCATCCAGCTATTTCCACGCCGTGCCGGATGCTACAAAGGGCCGGGACAACCGCCTTTCGGAATGGTCGTTCGAGGGAGCCTATGATGTCAGTGACGGCTGGACCGCGCGCGCAGATTGGCGTTATGACTTTGCTTCTGACCGCGTGGCACGCACCGAATTGGGTTTCGACTATCGGACGGAGTGCGTACACTTTGCGCTTTCGCTCTCGCGTCGCTTCGCCAATTCGACTAGTGTCGATTCAACAACCGAAATAGGCTTTCATGTTTCTCTTCTGGGAATCGGAAGCCGGAATGATGGTCGCGCAGGTCAGCGCGTTTGCAGAGGATAGGAACCTTGAAAGGACGTTGGTTGCTTGCAGCTGTTGTCGCGCTTTCGGTGCATCTTCCGGTTTCGGTGGAAGCCCAGGGACGCTTCGCACCGGAGCTTCAGGTGGGCGACCAGGTCATCACGCGCTACCAGATTGACCAGCGCGAACGGTTTCTTGCGCTTCTTGGCGCAAGCGGCGATGTACGTCGGCGCGCACGAGAGCAGTTAATCAACGAAACCGTACAACGTATCGCGGCACAGGCCGCCGGTGTCAGTGTCGCCCCAGTACAGGTCGATGCGGGCATGGAGGAATTCGCCGCGCGTGGCAACCTCCAGGTCGAGGAGGTCATGGCCATCCTCGAAGACTCCGGCATTGAACGAGAGTCCTTCCGGGCGTTCATAGAGGCTGGCGTTGCATGGCGCGAGCTTGTCCGAAATCAATTTGGACCATCCGTCCGCGCCTCGATTCCCGATCACCAGATTCGGCGCACTCTTGCCACGACCGGAACCGAAGGTGGCGTAAGGGTTCTGGTGTCAGAGATCATTCTCCCCGCACGAGATCCGAATACTGCCGTTGCCTCACGCGAGCGCGCCGCTCGTATCGCAGCGCTTCAAGACGAAGACGAATTCGCCGCAGCCGCCCGAAGGTACTCAATTGCAGCGTCAGCGGACCGGGGCGGCGAAATCGGCTGGGAAGCTCTGGATTCGCTGCCGGAAGGCATCAGCGACACCGTGGCCGGGCTCGAAGTCGGCGAGATCAGCAGGCCGATGGACTACGAAGGCAACATCGCCATTTTCCTGCTGCGAGACATTGAAAGCGTTCAGGAGGGCACCAAGGAAGCCCTGCTCTTCGACTATGCGCTTCTCCGTCTCGAAGGCGGCGCTTCCGAAGCTGTGGAAATTGCGAAAGCGTTGGACGATTGCGATGACCTCTACGGCGTTGCCCGTAACCTGCCCGAAGACCGGCTCGTCCGTGAGGTCGTTCCGTCTGCGGAACTGCCCGCAGACGTGCGCGCGGCCGTCGCCGTTCTTGACGTCAACGAGAGCTCGACCGAACTGAGGCGTGACGGCAACGCAGTCCTGCTGATGCTCTGCGAGCGCCGTCCGGCCTTGAAGAGCAACATCGATTTCGACATTGTTGGCGGGCGACTTCTGAACCTTCGGCTCAGCAACACTGCAGCCCATTACCTTGCAGAGCTCCGTGCATCGACCAACGTGATTGATCTTACGAATTGACGTATGACCGGATCTGACCTGCTTCCCGTCGCAGTCAGTTGCGGTGACCCTTCCGGCATCGGCCCCGAAATCATCGTTGCGGCATGGGCGACCCTTCGGGACGAATTGCCGTTTTTCATGATTGGTGATTCGAGGCATTTGCCCGCTGGCACCAGAACCGTCTTGATCGACGCCCCCTGCGATGCTCCCTCCGCAATGGCAGACGGACTGCCTGTGTTGCAGCTTGCATTCCCGAAACCTGCCAAGCCAGGTCGTCCCGATCCGGGAAACGCATTTGGTGTTGTCAAGGCCATCCAATGGGCCGTTGAACTTGTAGGCGAAGGCGCGGCATCCGCGCTCTGCACCGCGCCGGTCTCAAAACGGGAGCTCGTGTCTCACGCAGGTTTTGCCTTTCCGGGACAGACCGAGTTTCTTGCCCATTGCGCCGGAGGCAGGCAAGCCGTCATGATGCTTGCCAGCGCCGAATTGAAGGTCGTGCCCGTCACAACGCACATTCCGATATCGGATGTTCCCGGAGCGCTGAACGTGGAACTTCTCGAAACGACGATCCGGGTCACCGACCGCGCCCTCCGCGAAGACTTCGGCATTTCCGAACAGCCGCGGATTGCCGTTGCGGGACTCAACCCGCATGCTGGCGAAAACGGTGTCCTGGGAGTTGAGGACGCAATTGTCATTGCGCCGGTGTGCGACAGACTCCGCGCCGAAGGAATGTCAATTGCGGGACCGCTTTCCGCCGACACAATGTTCAACGAGTCGGCCCGAGCAGGCTATGATGCCGCGATCGCGATGTATCACGACCAGGCACTGATACCGATCAAGACGCTGGAGTTCGAAGATGGCGTTAACGTGACTCTCGGGCTTCCCTTCGTGCGCACATCACCAGATCACGGCACCGCCTTCGACATAGCGGGCAGCGGCAAGGCCAATCCAGCGTCGATGATCGCGGCCCTCCGACTTGCACGGAAGATCGCTGCGGCACGCCATGCGAACAAGTGCAAGTGAACACGCTGGATACACTCCCTCCGCTTCGCGACGTCATTGCGACGCACGGACTCGCCGCGCGGAAATCTTTGGGTCAGAACTTTCTCTTGGATCTCAACCTGACGGCAAAGATCGCACGGGCAGCCGGCGTCTTGGCAGATGCCGACGTGCTCGAGATCGGCCCCGGTCCGGGAGGTCTTACGCGAAGCCTTCTCGCCCAAGGCGCTCGCCGGATCCTGGCGGTCGAAACGGACCGGCGCTGCATTCCAGCTCTGGCGGACATTGCCCGGGCCTGTCCCGGTCGGCTCGAAGTCATAAACGCCGATGCATTGCAGTTTGACCCACGTGATCATCTTTCGCCCCCCGTCAAGGTGGCGGCCAACCTCCCATACAATGTAGGCACCCAACTGCTGACGCGCTGGCTGTCGCCTCCCGAATGGCCACCCTTCTGGCAAAGCCTCACACTCATGTTCCAGCGCGAGGTGGCGGAGCGAATCGTGGCCGGGCCAGGCAACAAGTCCTATGGCCGCCTTTCAATCCTGGCCGGGTGGCGCAGCCAGGCACAACTCGTCATGGACGTTCCAGCCCGGGCATTCACCCCGCAACCCAAGGTCAATTCGGCGGTGGTTCACATAGAGGCATTGCCCGCACCGCGCTTCCCCGCCGACGCAAGGACTCTTGGCAAGATTGTTGCCTCTGCCTTCCAGCACCGCAGGAAGATGTTGCGTTCAAGTCTGAAGAGCCTTGCTCCGGACATCGAGGACAGGCTTCACAAGGCGAACATCAGGCCGACCGACCGACCTGAAACCGTCGACATCGAGCGCTTCTGTGCGCTGGCAGAGATTTTCGACAAGTGCTGAGTGCGGTGCCCGACCGCCAATCGGGTGGCGAGCCATAGGTCGCTATCAGCTATTCCGCCGCGTCGGATGCCGCTAAGGCTGGCTCATCCAAAGGCGTAGAGCTGCGCCGCGGACGCGGCTTCCGTGGAGGAACAACGCTTTCTTCGGGCGTATCGACCAATTCGCTGTCCCCCGGCGCAACACCCATGACGTCGCTTGTGACGGCGGCTGCGGCGATCTCGGGAGTGGACACGGTGGTCTGCCCGCCGTCGCCGACAGTGGTCTCATCCCCCTTCTCCTCGGTCCGAGTCGTGCCCTGATGCGCACCTCGGCGCTCCTGTTGCTGTGCCTGGCGTTCCGCCTGCTCGCGCTGGGCCTCCGCCAGCATGCGCAGGTAATGTTCGGCGTGCTGCTGGAAGTTCTCGGCCGCAACGCGGTCATTCGACAACTGGGCGTCTCGTGCCATCAGATTGTACTTGTCGATGATCTGCTGCGGGGTTCCCCGCACCTTGCCCTCCGGACCCGAAGAGTCGAAGACCCGGTTGACGACATTGCCCATCGAACGGTTGCGGTTCGACTTTGACCGCGATCGTGACTTGGAAGTTCTCATGTTTAAATTTGTCCAGCTTCTTGTCTGGTCATGCGTGGAAGTTCCAAAGGTTCACCCGCTCCTCGGGCGCCGTTCCTTGCATGGATTTCGCAGAAACATCAGGGGAGACACGGGCGCTCCCGCCGTCTGCAAGCCCTTATCTATCCAGTGATGATGCGGTTGCCAAGAAGTTTTTTTGCAAAATCCACGAAAACTTCCTGCGGCGCGCGCATTGTCCTGCGCCAGATCATGCCGGATTCCTCGCTGCCACGACTCTGTCCCTTCCATCCAGGTCGGCATGAACCGTCAAGCTTTCGAAGCCAGCGTCCGCCATCAGACGCCGGACCTCAACGGCCTGGGTTGAACCTGTTTCGACCAGTAGCCTCCCTCCCGGAGTCAGATGGTTCCGTGCACCAGCCACGATTGCGCGATATGCCGAAAGTCCGTCAATGCCGCCCGCCAAAGCCAAATGCGGTTCATGGCACCGAACCTCAGGTGGCAGGTCCTTGAATTCCTCTGCCGCAACGTAAGGTGGATTGGAAACGATGAGATCGTAACGCCCGTCCACTTCGTCGTACCAGTCCGAAGCAGGCAGGATCACGCGTCCAGCCACGCCCATGGCTTCTGCATTTTCTCCGGCAACCAGCAGTGCCTTCTCCGAGATGTCGGTGCCGACACCAAGTGCGTTCGGGCGTTCCATCAGGAGCGAAATTACAATGCAGCCGGATCCAGTTCCGAGATCCAGAACGCGGTGAAACGGTTCCTGAACGCCCAGTTCGACCAGCAGCTCCGTTTCCGGACGGGGATCAAGCACATCTTGCGTGACCTTGAACGTTCCCTTCCAGAAATCCCGCTTGCCGATGATTTGCGACACCGGACGCCTCGATTCCCTTTCGGAAATTGCCGATTCCAGCATCCGGAGCGCGAGGGCGTTTGGTCCATCACGAATCTGTGGCCCGGAAGCGGTCATGCCCATGTCGCAGGCCCAGCGGAAGATCCGTCGGAAATCGCCTTCTGCGTCGGGCACACCTGCGGAGCGCAACCGGGCAATCCAGTTGTCCTGCCCGAACACTGAGCGCCCCGTGCGTGGATTGCGGTCACTTGGCGACATTACATCCCGTGTGTCACAGCCCCTGATCTGCAAGCTTCTCTGCCTGGTCCGCCGCGATCAGGGCATCTATGACTTCGTCGAGATCGCCGCCAAGGATTTCGGCAAGCCGATAGGTCGTCAGCCCTATGCGATGATCCGTCATCCGGCCTTGAGGGAAATTGTAGGTCCGGATTCTCTCCGAGCGGTCCCCGGACCCTACCTTGGCTTTCCTGTCGCTCGCGCGCTCTTCCGCCTGCCTTTGTCGCTCCATGTCATAGAGTTTCGCGCGCAGCCGGGCCATGGCGATCGCGCGGTTCTGATGTTGAGACTTCTCCGAGGACGTCACCACAATGCCGGACGGCACATGCGTGATCCTTACCGCAGAATCGGTAGTGTTCACATGCTGCCCTCCCGACCCGCTTGCTCGCATTGTATCGATGCGAATGTCGCCGGCAGGAATGTCAACATCGACTTCCTCGGCCTCGGGCAGCACCGCTACAGTGGCTGCGGAAGTGTGGATTCGCCCGCCGGATTCCGTCTCCGGCACGCGCTGGACCCTGTGGACGCCACTCTCGAACTTCATGCGTGCAAACACGCCGTCCCCCTCGACATTGGCAACAGCCTCCTTGACGCCGCCAAGTTCGGATTCCGACAGCTCGATCATTGAGAACTTCCAGCCACGATCCTCGGCGTAACGCTGGTACATCCGAAGCAGGTCGCCGGCAAAGAGCGCGGCCTCGTCGCCGCCGGTGCCGGGACGAATCTCAACGATTGCGGCCCGCGCATCGGCGGCGTCCTTTGGCAGAAGCGCAATCTTCAGGCGCTGTTCGAGGGTCGGGAGTTCGTCCTTCACCTTGGCAAGCTCCTCCTGGGCAAGCTCGCGCATTTCGGGATCCTCCAACATCGCCTCTGCTTCATCCCGTGCGACAAGCAACGATCGATATGCGTCAATCTCGGTCACGAGGAGCTTCAGTTCGGCATACTCCCGAGAAAGATCCGCGAATTCGCCTCCCGGCACACCGCTTGCCATCTTTGCCTCCAGGAACTGAAAGCGCTCACGGATCTGCTCAAGTGTGTCGAGGGGTACCATAACTTCGTCTCACGCATTGACCGCGCCGCGTCAAGATTGGCGACCGCGACGGTCGTAGGTAACTACGGCACATGCTTGCTTCACGACCACGTGGACAGCCTTCCAAATTTGGCTTGATTCGGATATAATCGTTCCATGCTTCGCACAGTCATTTTCCTCGCCCTTATGGCCACGCCTGCCCTGGCCGACGTCAAGTCGCCAAGCGGCAAGACCGTCGAATGCTATTGCACGGACACGCAGGGACTGCGCGTATCGCTTGGGGAGACCGTCTGCCTAACCGTCAATGGCAGGTCTTTCATGGCGCAATGCGACATGTCGTTGAATGTCCCGACTTGGCGTGACACCGGGCAAGGTTGCCTTTCATCGGAACTGCGGCTGACACCTCTTGAGCGCCTGCGTCGCCTGGCTCCGCCGCCAGCCTAAGGCCTGGCTGACATTCGCTTGGGGAAGGCACGGCTGCTCCTCTTCAATGCTAGACCGGTGTCGCGACGATGCCGGACTGTAAGAGCCGGTTCGAAACCCTGAGAGCACTCAAGTCGCGAGCGGCATGTAGGACGGCGCGTGCCGACATGCCTGCGTGATCGAACTGCTGCGCAACTTCCTCAGGGCAATCGCGCTTGAAGAAACCTCCCTCATCGACAGTCGAGCCGTCAACTTTGTTCCCTGCAACATCCAAGGCCATTGAACCTCCTTAAGTTTCCGGCGAAAGCTGAGCCTGTCATATATTTCGAGCAAAGGCCTGACATGGCTGAAAACGACCCAATTCATGACATGCCCGCAGGCATTTTGAAGCTGACCGAAATCATGCGCCGCCTCCGCGAATCCGAGACCGGCTGCCCCTGGGACATCGAGCAGGACTTCGCCTCGATAGCGCCCTACACAATCGAGGAAGCCTATGAAGTTGCCGATGCCATCGATCACGAAACCTGGGACGATCTCGAAGGCGAGCTCGGCGATCTGCTTCTGCAGGTCGTCTATCACTGCCAGATGGGCAGCGAGGCGGGGCATTTCGACTTCGCCAGCGTAACGCGGAGAATCTGCGCCAAGATGATTGCCCGCCATCCTCACGTCTTCGGCTCCGACAGTCGCGACAAGTCAGCGAGCGAACAGGCGCGAGACTGGGAAACCGCCAAGGCAGCAGAGCGCACGGCATCAGGCGAGACACGGACTCTCGACGGCATCGCGCGCGGGCTCCCGGCCCTGCTCAGGGCCATGAAGCTGCAAAAGCGCCTTGCAGCAGTCGGCTTTGATTGGAGAGATTCCCGGCTGGTGCTGGAAAAGATCACGGAAGAGGTCGCGGAATTGAACGAGGCATTCCGCGCTGCAAATGACGGCATCGAGGAAGAGTTCGGCGATCTTCTCTTTGCGCTGGTTAATCTGGCTCGGCACTGGGGCATTGATCCCGAAGCCGCACTGCGGCACGCCAATGCCAAAGTGGAGCGCCGGTTTGCATCCGTCGAAGATGGGTTGGCCGCCAACGGCAGACTCCCCGCCGAAGCCACGCTCGCCGAAATGGATGGGCTCTGGGAAGCAATCAAGCTGGAAGAGAAGTCGCAACCCGGGCGACCTGAGCACGGCAACTGACCTGCCCCGCCTTTCGGTCCAGACGCGTGACGACCGCCTAAGCCCAAGTGCGCTCACTAGACCTCGAAACCTTGCCGTTGTGCTGCATAGCGAGCTTCCGGCGAATGCGGCCGCGGCCGAATCCTTATTTCCGAGTAAAAAAGTCGTCTATTGTTCTTAGTAAATTACTCAGGTATTTGTGCTATGCGAATCAAATGAGAGGATTTTTGCCATGCGCATGACAGCCCTCGCCGTCGCGGCCCTGACCACGGTTGCACCGGCATTTGCGGACCAGGTCAACGTGTACTCCTATCGGCAGCCTGAACTGATCCAGCCGCTCTTCGACGTCTTCACCGAGAAGACAGGAATCAAGGTCAATGTCGCGTTCCTGAACAAGGGAATGGCCGAACGCCTGAAGGCGGAAGGTGCCCGCTCCCCGGCCGACCTGGCCTTCACGGTCGACATAGGCCGGCTTGACGCGCTCAAGTCCGCCGACGTGCTCGACCCCCTCGTGACCGAAAGCATCAAGGCCAACGTACCTGAACAATACCGTGACCCGGACGGCGAGTGGACGGCGCTCACGACTCGTGCGCGCATCGTGTACGCTTCAAAGGATCGCGTCGCGGATGGCCAGGTGACAACTTACGAAGACCTGGCTGACCCCAAGTGGAAAGGCAAGATCTGCACGCGTTCCGGTACCCACGTCTACATGCTGGCGCTCACCGCAGGCATGATAGAGCAGCACGGCGTAGATTACGCCCGAGACTGGCTCGCAGGTGTCAAGGACAACCTGGCCCGAAAGCCGCAAGGCAACGACCGCGCGCAGGTCAAGGCGATCTGGGCCGGGGAATGCGACATCTCGATTGGCAACACCTACTACATGGCCCTCATGATGAAGAACGATGAGCAGATGGCCTGGGCCGACAGTGTCCGCATCGTCTTCCCGACATTCGAAAGTGGTGGAACGCATGTGAATGTCTCCGGCGTTGCGCTCACCAAGGCAGCGCCGAATCGGGAAGCCGCCATCCAGTTGGTCGAATTTCTGGCATCGCAGGAAGGCCAGAGGCTTTATGCCGAAATCAACAGCGAATACCCCGTGAACCCGAATGTTTCGGCACTCGCGGTAGTTGAGGCGTTCGGCAAGTTCAATGCCGATGACGCGAATCTCCAGACGATCGCCAACTTCAGAGACGAAGCGCTGCGCATCACCGAGGAGGTCGACTACGACGGCTGAGCAACGCCACAGGGCGGCAGCCGTTCACGGACACGGACCCGACCCTGCATTTTGTCAGAAGCGCAGGGGCGGGTGGACACGGCGGCCGCGACGTGTTCAAGCTTTCTTCCGGAAAGAGCAATGGCGCGGCGCAAGATCATCATCGACACCGATCCCGGCCAGGACGACGCGGTGGCCATCCTGCTGGCACTTGCATCTCCCGACGAACTAGAAGTTCTGGGAGTGACCGCCGTTGCGGGCAATGTCCCGCTCCCGCTCACGCAAAGAAACGCCCGGATCGTCTGTGAACTCGCCGGTCACGCCGACATTCCCGTCTTTGCAGGCTCGGACATGCCACTATCAAGGCCATTGGTCACGGCGGAACACGTTCATGGAGAGACCGGCCTTGACGGGCCAACGCTTCCGGATCCGGAAGTGCCGCTCCAGAAAGGCCATGCCGTCGACTTCATCGTCGAGACGTTGCGCAACGAACCTGCTGGAACGGTTTCGCTCGTTCCAATCGGGCCGCTGACCAACGTTGCCCGTGCGTTTCAGGACGCGCCCGACATCATGCAGCGCGTTCAGGAAATCGTTCTGATGGGTGGCGCCTATTTCGAGGTGGGCAACATCACGCCCACGGCCGAATTCAACATCTATGTTGACCCGGAAGCCGCAGAAATCGTGTTCAAGTCGGGCATACCGCTCACCGTCATGCCTCTCGACGTGACCCACAAGGCGCTCGTCACGACGGACAGGGTAGAGGCGTTTCGTCAAATGGGCACTAGAGTGGGCGCGATGGTCGCGGCGTGGACAGACTTCTTCGAGCGCTTCGACAAGGAAAAGTACGGCTCCGAAGGTGCGCCGCTTCACGATCCGTGCACGATTGCCTATCTTCTGGAACCCGGGCTCTTTTCCGGCCGTCACATCAATGTCGAGATTGAAACCGAATCCGAACTTACGCGTGGCATGACCGTCGCCGACTGGTGGCGCGTGACCGATCGTCCCGCCAACGCCACCTTCATGGGAGACCTGGATGCAAAGGGCTACTTCGATCTCTTGTCAGAACGCATCGCCCGCCTCTGACGCGGCATCCGCCTCCAAGGCCCGGACGGGCGGCGGGATCGCCCGCCTCGCTCGACTTGCAGGCCCGGACCCATGAGCCTCGCCCTGCCCTTCGACAACTCGTACGGACGGTTGCCGAACCGCTTCTACACCAGAATGTCCCCGGCACCGGTGGCTTTGCCGGCAATGCTGGCCCTGAACGCACAACTTGCAGGGCGCCTTGGAATCGACGCGGACGTGCTGGCAACACCGGAAGGCATCTCTGTCCTGGCTGGAAACGCTGTGCCTGATGGAGCCGACCCCCTGGCCCAGGTCTATGCTGGCCATCAGTTCGGCGGCTGGTCTCCGCAACTCGGCGACGGTCGCGCCATCCTGCTCGGCGAAGTTGTCGCGCCCGACGGGGCCCGCTTCGACATCCAGCTCAAGGGTTCTGGCCGAACGCCGTATTCGCGAATGGGGGACGGCCGCGCGTGGCTCGGACCAGTTCTGCGCGAATACATCGTGTCAGAAGCCATGGCGGCCCTCGGCGTGCCGACGACGCGAGCGCTCGCCGCTGTGACGACGGGAGAGACGGTCTTTCGCGAGGCCCCGTTGCCTGGCGCGGTGCTGACCCGTGTAGCTGCCAGCCACATACGGGTCGGCACATTTCAGTATTTTTACGCGAGAAACGACCGCGAGGCGCTGGAAGCGCTCGTCAACCACGCCATCGAACGGCATTCCCATGAAGCAGACGGTCCGCTGGGTCTACTGGACCATGTCGTGGAAAGGCAGGCGATGCTGGTGGCGGCCTGGCTCGGAATCGGATTCATCCATGGCGTCATGAACACGGACAACATGACCGTGTCGGGCGAAACCATCGACTACGGCCCCTGCGCATTCATGGATGAATTCAGCCCGATGCGCGTGTTTTCGTCGATCGACCACCAAGGCAGGTATGCATATTCGCGCCAGCCCGACATCGCGATGTGGAACCTGGCACAACTTGCAACTGCACTCCTCCCGCTCATTGAAGACGTAAAGGACGCGCAGGCCGCCGTCGACAGATTCCCCGCGCTCTTTCGCGACGCGTGGCTGACGGTCTTCCGTGCAAAGCTCGGCCTGCAGGCGGCGGACGACGGAGATGAAAAGCTGATTCTCGCGCTTCTTGACGCGATGACAAAGGGAAAGGCTGACTTCACAAACACGTTCCGGTCCCTAGGCACCGCTCAGGCACGAGACGCGTTCTCTGACCCTGAAATCTACGATGCTTGGGAGAAGTCCTGGAAGAAGCGACTGCGAAAGGAAAGCGCGGTGCCGGACGACAGGGCCGCTACGATGCATGCGGCGAATCCCGCACTCATCCCCCGCAACCATCGGATCGAGCAAGCGATACAGGCTGCGGTTGCAGGCGACCTGAGCCCATTCGAGCACCTGAATGCCGCCCTTCTGGCGCCGTTTTCCGAACCGGGAGAGTTTGCGGACCTTGCCAAGCCACCGACCGAAAGCGAAGTTGTTTGTCAGACCTTCTGCGGCACCTAAGAAGGGCGATTGACCAACACGAGGCCCATGCAGACTAGCCCGAGAGCCACACGGATCGGCAATCCCAATTTCTCGTCCAGAAGCCACCATCCAAGGAGCACGCCGAAAACGGGTACGAGGAAACTGAATGCGGCGACACTGGCGGCCGGATAGATTGCCAGCAGCCAGAGCCAGAAAGAAAACCCGAACGTTACCACGACCACGATCTGGAACGCCAACCCCCAGAGGTGGATGGGTTCAAGCTCGCGCACGAAGGGACCGAAGAAGACAGCGGCAACGAGGAGAATCGGGGCCGAAACAAGCACCTGCCAGAACAGTTGCCTGTCGGGTGAGACATCCTTGAGCCCCGTGCGTGCGATCAGCGCCAGCGTGGCCCACCCAATGGCTCCGAGCAAGGCCAGCAAGTCGCCGAGCAGCGCCCCCTCTCCACTGTCGCCACGCCAGAAAATTGCAACGGCGGCACCAAGAAATGCCAGCAACTGACCGACAGCCTTGACACGAGTGATTCGCTCGCCGGGAATGAATACGTGAGCGAAGAGCGCCATCCACAACGGCATCGTGTTAAAAAGGACAGATGTCCGCGAAACTGTCGTCAGGTCGAGCGCAACGAACAGGAAAACGAACTCGAGCGCAAAAAGCGTTCCCATGAGGCAACCAAGGAACAGGTGCTTGCGCTTGAGCCCCAATGGACGGCGCCGAACGGCAAACCAGAGCCAGAGGCAAATGACGACGCCCACCGACCGCACACCGGCGAAGAAAACCGGTTGCAGCCCCTCGTTCACAATCCTGATGACAACCTGGTTGAAAGCCAGCAGCAGCGAGAAACCGACAAGCGCAAACGCTCCCGCCGCATCTATTCGGTCCTTTCGCGTCATTCCGGCATCCATCCTGTTCGCACAATCGTGTTGCGTGAACCTGTCAGGCGAGGTGTCTTGCCGGGACAAAGCCCCAAAAGGCATCTCCTCCGGAAGGCCGGCGCGCACTACGATTTGACGGATGAACCAGCCTGCGGGACACGCTCCGGGTCGCCGTCGATGCCCCACGTATTGCGATGCCGGCAAGTAGGCAAGACAGTGTCGCGCGGATCGTGACACCTCCGGATGATTGGATTGAGCGAGTCGGAAGGCAATCCGGCTCATGGGACCGCGACCCGACCCTGCTTGCCACGGCGGGTTGCGCAATTTCATTCAGCCGCACCTTGCAAATCTCAGGCAAGACGCGAGCCATGGCGTGATGACCGACGGTTTCGCGCTGCACCGCATTCACCGCGATGCCTGCGCCGCCCACGTTGCAGACCATGTTCAGAACCAACGAAATTCCCAAGGCAATTTGATCTTTCGTTGCGCTGATCTTGACAAGCGCATCGGGCCTGCGGCACTTTGCGTCGATGCTGTCCCGGCGACTGATCCTGATGGGCCTTTGCACCTTGCCCCTTCCTGCACATGCATCGCTTAGACGCTACGAACTGGAACCTCGTGCCTCGCGCGCAGGGTTCACATACTGGATGAACGGCGCCAGACGGAAAGGCGAGATGCCAGTCGGTCGCGCAGATTTTCAGATCGATCCGTCCAATCTGGCCGCCAGCTCGACCGATGTAACCCTGCGTGCAGACCAAGTGCGGGCCGGGTTTTTCCTTGTCACCAGCATCCTGAAGAGCGCGTCAATGCTGGACACTGATCGCTTCCCCACAATTCGATTCGTCTCCACCGCCGTCAGGCCGGCGCCGTCTGGCCGACTGTCGGAAGGCGCGAAGCTGACCGGAGAGCTGACGATACGCGATGTGACGCAGGCGGTAACCTTCGACACCCTCTTCATGCCTCAGGCTGGCCGCGCACCGGATGACCTTAGCCGCCTGACAGTCCGCCTGACCGGCCGGATCAGCCGGTCAAGTTTCGGCGCCTCCGGGTACAAGGCTCTGGTGGGGGATGAAGTGGGCTTGAACGTGGTGATGGCCATGCGCGTCATCAACTGATCGTCTCCTCATGCGGGACGCTGCGGGTTCTGCGGCACCACTGGCTCGGAACGCAGGCTTTCGTCGTCCCAAGTCACGGACACTTCACGGCAAGCGGTACAGCTATCCAAATTGAGAGCACCGAGCCTGAATTCATGGATCACGGTCCTGATTCCCTCCTTCGACCTCACGTCATGACGCAAGCCCGGGCCGCATGTCCTTCCGACTGATCACGTTCTCGTGTCCTTGACCTCCCACAACAGCCTCGCCCGGGCAGGTTGTCCTACGACCCGCCGGCACACGACGCGATGAGCCAAATTGTGCAAATTGAAGCAGCTGCAATCTCGTAAATTGGCGGGTTTCGGAAGGCGTCCCATTCGTGCACCCCGAAGGTTGGACACCACCTGGAACGGAGGTCTGTTCTGCGGCCATCGTGCACGTCAATCCAGTCCATGCCATCGGCCAGAGGTCGAATGCGGCTCGACTGCTGGCCGCCCAGAGTGAATTACTCAGCAGCGTGGTCTCCCGCAGGATTGCGATCGATGGCGACTGGGTTGCGTCTCGGACGGTCCGCCACGCCATTCTCTTTCCCTTTGGGATCGCTTCGCATAGAACAGGGTGCCGCAACGGAAAGACGGGCATGGCGGACACGATACTCCATAGATGCGAGGCGCTGGGGCTGCGCCTGACGGACCAGCGACGCGTCGTTGCAGCGGTTCTTGAAGAAGCAAACGATCATCCTGATGTCGAGAAGCTCTATGCGAGGGCCTGCGCCGTTGATCCGGGGATCTCGCTGGCCACGGTCTACCGGACCGTCAAGCTCTTCGAGGAGGCGGGAATTCTGGAGAAGCACGAGTTCCGGGACGGACGTGCGCGCTACGAGGATGCCGAGCGCGATCACCATGACCATCTGATCGACCTCAACTCCGGCGAAGTCTTCGAGTTCGTAGACGCCGAAATCGAAGCGCTCCAGGAGAGAATCGCCGCCAGGATGGGCTACCAGTTGAAAGGGCACAGGCTGGAACTTTACGGAGTCCGGCGCAAAGACGGATAATCAAGCCTTCATCGAGGCATGGCGTTCATCGCCTCGTTCTACTTCCTCATGATTCCGTACGGGCTCACAGCATGCGCCCCTACAGGGTTCTTAGTGCCAGCACCGCGTTCTGCCCGCCGAAGGCAAATGCGTTCGACAGGACATGGGAGACCTTTGCCTCGCGAGCTTCATTGGGCACCACGTCCAGGGAACATTCCGGATCCGGTTCCTCGTAGCCGATGGTGGGAGCGATTATCCCGTCATTGAGCGCCATGAGACAGGCAAGGAGCTCCACGGCGCCTGTGCCTCCGATCAGGTGGCCGTGCATCGACTTTGTGGACGAAATCATGACCTCGTCCGCGTGACGGCCGAAGACTTTGGACACCGCGGCACACTCGGTCTTGTCGTTTGCCGCCGTGCCCGTGCCGTGCGCATTGATGTACCCCACTTTCTCGGCGCCGATGCGCGCATCCTTCAGCGCGCCCAAGATGGCGCGCGTTGCCCCATGCTGGGACGGCATTACGATGTCGGCCGCGTCGGATGTCATCGAGAATCCCACGACTTCCGCAAGAATGCCTGCACCTCGCGCCTTCGCATGCTCGAATTCCTCGAACACGAATATTCCTGCGCCCTCCCCCTGCACCATCCCGTTCCGGTTGGCGGAGAACGGGCGACATGCATCCCTCGACATGACGCGGAGACCTTCCCAGGCCTTCACGCCGCCAAAGCAGAGCATGCTTTCCGATCCGCCGGTCACAATCGCGGTGGCCGCGCCAGATCGAATCAGCCAGAAGGCCTGGCCCATGGCATGGTTCGAAGACGCGCATGCCGTCGCGACGGTGAAGGACGGCCCCTTGAGATTGTAATTCATCGACACATGGCTCGCCGCCGAATTATTCATGAGCTTCGGCACGATGAAGGGGTGAACGCGGTTCTTGCCCTCCTCGTATACAGCCCGGTAGTTCTCGTCCTGCGTGTTGAGACCGCCACCGGACGTGCCTAGCACGACTCCTGATTCGGCGGCGACATGGCCGGAGAATTCAAGCCCGGACTGTGCAATCGCCTCCTCTGCGGCGATCAGGGTGAATTGGGTGAACCTGTCATACAGGGCCTGCTGCTGACGATTGAACCGTTGATCCGGATTGTACCCCTTGACCTGCCCTCCGATCCGGATCGAAAGACGCTCGACGTCGCGAATGTCCAGTTCGCCAATTCCGCACCGCCCCTCGCGCATGGCTTCATAGGTTTCGGGCACTGAATGGCCGAGAGGATTGATCGTCCCGGATCCGGTGATGACAACCCGTCGCACTGCTAGCCGGCTTGCTCCGCGACGAGTTTCTCGACGGTTGCCACGACCGTCGCCACCGAGGAAATGTCAAAGTCGCTCTTTTCGGGTTCGTTCGCGTTGAAGGGAACCTGGATGTCAAAACTCTCCTCGATCGAGAAGATCGCCTCGACAAGGCCCATGGAATCCACGCCAAGATCCGCGAGAGACTGATCGAGTGAAACGTCTGACGGCTCAAGAACCGCCTGTTCGGCGATGATTTCGATCACCCGTTCCTTGACGCCGCTCATTGTGTCTCATTCGCCAAATCGATGCTGTTGGCAGATGTTTAGTCGCCCTTGCCACCTATTGAAACTGCTTTCTTGAGCGCTTCGATGTCCTTGAAGAGCCGGGGCAATCTGCGCCAGTTCCTCGAAGCGGCGATGTATTGGTCCATCTTCATGGCAGGATAGCCGAGAAGAACCCGACCGGCCGGAACCCGCGACAGCACAATCGTGCCGCCGCCCACCACGACATCGTCGCCTACCGTGACATTGTCTGTGATCCCCGCTTTGCCGCCGATGATTACCCGATTGCCCACCACGGCCGATCCCGCGACGCCCGCATGGCCGCACATCAGGACGTCCTCGCCAATCTTTGCGTTGTGACCGATCTGCACGAGGTTGTCGACTTTCGTGCGATTGCCGATTCGGGTCGCGCTGACCGTTCCGGCATCCACTGCAGAGTTGGCTCCAATCTCCACGTCGTCACCAATCTCTACCGAACCCAGTGAATGAATTCGACTCCAGCCGGACGTCATTGCACCGGATTCGGTTCCGAGCGAACGGCGCACCTGCTCGATCCTGTCCGATTCACCTGCCACGAAGCTGAACCCGTCACCACCGATGACGGCGCCAGGCTGGCAAATGAAGCGCTTTCCAATCCTGACCCTGGCTCCGATCCTGACTCCAGCGTGAATCAGCGCGTCCGACCCAACCACCACATCCTCTGCGATGCTGACATGCGCCGCGATGCGGGCATTTGCGCCAATTCGCGCCCGAGGTCCAATCACAACCAAGGGACCGACCGCCGCGCCCTTGCCGACTGCAGCGCTTCGGTCAACTACGGCAGATGGATGGATTCCGAGGTCAATTTCTGGCCCTTCGTCCAGAAAGGACGTCAGGGCCGCCATCGCTATTCTCGGGTGCTTCACCTTGATGGCGGCCTCTAGGCCAAGAGCCCGCCAGTCGGCATCATGCCCGACAATGGCGGCACGCGCACAGCCGCCGGCAAGGGCCGACGCGTACTTCGGGCTCATGGCCAGCGCGAGCTCGTCCGGCGCGGCTTCGCTCGGCTCCGCGGCGCCCTTGACAGAAAGCCGGACGTCACCGAAGGCATCCGCTTCCAGCGCTGCCGCAATTTCCTCGACTGTTTGATTCATTTGGAACCCGCGAGCTTGCAATGCGGAATTCGCCATGCCGGCCTTCAAGTAGCAGGCATCATTCCAACCTAAGCCTTAGCTCCTGATGTCCTGAAGTGAAAC
The DNA here is from genome assembly GCA_022826205.1 of Silicimonas sp. Classification (GTDB taxonomy): domain Bacteria; phylum Pseudomonadota; class Alphaproteobacteria; order Rhodobacterales; family Rhodobacteraceae; genus JAJEFO01. The sequence continues at coordinate 17,735 of JAJDVJ010000176.1, read as the reverse complement.
CCCGGCACTTGTTAGCGCTTCCCAGATGCGTGCATCGCGCCCATAGATGTCGGGCCGAAACTGGATCTTGCCGGCCGCCTGCGTGAACGCGGTACGGTACACGAGATGAACCGGCACGTGCTCTTCGAGTTGAACCACGAGTTCGTTGCCCGCTTCCAGGCGTTCGTGGATGAACACATCCGGATCCGCGACCTGCCTCTTCAAGAGCGCGTAGGCCAAATTGATAGGATCATGAAGGCGAATGCAGCCGTGGCTGAAACTCCGGACGTCTTCTCCGAACAGCTGTTTATGCGGGGTGTCGTGGAGATAGATGTTGTGCCGATTCGGAAACATGAACTTGACAACGCCCAGCGCATTGTTCTCGCCCGGCAACTGTTTCAACTCGAAGGGGAAATTCTTCTCGTCGAACATGGAAAATTCCACGCCTTCCCGCTCAACGACCTCACCAACGCTGTTGAACAAAGTCAGGTGCGCAACCGAATTCGGATCAGCCTTCAGCCTCGGAAAATACTCCTTTTCCGTGATCGAGCGTGGCACATACCAGGTTGGGTTGATCACCATGTGCTCCATCACGTCCGAAAACTCGGGCGTTCGGCGATTGTCTCCTCTGGCACCCACAACGGATCGAGTCAGAAAGGTGACCTTGCCATCATCCACGAGCCGCACGTGAAAGTCCGGGATGTTGACCCAGACATGCCGGTCACCGAGCGGCATGTTGATCCAGCGTTCGCGCTCCATGGCAACCATAACCTGCGAGAGTCGTTTCGTCGGCTCGACATTGATCTCACGCAGCGTGACCGGGCCGGCCACTCCGTCGACTGGCAGCCCATGATCGAACTGAAAGACGGCCACGGCCTGTTGCATCCTCAGATCGTAGACCTTTCTGGCGTTCCGTCCGAGATACCCCATTGCGACAAGCCGGTTGCGAAGCTGCGCGACTTCGGCGCCTTCCGCGCCGGGCTTCAAAAAACTGGCCTGTACCTTGGGTCCCCAGCCACGCCGGCCGACCAGTCTCTCCAGATGCTGCTTCGCCTTTCTGAGCTGCGCATATTCCGTGCTGGACGGCGGCAACGCCCGGATGAATGCGTGGGGCGACGATCTTGAGAAGTCCGACAAAATCGCCGCACGTTCCCTGTACGGCACCTTTCGCGCGATTTCCTCATCGACCTGACCTGGCACCAGAATGCCTGTCTGCACGTCGCGCGCATAGCGAAGAAACAGGCGGGTCAATTCGACTTCAAGCCGCCCAAGGTCATGTTCGGAACGTACTCGGCGGGGATTGATGTTCAGAATTTCGGGCCGGTAGCGGTCCGCCGGAAGGCCGTGGGAGGGTGCGTCACCTGCCGCTTTCAGGAACGCGGCCCGTCGCTGCGTCGCCTTGCTGCTTCTGTCCGTCCAGATCGGCCTGTAGCCCGTGGCCTCGTAGAATTCGGCGATGACACGGTCACCGGCCGCAGCCTCGGCAACGGCCTCCACGAATTCTGAAGATCCGTTCTGGGCGAAGGCAGGATTCGCCCCGCCCGCAATCAAGAACAGCGCACAAAGCACGCCGGGAACGGCATGTCTCAAGTGGAACAATCCGGTTGCCATCATTAGCAAAGCACCTGCATCTTGCCGCACTGTCGGCTCAACATCCCACATCTTTCCAATTACGCCAACGCTGTCCATTCACATCTGTGTAATTCAATTACAAGAAACCGATGCGACACCGTTGGTTTCCTCCGACGTCATTTGCATAGGTGACTGACTCCTAACGCAAAATTCAGTCGATAGAACCCGATTGAGTACTTCGTGCAAATTTCGGATCGGGTTCAAGCAGCCGGTTTCCGCCATCTGCGTTCCAGCCGCCGCAAGGCAAGTGATAGGCTGATTGTGACCGCCAGATAGATAAGTGCGACAACATTGTAGGTCTCGAAGTAACGGAAATTGCTCGCGGCAGTGACCTTGCCGAGCTGCGTCACGTCCAGCACGCCTAGCACCGACACCAGGGAACTGTCCTTCACCAAAGCGACAAAGTCATTTCCCAAGGGCGGTAGCACGGTCTTGATCGCCTGTGGGAATACGATGAACCGAAATCGATGCCAGCCAGAGAGCCCTAATGCCTTTGCAGCCTCAACCTGCCCTGCGGGGACGGAAGCGAACCCTGCGCGAAACACTTCGGAAATGAATGCCGAGTAGGCGATCACGAGCGCAAGCACCGCGCGCCACAGCAACGGAAAGTCGCGCGATCGAATGGGGTCGAATCCAAGTCTGCCGCCGACCCAGTTAGCCAATTCCACCAGCGCCGGCGCAAGCACGAAGGCAACGTAGAGCAATAGCACCAGAATCGGCACACCACGCACGATTTCGACATAGAAGCGCGCGGACTGACGTACCAATCGCCACTTGGACGAACTGCCCAGTGCCAGAAGCAGCCCGACGCCGGACGCCAGTGCGAAACTGATCAGAGTGACGAATACAGTGATCCTTACGCCCTTCAAGAGCGTGAAGAGTATCTGCCGATGCATGCTGTCCGACAGCACATGCCAAAACGCGTAAGCCCCCAGCGCCAACACGGCAACGAGCCACCAGGGGAACTCATCATCTTGAGGCGTTGGAGCGTCCATCCGCAAGCCCGGCCGGAGCCGCCACTTCATCCGGAGCGGCAGGACACGTTTACTGACCCAACTTGTATTCGAGGAACCACTTGGTGTTCAGTGCATCAAGCGTTCCGTCCGCCTTCATTTCGGCGATGGCAGCGTTCATCGGGCCGACCAGATCGCTGCCCTTGGGAAATATGAATCCGAATTCTTCGGTACCCAGTGGCTCTCCGACGATCTTCAGCTTGCCTTCCGAGGCGGAGACATATCCATTCGCCGCCGTGCTGTCGGACAGGACAAGGTCGACATCGCCCGTCCGCAGGGCCTGTAGGGCGGCTCCGAAGGTCTCGAACTGAATGACCCGAGGATTAGCCTCATCGCCGTCGAGGATGTCGTAGATCGTGACATAGAACGGCGTCGTTCCGGGCTGCGCACCCGCGAGCAGATCAGGGTTGGCAGCAAAGCTCTCGTCATCGACGAAGCGGGCCTCGTTTCCGGCGACGATCATCATCATTTGGGATACCATGTAGGAGTCTGAAAAATCGACCTTTTCCATGCGATCCTCTCGGATGGTGATGCCGGTCATTCCCATGTCAAACTGGCCCTCGCTCACCGCAGCGATCATGGCGTCCCAGCTGATGTTTTCGTACACGACTTGGATGTTCAGGCGTTCTCCAATCTCCGCCATGGCGTCATATTCCCATCCGATCGCTGCGCCGGAATTGGGGTCCACGAACTGCAGCGGCGGATAGGCGTTTTCCGTCACCACCACCACTTCGCGACCTCCCAGGTCCGGCACCTCTGCCTGTACGGATTCCGCGGAAATGATCCCGGCCAGAACAAGGGCCGCAAGCGTTGTCTTCATTTTGCTTTCTCCTTTGTCATGAGCTTGGCTTCAGACTGCGCCAGTTGATCCAGAGCGGCAAGCCAGTTCCGCAGGCGCATTGCAGCCCCACTTGGGGGTGTGCAATCGCATAGTCGCGCCCAAATGCCGCCTATCTTGTGCCCCGCTATGCCGCATGACGCAAGGAAATGTGTCAATGGGCGGTTTCTTGCCGATCTTGCTGCCTTGGCCGCAACGCTTGAGACAAAAAGGTTCCTTCTGGCGTCCATTTCAGTTATACGAACGTGGTGCCTGGGGGACAACGAGGGCGCTTCTGTCGGTGCGGCGTAGGTATCGCAGGGCGGAAATTACGGGACGTAAGCTTGAGCACGGAAACTATCCATTCGAGCGTTTTGACGCGACGAGGATTGCTAGGAGCGTTCTGCGCCACGGCAGTAGTTGCGGCACCGAACTACACCAACGCATTCAGCTTACTGCGCGGCTCAGGTGACATCCGCAAGATCAAGATGTACTCAGGTCGGACCGGCGAAAGCATCGACACGATCTATTGGATCGAAGGCGAGTACATCCGTGAGGCCCTGAAGGAAATCAACACCTTCATGCGCGATGTTCGCACCAGTCAGGTGAAGACAATTGACAAGCGTGCAATTGACATCCTCGCGGCGGCCCACCGGCTGCTGGACGCGGATGCGCCCTTCCTCCTGCTTTCGGGCTACCGGTCACCCAAGACCAACGCGATGCTGAGGCGGCGCTCCCGAGCGGTTGCGCGGAACTCGCTGCACATGAAAGGCCAGGCTGCGGACGTCCGGCTGCACGGTCGCAGCGTCGCTCAGGTCGCCAGGGCGGCAGTCTCTTGTTCCGCAGGCGGCGTTGGCAGATACTCGCGCTCCGGCTTTGTCCACATGGATTGCGGCCCGGTCAGAACCTGGGGGCGGTAGATCCGCCCAGTTCACATGGACTGAAACCGACTGCGATCAGACGACCTTTTCTGACCTGTCGAGGAAGTGCAGCCGGTCCTCTTGGGCGACGATTCCAATCCGACCGCCAATGCTTGCCTCGACGTTCCTGCCTGTCCTGACCGTGATCCGGCCTCGCCGTCGTCTGCGATCAGGAACGCATCGGCGCCAAGATGTCCCGGCACGTTCATCCTCAGCGAGCCAGTGAATTTGACCGGGAACGGATTGACAGGTTGCCGACAGGACTCGCACGGCGATCAGACCAATGCGATCTTGCCGATCTCAGGAACCACAATCCGGTCAGCAAGCGCCTTTGCCTCAACCTGGTCATGGGCGACGCAAGTCATCGTGTGCCCAAGCGACCGGACAGAGTAGGCTCCGTCCGCGCCGACCAAGCAACGGGAGACCGCCACGGCGGCAAGAAAAATTCTGGTCCCGGCATCGAGCCGAATTGGGCCAGCTAGTCGGGGTCTTTCGGTGCGCCCGTTGTGGCCCTGATCACCAGTTCTGCAGAAATCTCGGACACGGTCGCTGGCATGCTGGGATCTTCGACACGGTCCAACAGCACCCTTGCCAGCTTGCGACCCAATTTCTGGGGATGCACGGCCATCGTGGTCAACGGAGGTGTGGCAGCGGCTGCATCCTGAATGTCGTCGAAACCGATGATCGAAACGTCGTGGCCCGGTATTTGGCCAGCACGAATGAGCGCAAGGCTGGCGCCAAGTGCGACCACGTCACCATTGCAGACCACGGCGGAGATTTCAGGATGCACCCTACGCAAGTCCAAGAGGGCATTGAGCCCAGCCAGCTTGTAGTCCTCACAGTCCCAGACCACGCTCGGAGCCAGATTGCGTCGCGCCCTCTCCCGTTCGTATCCCTCGATCCTTTCCTTGCGCACATGTGTCATTTCGGTTCCGCCGAGATAGGCGATGTGCCTGTGACCCAGCTCTGCCAGGTAGCCGGTTGCCGTTGCGGTCGCCTCGGCATTGCGAATGCCAACATGATCAAAGTCGCGGTGCACGGGTCTCAAAAAGGTGACTGTGGGAATTCTCTGCGCACTTAGCAGCTCCAGGGCCTCGGATCGCGTGTCCGCTGCCGGGACCCATAGCAGTCCGCCGCGACCGTGCCGGATGAAGGCTTCGAGTTGCCTTTGCTGCCGATCGGAGTCGTCACGCGTGTCAACGACCGAGACCAGGTATCCCTTTGCTTCCAGCAGATCAACGGCACCGCTGATGACCTCTGCATTGAAGGGGTTCTGTAGCTGGTTGATGACGAAACCGATCTCGTGGTTCTCACCCGACCGCATGGAGGCGGCACGGGAGTCTTTCACGTAGTGCAGCTTGCTTGCTGCCTCCAGCACCTTCTTGCGGGTGTCGGCCGAGATCCGACCTGTGCCGCGCAAGGCCTGACTCACGGTCGGTACCGAAACGCCCGCCTTCTTGGCGACGGTTTCCAGTGTTGGCTTGCCAGACACGGCTGAACCTTCCAATTGGATATAACGTTTAGGCTGATCTTTGTGTGCAGAAATTCAAATATGCAAGGGAAATCATCACTACCTAGGCAAAAAATTTAAAATCTGTCGCAATTTTCTCTTGACATTAGATATAACGATATATCAAGCTTGCATTCAAGGGAGGCGATTCGCAGTGGCCGTGCTCGCGGACCAATGCTTGCCACCCGACAGGGCTGACCATTCGACCGCTGGTCGAGGCGAAGCTGTTTTCAGATGGGCGTCGGCACGAAGGCCGGCCCCGACCGACACTCAAGGGAGGAAGCATGACCCTAAATTCGAGAATTCTTGGCGCAGCGTCTGGCGTTGCCATTGCCTGCACCGCGTTCGCGGCTCAGGCCGAAGTGCTGTTTTGGTCCACGCAGGCAAAACCCGTCGAAGAGGCGCAAGCAATGCGCGAGCAGGTTCTCGCCGGCGCCGGCGCAGTCGACTACCAGCCCAACGACGGCGGCCCGTGGCTGACCCGGCTTCAGGCTGAACTCCAGTCCGGCTCCGGTTCTATCGGTGTCCTGGGTGCACTGCATGGCGATTTCTCCGCCATGAATCCCGATGACCTTGTCGACCTCGGCGACTTGGGTGTGATGAGTGCCTCCGAGACGTTCAACGATCTCGCCAAGCTCGGCACCGACAGCCTGCAGTACGTCCCTTGGATGCAGGCCAGCTACATCATGGCAGCCAGCAAGGACGCGCTGCAGTACCTGCCCGAAGGCGCCGATGTCGACGCCCTGACCTATGACCAGCTGATCGAGTGGGCGGCCAACGCGCATGAAGCGGCAGGTGAACCCAAGTTCGGCTTCCCGGCTGGCCCGAAAGGTCTGAAGCATCGCTTCTTCCAAGGCTATCTGTACCCGTCGTTCACCAATGGCGTGGTCCGCACCTTCGCCTCCGACGAGGCCGTGACCGCTTGGGAAAAGATGCGCGAACTTTGGGCGCACACAAACCCGGCATCGACCAACTTCTCGTTCATGCAGGAACAGCTGCTTTCAGGTGACGCGTGGATCGTGTTCGACCACACCTCGCGCCTGGCGCAGGCGTTCAACGAGCGTCCCGACGACTTCGTCGCCTTCCCGGCACCTGCAGGCCCGACCGGGCGGGGCTTCATGCCCGTTCTGGCCGGTGTCGCCATCCCGCGCACCGCGCCTGACATGGACGCGGCCAGGGCACTGGTTGCTCACATGCTGAAGCCGGAAACCCAGATCGCTACGCTGCGCGCCACCAATTTCTTCCCGGTTGTTGACGTGGCCCTGCCTGACGATCTGCCGCCGGCGGTGCAAGCCGCAGGAGACGCGGTTGCGAAAATGAGCGCTTCGGCCGATGCCAACCCGGGCCTGCTGCCTGCGGGTCTGGGCGACAAGGGCGGTGACTTCAACCGCGTCTTCGTCGACAGCTTCGAGCGCATCGTGCTGGGCGGTCAGGATATACGTGCCGTTCTGGACGACCAGAAAGGCCAGCTCGCCTCAATCATGGAAGAGACCGGGGCGCCTTGCTGGGCTCCCGACGCGCCTTCCGACGGGGCCTGCCCGGTCGAATAAGTCCGGTTGGACCTTCCTCCCGGAGCCCGGACCTGCTAATTTGGTCCGGGCAAACCCTCCGAAGACATTCCGACAACGGCGCATCCCTGCGCCAAGAAAGGAGCGGTCCGATGAACGCTCGGTTGTTGCCCTATGTCCTGATCCTTCCGGTGACACTGTTTCTGTGCCTGTTCTTCCTGTACCCGTTCGTGTTGGTCTCGAAGCAAGCATTCAGCACCGGGGCCGGCTTCACGCTCGACAATTTCCGCGAGGTGACGGGCTACTGGAAGTTCCCGATCACGATGCGCAACACGCTGCTCTTGGCGGCTGCGGTTGTGCCGATCCAGCTCGCGCTCGCCCTGTTGATGGCCACCATGGTCAACCGGATGAAAAAGGGCCGCGACCTCGTGCTCTACGTCTGGACCATCCCGCTTGGCATCTCGGACCTTGCCGCAGGCATCATCTGGCTGGCCATCTTCGAACAGTCGGGGTTCCTGAACTCGATGATGAACGGTCTCGGGATCGTCGACAAGCCAGTGAACCTGCTGACATTCCAGAACCCCGGCATCGTGTTCCTGGCGATCATGCTTGCCGAGATCTGGCGCGCGACCGCGATCATGCTGGTGATTCTGGTGGCGGGCATCGGGCTGATCCCCAAGGAGTACTACGAGGCGGCCGAGGTCTTCGGCGCATCGCCGTGGAAACGGTTCCTGCGCATCACATTGCCGCTCTTGCGCCCCAGCTTGCAGACTGCGCTTGTCTTGCGGGTCATCCTGGCCTTCGAGATCTTCGCGGTGGTCGCGGCCCTCGGCGGCACGCTCTTCCCCGTCCTCATGGGTGAGACCTACGCCTACCAGTTCGACCTCCTGAACAGCGGGGCAGCGGCAGCGTTGGCGCTGATCATCCTGGCCATCTCAATCGCCTTCACCCTGATCATCCTGCGCGTTCTTCGCGTGCCGAAAGGAGCCACGATATGACCGCAGTCACCACAGATGCAGTCGCGACAGACACGCGGAGAGCGGGCCGCTGGGTTTATGGCAGCGCGGTTGTCCTGCTCTGCGCCTGGGTCATCGTTCCACTGTATTTCCTGCTGATCAACACGCTCAGCGCCCCGGAAACGGTGAACAGCTTTCCCAAGCCGTTCATCCCCGAGTTCGACCTCGGCAGCCTGACCTTCTTTGCCAATTTCGCGGGGATGCTGACGGCTCTGAAGAACTCGATCCTCGTGGCGGGACTGACCATGATCATGTCCATCGTCATCGGGGCGCCGGCAGGCTATGCCCTTTCGCGATTCGACTTCCACGGCAAGGAGCTGTTCCGGCTCCTGATCCTGCTGACCCGGGCTTTTCCGCTGCCGCTTCTGGCGCTGCCGCTTGCGGTGATGTTCATCCAGACCGGGCTCGACGACACCGTGTTCGGACTTGCACTCGTGCATACGACGCTGGCGATCCCATTCTCGGTGCTCATCACTTTCGCACTCTTCTCCGGCATTCCGCTGGAACTGGAGGAGGCTGCCTGGACGCTCGGCTGCACACGGCTCACCGCGTTTTCCAAGGTCGTGCTGCCGCTGATCCTGCCTGGGATCACCGCATCCGCGATCTTCGCCTTCGTGATCTCGTGGAACGAAGTTTTCGCGGCTGCGGTGCTGACCATCGAGAACCGGACCCTGACGGCGTTCCTGCTGCAGAACCTCGACACCTCGCCCCTGCACCTGAAATTTGCGGGCGGGTTCATCCTCGTCGTGCCGGCGCTGATCTTCATCTTCGCCGTGCGCAAATACCTCTTTGCCATGTGGGGCATCGCCAGCCGCTGAGGCGGGGCGTATCTGAAAGGAAACGAAAATGGCTCAGATCGAGATCAAGAACGTCGCCAAGCGTTTCGGGACATACCAGGCGCTGCACGACATCAACCTGACCATCCAGGACCAGGAATTCATGGTGCTGCTCGGCGCCTCAGGGTGCGGAAAGACGACGCTATTGCGGATCATCGCCGGGCTGGAGACCGCGACGACCGGCGAAGTCTGGATTGGCGGGCGCCGGGTGGACGACCTCGCGCCGAAGGATCGCGGCATCGCGATGGTGTTTCAGAACTACGCCGTCTTTCCACACTTGACAGTGTTCGAGAACATTGGCTTTGGCCTTCGGATGCAGAAGCTGCCCAACGACGAGGTGAAAGACCGCGTCGAGCGCACAGCTGAACTGATGCATATCGAGCAGCTGCTGAAACGCTATTCCGGCGAATTGTCGGGCGGCCAGAGACAGCGCGTCGCCGTGGCCCGCGCCCTGGCGATGGAGCCGGACGTGATCCTGATGGACGAGCCGCTGTCGAATCTTGACGCGCTCCTGCGGATGGAGATGCGCGCCGAACTCAAGGGCGTTCTGGCCGCAAGCAACACCACCGCGATCTACGTCACCCACGATCAGGTCGAAGCCATGTCCATGGCCGATCGGATCAGCGTGATGCATCAGGGCGAAATCGTGCAGGCCGCATCCCCCATTGAGGTCTACCGCAATCCGGCGGCGGAGTTCGTCGCAGGGTTCATCGGCAACCCGCCGATGAATTTCCTGCCGGCCGCCCCCGCAGGGGATGGCAAGTGGTCCGTTGCAGGCCAGGTCGTGGATGGGCCAAGCAGCGGCAAGCCACTGAAATTTGCGATTCGTCCTGAGGACATGCGACCCGCCGACACGGGCCTGACAGCGACGGCCAAGGTGGTGGAGCCGCTGGGCGCGCATCTGCTGATAACCTGCGAGGTCCAGGGGTCGATGTTCCGCGCGGTGCTTGACAGCGACATGAGCGTCAAGCCAGGCGATCAACTGACTCTTGCGCCGCAACCTGACCGAATGCGCTGGTTCGATCCCGACACCACGCTTGCGGTCGCTTGAGGACTGCCCGTGAAACAGGATCTGATCGAGAAGGCACGCGCCGTAATTGCGCGCAATGATCGCGGCCACTATACCGTGCCGACACACGGGCTCTATCCCTTCCAGTGGAACTGGGACTCTGCCTTGAGCGCCCTGGGCATTGCCCATTTTGACGAGACCCGCGCGTGGACCGAGATCGAGACACTGTTCTTGCATCAGTGGGAGGACGGAAAGGTCCCGCACATCATTTTTCACGAGTCGGATGACGGCTACTTCCCAGGTCCAGATGTCTGGGGCACGGAACGGGAAGTCCCGACCTCGGGCATTACCCAGCCACCGGTCACCGGATTTGCTGTACGCCGCATCTTTGATCGAGCCCGTGACAAGGCAATGGCCGAAAGACGTGCCCGCGCCTTGCTGCCGCGCATTCACGGCTGGCACAAGTGGTTCTACCGCAACCGGGACCCGCAGGGCACTGGGCTGGTGGCAGTCATTCACCCGTGGGAGTCGGGCCGTGACAATTCGGTCGACTGGGACGATGCCCTTGCCCGCGTTCCGACCGAAGCGGTCGGCGAATTCCAGCGCCGTGACACAAGCCACGCGAATCCTGCGCATCGACCGACAGATGAGCAGTACAAGCGCTACATCTGGCTGGTCCAGCACTTCCGCAGCCTCGGCTGGGACAACTCGAAACTGCACGATGCGTCGCCCTTCCGCATGGTCGATCCGGACTTCAACGCGATACTGATCCGGTCGTGCAGCGATCTGGCTGATCTTGCCGAACGGCTGGGAGAGTCCGAAATCGCTGCGGAGTCCCGTGCATTTGCTGAGCGGGGCATCAAGGCGATGGACAGCCTTTGGCACGAACGGCTTGGCCAGTACGTGTGTTATGACCGCGTGGCGGCCAAGCTGATTGACAGCCCATCAATCGGCGGGATTCTGGCCGCCTTTTGCGCCGTCCCGAAACGCCGTGCCGAAGCCCTTGCCGCGCGCATTGCCAAGCTCGGCGAAAGCGCGCAGTTCATGGTACCCAGCCACGATCCGTCTGCGCCGGAATATGACGGCCTTCGCTACTGGCGCGGTCCCGTCTGGCTGATCGTGAACTACATGATATCGGACGGGCTAAAGGCTGCGGGTCAAGACGCCATGGCGCGTCGCATCGACGCCGACAGCATCCGCCTGATCGAGAAAGGCGGATTTGCCGAATACTACGATCCAATCACTGCCGAACCCTGTGGCGGGAGCAATTTCACCTGGACCGCCGCCATGGTGATCGAGATCCTCAACTCCGAGAAGACACCCGCCTAAATTGAGCCCGCAGCATCGAAGTCATGGCCAAAACCGGCAACATGATCCGCAGCCATGGCTCCACGCCGCGCCTATTGGTCATTGGATGCCGAATGAGTTCATGGCGCGCAGTGTCGCCTCGGCACTCTGGCCCATTGACTTGGGCTTCAGCGATTGCGAACCGCGCGAACGCGCGCGCTAACGCAATCGAGCACCGTCCTTGTCGAAGAAATATACCCGCCTCTGTTCGAACCGAAGTCCGACACGGTCGCCTGGGTTGCTTCGGGTGTCGCCGCGCTCCTCGATAATCATCTTCTCGCCCGTGTCGCAGGTCAGGTAGGCATAGGACACGCCACCCAGAGCCTCGGTAAGCTCGACCTGGTGGGTGTCGCCGCCGAGGTCGATTTCTACATGTTCAGGCCTGAGACCGATAGTTACGGCCTCACCCGCCTGCGGCAGGGCAACGCCGGTCTGAAGAGTCTGCTTCAGGCCGGGCACCGCGACTGCGCCGGATTCGGCACTTCCGCCAAGAAAATTCATCGAGGGTGACCCAATGAATCCGGCAACAAAGCGGTTGTCCGGATCGCGGTAAAGCTCCAAGGGAGCGCCGACCTGCTCCACGATTCCGTCCCGAAGCACCACGATCTTGTCCGCCATGGTCATGGCCTCGACCTGATCGTGGGTCACGTAGATCATCGTCGCCCCTATCTCCTTGTGGAGCCGCGCGATCTCGACCCGCATCTCTACCCTCAGTTCGGCGTCGAGGTTCGAAAGCGGCTCGTCGAACAGAAAGACTTCCGGGCCACGCACGATGGCGCGCCCAATTGCAACGCGCTGGCGCTGGCCCCCAGAAAGTGCCGCCGGCTTGCGCTTCAGGTACTCGTCCAGCCGCAGGATCTGGCTTGCCGTGGAAACCTTCTCCTTGATCTCGGTCGTCGGGTGTCCGTTCATCTTCAGGCCGAAGCCCATGTTCTGCTCGACCGTCATGTGCGGATAGAGGGCATAGGTCTGGAACACCATCGCGACTCCCCGCTCGGCCGGATCCATTTTCGTCACGTCCCGCGAACCGATCCTGATCGTGCCATCCGTGGTTTCCTCGAGGCCCGCGACCATCCGGAGCAGCGTGGACTTGCCGCAGCCTGACGGCCCTACGAAGACGCAGAACTCGCCGTCCTCGATGTTCAGGTCTACGCCGTGAATGACCTGAACTTCGTCGTATCGCTTAATCACCTTGGATAGGGCAACGCCGGACATTTGGTGCTCCTTCTAGTTGGGGAATTGCCAGGGCTGGACTTCGGCCGCGATTCGCGACGCCGTCTCGCGCAGGGTGGGACTCAACGTCTTCAACTCGTCGAGCGACCGCCGTGACGTGGAGGTCGCAATCGAAATCGCCCCAACGACGCGTCTTTGGTCGGGGATGATGGGCGCGGCAACGGAGATGATGCCCTGTTCATGCTCTTCCCGGTCGAATGCTATGCCTTCGTCCCGTATCTGGTCAAGTTCGGGCCAAAGACTCCTTGGAGACCTGTGAGTGTGCGGAGTGTAGGGCACGAAGGCCTGCATCTTCAATGCCTCGCTGCGGGTTTCCTCGGGCAGGAATGCCAGGATGGCCTTGCCGACTCCGGTGCAGTAGCTTGGTGCGACCAGACCGGTCTGGGCCAGCGTGTCGAACATGTTCGTTTTCTTTCGCTTGTCCACGAAAATGACATGCCCGTGATCGATCTGCGCCAGGTGAACCGCCTCCCGCACCACTTCGGCCAAGGCATCGACATGAGGGCGCGCGATCGGAGCCAGCGACGAATGTTGCCAAGCAGCATGGGCGAGTCGCACCAGCCTCAGGCCCGGCATGTAGGTCTGCCGCTCGGCATCATAGGCCAGCATGCCTTGACCTACCAGCGATTGCAGGAACCGGTACAGCGTCGCCTTTGGGAACCGCGATTCTTCCAGCAGTTCGGAAAACCGGACCGGGCGGCCGCGGTCAGCCACCTGATCAAGCACTTCAATTGCCTTGCCTACGGTGCCGTTTCGCTCCAACACTCGATTCCATCCCCCGCCCGGCATGCAAGGAATTCGCAATGCCGTGTTGACAAGGGTAACCTGAATCGTGTTAGGATTTCAATATGCAAAACTCGGTTTCATTATATGGAACCAAAACATGGGACAAACTGGGAGAAAAAGCATGCGTTCCATCCTAAAGGCGTCCATCGCGGCGCTTGGCCTTGCGGCCATTACGGTCGGCGGGACATCCGCCAGCGGCCAGTCGCTGTCAGGAGACCTGAAAATTTTCCTTGACACTTCGAACCCTGCCCCGCGCGCGACCATGGAAGCCGTGATCGCCCGATTCCAGGCAAATCATCCGGACCTCAACATCGAGACCACGGTGATCGATCGAGAGGAATACAAGACCCAGATCAGGAACTTCCTTACTGCCAACCCGCCAGACGTTGCAACCTGGTATGCAGCGAACCGTATGCGCCCCTACGTGGAGGCGGGCCTGTTCGAGGACGTCTCGGATCTCTGGAACGAGCCGGAAATCGCCGAGAACCTCGCCTCGACGAAGGGCGCAATGACCATCGACGGCAAGCAGTGGGGCGTGCCGTATTCCTACTACCAGTGGGGCGTCTATTACCGGAAGGACATCTACGAGGAACTCGGCCTGAACGAACCGTCCAATTGGGAGGAGTTCAAGGCGAACTGCGAGGCCATCCTCGCCTCGGGTCGCAAGTGCTACACCATCGGCACCAAGTTCCTTTGGACCGCTGGCGGCTGGTTCGACTACCTGAACATGCGCACCAACGGGTTCGACTTTCACATGCAACTCGCCGGCGGCGAGGTCAGCTGGGAAGACGACCGTGTCAGGCAGACCTTTGCCAACTGGCGTGAACTGATCGACATGGGCGGGTTCATCGACAACCACCAGACCTACAGCTGGCAGGAAGCGCTTCCGTTCATGGTCAACGGAGACGCGGTGCACTACCTGATGGGCAACTTCTCCGTGGCGCCGCTGCGCGATGCCGGTCTCACCGACGATCAACTGGACTTCTACCAGTTTCCGGTCATCACCCCGGGAGTCGCTCTTTCCGAAGACGCGCCGACCGACACCTTCCACATTCCGGCGAATGCCGCGAACAAGGAGGCGGCACGCGAGTTCCTGCGTTTTGTCGTCTCGGCCGACGAGCAGACCGAGATCAACAACGGCAACAACCTGGGCCAGCTTCCGGTCAACGCAATGTCGTCGGTCGACGACGACAAGTTCCTGAACGAAGGCTTTGCCATGCTGTCGTCGAACAGCCCCGGCGGCGTCGCCCAGTTCTGGGACCGCGATGCGCCGGCCGAAATGGCCAAGGTGTCGATGGAAGGCTTCCAGGAGTTCATGGTCAAGCCTGACAACCTGGATCGCATTCTTGGCAAGCTCGAGCGTGCGCGCAAACGGATCTACGAGTAATTCAGACTTGTGCGGGCACCCCTCACGGGGTGCCCCTTGACAACGACTATTCGTTTCCAGATTTTTTGAGTGCTGTTTCCAGGACGGGTTTCCTGTGGGAGCAAGGCAATGAGCGAGTCCAGCCTTCAAGATGTCCGCGCGGTCAATGGCGGCGGCTCGTGGTTCCACCGGAACCAGATCGCGATCACGCCTTGGCTCTTCCTTGCACCCGGCGTTCTCTTCTTCATCTTCTACGTCATTTCACCGATCTTCCAGTCCTTCAACGTCTCGCTCTACGATTGGGACGGGCTCGGAGAGGCCGAATACATCGGATTTCAGAACTACCAGGACCTCTACTGGGAATTCGTCGACCGGGACGCCTTCTTCGTCTCGCTCAAGAACAACGTGATCTGGCTGTTTCTCTACCTCCTCGCAATTCCTGTGGGGCTGATGATCGCTCTCTTTCTCAACCAGAACGTCTGGGGCATCAGGCTCTACAAGTCGCTCTTCTTCTTTCCCTTCGTCATCAGCCAGGTGGTCGTCGGGCTGGTCTTCACCTGGTTTTACGATCCGACCTTCGGACTCCTGAACACAATCATCGGCTGGGTCGGCCTCGGGCCGATCAACGTCCTCGGCGACGAGCGATTCGTGACCTACGGGATCATCGCCGCCGGCCTGTGGCCCCAAACCGCCTATTGCATGATCCTCTACCTCACGGGCCTCAATGCGGTGGATCCAGAACAGGTCGAGGCGGGCCGTCTCGACGGAGCAAAGGGTTGGAAAATGCTCTGGCACGTGATCATCCCGCAACTGAAACCCGCGACCTTCATCGCATTCGTGGTGACAATCATCGGCGCGCTTCGCTCGTTCGACCTGATCTCGATCATGACGCAAGGCGGGCCCTTCGGATCATCGCGTGTTCTCGCGTTCTACATGTTCGAGGTGGCGCTTTCGGAATACGGCTTCAGGATGGGATACGGCGCAGCCATCGCCGTGGTTCTCTTCCTGATCATGCTCTGCTTCATCGCCTACTTCCTCTGGTCAATGTGGAAGGAAGAGAAGGGAGCGCGCTGACATGTTTCCGAGACCGATCGAATCCACCGCCCGGACCACGCAAGTTGCCTACAAGACGCTTCTGCCGATCGCACTCCTGATGTGGCTGGCACCATTGCTCGCGGTCGCGGTCTTCTCGATCAAGCCGGATGCGGATTTCACCACCGGAAACTACTGGGGAGTTCCCTCCACCTTCGAGGGCATGACCAACTATGGCAAGGTCTTCCTCGAAAGCGACATGCCGCGCTATCTCCTGAACTCCGTCTTCATCACGGTGCCGACGGTGATCGGGGCGGTCGCACTGTCGTCGATGACGGGATTCGCCCTTGGCATCTACAAGTTCCGCGCCAATCTCTGGATTTTCTTCATGTTCGTCGCGGGCAATTTCGTGCCGTTCCAGATTCTCATGGTTCCGGTTCGGGACCTCACGCTGGACATGGGCCTCTACAACACCAAGACGGGCCTCGTCCTCTTCCACATCGCGTTCCAGACGGGATTCTGCACCCTGTTCATGCGCAACTTCATCCGCGCGCTGCCCTTCCCGCTGATTGAGGCGGCCCGGGTCGAGGGCGTCGCCGAATGGCGCATCTTCTGGTTCGTCGTGCTGCCGTTGATGAAGCCGGCCCTGGCCGCCCTTTCGGTGCTGATCTTCACCTTCATCTGGAATGACTATTTCTGGGCGGTCGTGCTGACGCAAGGACCGGAAAGCCAGCCTGTCACCGCCGGCATCACGTCCTTCAATGCCCAGTTCCGCGCCGCCTATCACCTGATGAGCGCAGGCTCGATCGTCGCGGCGCTGCCGCCGGTCCTGATGTTCTTCCTGATGCAAAGACACTTCATTGCCGGTCTCACGCTTGGCGCCGTCAAGTAATGCACGCATGGAGACTTGACGACGGCCACCAAACCGTGGTCCTGGCCGCACGCGGGAATCGCCTGCCTGAAGTCGTCTACTGGGGCGCCAACCTGCCCGCATCAGAAGACCTGGATGCACTCGTTGACGCGAGCGGTCTCGACGTCACGGGCGGCATGCTGGACGAAAATCCCGATCTCTCGATCTGCCCGGAAACGGCCCGCACCTTTCCGGGACAGCCCGGCCTGATCGCGCATGCCGTCGACGGAACGCCGATCCATGGAACCTTGCTGCTTGTTTCTGCAAACGCCGACGACGACCGCATCGACCTGACCTATCGCGATGACGCGAACGGAATGACCTATCTCGCGGCACTTGCCATGGATTCCGCGACCCGTGTCGTCACGGCGTCCGCCACGCTAATGTCGGACAAGCCGATCCGCGTGCTCTGGCTGGCGGCTCCGGTCATGCCTGCTGCACAGCATTCGGACGAGATGATCGACGTTTCGGGCCGTTGGTGCGGCGAGTTCCAACTGAACCGCATGCCATGGATCCCGGGCATCCGCCTCCGCGAGAACCGCACTGGGCGATCCGGCCACGAGCACTTTCCAGGACTGTTCGTGCCTGCACGTGGCGCAACAAACACCCAGGGCGAGGCATGGGCGTTTCACTACGGCTGGTCAGGCGGGCACCGCATGGTGGCCGAAGAACTCCCAGACGGACGACGGCAGGTCCAGTTCGGGCACGCCACGGGAATTGATTCAAGGCCAGGCCTGGAATTTGCAACGGCACCACTCTATCTCGCCTACTCCCGAACGGGGCTGAACGGATGTGCGGTGTCATTCCAGCGCCACGTCCGA